>JBKJQB010000298.1:0-4204 GCA_046594105.1 Thermoanaerobaculia bacterium
GTTGGTCGTTCGTTTCGAACCGTGGCAGCGTGACGTCGGACCGGCGGCCGCGGTTGTTCCCATCCACCGAGCACCAGTCGGTGTTGCCCACTTTGCGAAAGTAGGCGCGCAGCGTGCCGGCGCTGGAGGTCGAGCAGGCCAACAGCGGCATCGCGCCGGTGACAAAACAGCTCGGGGCTGAGTGTTCGACAACGCCCTGCTGCTGGGCTTTGGTAACGGTGGCCAGCAAGAGAAGCGCGACACTGAGCGCTGCGCGGGTTTTGATCATGGTTATCTTCACAAAGCGACCCGGGAAGGTGAAAATTTCTAACGCCCCACGGGGCGGACCAACCGGCGGAGACGCTCGATGAGCCCTGGACTCTCGAGACGGTCCGGAATGTCCGGATCATAAGGCAGTTCCCGTCCTTCCACGATCGCCAGAGGGTTGTCTACAAAGAGCGCTCGGGCCACCGGCTCCCCGCAGGTTTCGGCGACGCGCTCCCATGCACGGCGGAACTGTGGAGGTCGCTTCTTGCAGTTGTGGGCGTCTGTGGCCACTACGTGCACGAGCCCTGCTTTGATCCAGTCCAGGCCGGCCTGTTGTGCCTCGCGACCAAACTCCCCGATCAGGCTGCCTGCCGTGACCTGAGCCCGAACGCCCATTCGGAGCAGGGAAATCAGGAGCTCGGGCTTTGCGCGGAGCACGTCATTCCTTTCCGGGTGAGCGAGGATGGGCAGCCATCCATCCAGCTGTGACCGGTGGAGAGGTTGAGTAGCCAGCGGGGGCATGGCCTGGGACGGGAACTCGACCAGCACCGATCGGCCACCTGCGAGCGGGATGATTGGAGTTCCTGCGCGTAGCACCTCATCCATGTCGTGTCCGAACCAGTATTCCGAGCCCAGCAAGAGGTGCGGAGAGCCGCCCAGACGATTGGAGAGCTGGGCCAGCAAGTCCTCCAATCGATCGCGGGAGGTGTTCTGCCAACGTCCGCGCAGTACGTGAGGGGTGGCCACGATCGTGTTGATCCCCTCGGCTGCCGCCATCCGGCAGAGGTCCTCGGCTTCGCTCATCGAGCGAGGGCCGTCGTCGACTCCGGGCAGGCAGTGATGGTGGATGTCGATCACGAGTGGAGGAGACTTTTCGCCAGGCCCAGCGAGTGACGCCGACGGAATCAGCTCACGCGAGCGTTCTTCGCCGCGCCCTGGTCGCTATCGTAATAATCGTAGTAATTCTTTTTGAACGAGTATCCGTACTGCTGCAGGTCGAGGTTGTTGAGCAGCGCTCCCAGCACGGGGATCTTGCTCTGGCGGAGCCGCTCGGCAGCCCGCTGGACCAGTTCGCGAGGGGTCTGGCCACCGTGAACGCACAGCACCACGCCGTCCGCGTTGGCTCCGAGGACGAGCGAGTCGGTCACGGCCATGACCGGTGGAGAATCGAAGATCACGAAAGCGAAGCGGGAACGGAGTTCATGAAGCAGGGTCTTCATCCGATCGGACGCGAGCAACTCGGAAGGATTGGGAGGCGTCGGCCCCGACAGAATGATGGAGAGGTTGGGCACGACGCTGTCCTGAATCACGTCATCGATCGGAGTGCTCGAGGCGAGATAGTTGACCAGCCCCAGCCCGGATTTCCCGCGGAAGATTTTCTGGAGGCGCGGCCGGCGGAGGTCGGCGTCGATCAGAAGGACTGGCTTGCCCATCTGCGCGAGCACGGTTGCCAGGTTCACCGACGTGGTGGTCTTCCCTTCCCGTGCGAACGTCGAGGTGATCACCATGATTTTTGGTGAGCTGGCCGAGGCCAGCAGCAGCGAAGTCCTGAAGGCGCGGTAGGCCTCCGCGATCGGCGACCGGCTATCCAGATGCGGGAGGAGATCGATCCCGCCGGCCCCCTCGGCGGAAGGCGCGCTGACCGGGCGGAGGTTGGCGCTTCCGCGGCTGGCGCCGTAGCCGTACGCCCGGCCGCTCAACGAGTTGGCGGACGGAATGACGCCCAGCGAAGCAAAGCTGGTGACGCGCTCGAGCTCTTCCGGGGTCTTGATCGATCGATCCATGTACTCCAGGAAGAAAATTGCTGCGAGACCGAGGACGACCCCCAGGGGGAAGGCGCTCTGCAGGTTTCTCTTCATGGTCACGTTGAAGCGGGCCGGGACCTGTGCGTGGTCCACCCAGTGAATGTTCGACGTGCTGGACCCGCGCAGGCGAGCGGTGACCTCAGTCTCGTTCTGCCGCTTTTCCAGCTGAGCGAGGAGGTCCTGTTTGCTGCTCAGGGTGCGGCTGAGATCGACCAGACCGGCGGCGCTGGCGTTCACGCTCATGGCAGTGCGCCGCTGGGACTCCAGTCCGGAGGACATCTGGTTCTCGGCCTGCTGTGCCGCTTCCAGGTCGCGCCGGGCTTCCTCTTTCCGCCTGGCGTAGGCATTGACCACCGCGGAGACCCGGGCCCGGCGGATCTGCTCGATCGAAGCCCTCAGGCTGATCATCTGCGGATAATCCGGCTTGAACGTAGCCAGCTTCTGGTCGTAATCACGTTGCTGGCTGGCCAGTTCGGCGGTCAACTGCGCAACCAGCGGGTCACCGGCGGCGATGGTGTCGGGACTGCTGCGAGCGATCGAGTCATAAACGCCCTGCTTCTCGATCCGAGCATTCCGGGAGTTCTGAAAGTCGGTGGTGTCCTTCAGGATCCGGGTCGCGCTCATGCTGTTCGCGTCGTCAGTCGAAATCAGCCCGGTGCTCGCTCCATACTTCTGCATCTGGCTGCGGGTCTGATCGATGTCACGGCGGATCTGCGCGATCTGCCGGTCCAGAAATTCTCCGGCCGCGCGGACGGACTCGAATTTCTGCTCAGTGTTCATGCGCATGTACGACTCGCCGATTCCTTCAGCGACTTTCCGCGCCAGGCGGGGAGACGTGGTGGTGTAGTGAATCTCCACCAACGAGGTATTTTTGACCGGCTGGACCTCCTGGCCGCTGGCCAGTGCTCCCACCATGGAATCGCGGATCTGCTGGTTCCTCTCGGGAGTATTTCCCTGGATTCCTGCAGGATAGAACTCGGGATCGAGGAGCAGCTTGTGTTCATCGATCACCCGTTGCAGCAATCCCCGGCTGCGCAGGACGACGTACTGCGTCTGGAGAAACTCCTGATCGGAGGCCGCAATCCCGAACAGATCGTCCACGGTCATCTGGTTCGGGTTCTCGCGCTCGATCTGGATCTGGATCGAGGAGCGGTAGAGCGGCTTCGCGAAATAGCTGGCCAGCAGGGTTCCCAGCATGACCACCGACAGGATTGACAAGGCGACCTTCCATCGCTTGTGCACCACATTCCAGTAGTGGGAGAGGTGGACTTCCTGAGTCTTCAGATCCATGCCGGCCGTTCGTCCGCGTTCCCGATGGTGCCTAGAGACCCACTTCCATCGCGCGACGCTGCCATCGTAACGGATTCAGCTGGCGTCAGCTTCCTGCAGAACCTGCAGGGCTAGAAAAGGCTCTCTTTCACCACGATGGTGTCGTTGTCGAGCAGAGGGAGATCGGTCTGTTTTCCGTCGATGATGCGCTTGAAATTCTTCTCGATGGTCGTTTCCGCACCGTTGACCCACCGCTTCAGAACGACCGTCCGCGATGCGCGATCGGTGAGACCACCTGCATCCGCCAGCGCCTGAAGGAGCGTCGGGTGCTGCTGCGAGCGAGGGAACTGAACCTTGCCGGGACGCATCACCTCGCCCAGCACGTACACGGTCACCAGGGACTCGGACGGGATATTGATCACGTCATTTGCCCGCAAAGGCACGTTCAGATCTGCGTTTCCGCGGATGATCAGATCGTCGACATCGACGGCCAGTTGATCGCTCAGCCCGTTCGCGCTGCTGCGGAGAATGTACAGCGTCCTTCCGTACGCGGGAGCCAGGCCGCCGGCCTGTGTGATGGCCTGAATCAACGTGAGATTTCCGGTCGCCGGGATTCTGCCGGGACGCATCACGGCGCCGATCACCGAAATGGGCTTGCTGCCGGCTTCCACCACCGTCACCGCAACGTCCGCCTTGTTGATGAAGCGTGCTTCCAGCAGGGTCTTGATTTTTGTTTCGACCTGCACCGGCGTCAGACCGCTGACGTCCACCTTCCCCAGGAGCTGCATGGTGATCTTGCCGTCGTCGGTCACCGTAACCCGGGTGTTGAGCGCGGGATCCTGAAAAACCTTGATGTCCAGCACATCGCGCGAGCCGATGGGCGC
>JBKJQB010000368.1:0-10218 GCA_046594105.1 Thermoanaerobaculia bacterium
GCGGCTGTCAGCTAGGTAGCGACGCAGTGCGGCGTGGGACGAGCGTGCCCTACCAAGAATCGCTCTAATCAACCTTCAAAGGCGGGTTGGCCCGCGACGCCGAAAGGTAGCGCACTGGCGACCCATTCGCGCAGCGCCACGCCCGCTGCAGGCGCTCGTCAGCCCACCGGTTTGTGAGCAGCGTCTCCATGCTCAGAAAGATACTGGCGAAGCGCAGCGTTCACGGCGGCGGAGTCATGGAAGACTCGCGCCAGGTCGGGCTCCAGCAGGATGACGTTCGTCCCCTCACGGGATCTCTCGAAATACTTTCCCCGGACTCCGTTTGAAAAGTCGTACTCCGGAAGCATCTCGTCGGTTTCTTCGCTGGATTTCTGATTCATCGTCTCTTCGTTCTTGCGGCGTCGCTTCCCTGGCTCCGATGATTCGGACCCGATCACCGCGCTCCGCATACCAGATCACGATGAGCCACCTCGCCGGGGAGTAACCCGTCGTGGCCCAACGATACCCCCTTCGAAAGTCCGTGGGTCTCGCACGGTGCGAGCGAGCGAGTCGTCGAACACGGACGTTGCTTCAAGAAACGAAACGCCGTGCTTCCCCTGATTCGACCGGTCCTTATCAGGATCCCACTCAAAGTCGAGGATCACGCCACCGAGTATATCGGGGGTCCCTCGGCGGGCTAACGTTGGACGGCAAATTTCTCGCAACGCGGATCAACGTGTACGATCTCCGGATGAGCGACTTCACCGTAGAAATCGAGCGAGAAGACGACGGCCGCTGGATTGGCGAAGTCACGGACCTTCCCGGAGTCCTCGCATACGGTTCGAGTCGCGATGAAGCTGTCACGAAAGCAAAAGCTCTCGCGT
Source organism: Thermoanaerobaculia bacterium (assembly GCA_046594105.1). Classification (GTDB taxonomy): domain Bacteria; phylum Acidobacteriota; class Thermoanaerobaculia; order Gp7-AA8; family Gp7-AA8; genus JBDSGC01. The sequence goes on from JBKJQB010000368.1 coordinate 864, forward strand.
TTCGGGTGCTCGCTGATCGGCTCGAGCATGGCGAAGACATTCCAGAGATCCACGGTGTTTTCGCTGTCCACGAATGAACTGGTCCGCTGCTAAAGCCAATCGTGTTCTCGCCGCTCTTCTCCGCATTGGCTGGTCCGTGAAACGTCAGTCCGGAAGCTCTCACAGCATTCTGCAGCGAGCTGGTTGGCCAGATTTCGTTTTCGCCTTTCACGAACGTGACGAGCTTGGTCCTCGCATGCTTGCGCGAATCGCCAAACGCACCGGCCTGACACCAAAGGATCTGTAGATTGCCGCCGTCCAACTCCACGCTGCAAAGCGCCGGAGGCGCGATTGACCTTAGCCCAGGACTTCAGTCCTGGGAGTTGAGGGGCACCTCCAACCGAGTCCCGGAGGGACGGTTGAACATGCTTCGTTGCGACATCTTCAATCGTCCCTACGGGACTTCGCATTCATGCGGAATCAAACCCAGGACTGAAGTCCTGGGCTAAGTTCAATCGCCCCTACGGGGCTCGCAAACGCGGCGTCTCGCCTCTTTGCATCGGTGTCGGACTCCAGTTCACCTCTCGTCGGGATGCTACGATCCTGGCGTTCGCTCGGGTCTGTTTGCGACTGGCAGACCCGTTGAGCGATCGCAGTCGGAGGAAGTAATGCACGTCGTCCGTCGGCCCACACGGCAAGCTGTCTTCATGGCCTTCCTCGTCGCTGGTCCCCTGCTTGCCGCCGACGAGTTCACGCTTTACGACCTGCTGCCACCTGACTCTCATCAATTCGCCATCACCTACGACGTCACCCAGGCGACCGAGGGGGCGGCACTGTTTTTCAATCCGATCCGATCAGGCTCCGTGGTCTCGAAAGAGCGGGTGCTGGCGCGTGCGACGGGAAAGGAATTGCCGTTCGAAGTCGTGAGCGGAAAGGAGGCGAAGTCCAGCGGACTGGTGTCCGACAAGACCACCGACGACGCGCAATTCATCAGGGTTCATCTTCCCAATCCGGTTCCCAAAGGCGGCCAGACCCGCATCCGCATCCTCAAGACCTACACGGATGCCGCCTCGTACTCTGTCAAAGACGGCCAGCTCGTCTTCGATCGCCCCCTCGGCATCAAGCGGAACGTGGTGCTGCTGCCGAAGCAATGGGAGCTGGTGGGGTCCACCGCGCCGGGCATCGTCTCCACCGACCCCGACGGGCGCATCCGCGTCAGTTTCCTCAACGACCGCGACGATCAGCTACCGGTGAAACTCGTGGCCCGGAGGATTCCATGAGCAAGCACCTCCTTGTTCTTCTGGCGCTGATCCCCTGTTCGCTGCTGGCCCAGGAATCCGTTCACCGCGCGGAACAGGACCGTGAGATCCGCTACTGGCTGCTCGAACCTCAGACGCATCAGTTCCGCATCTCCCACGACTTCACCGTGATCCGTCCGGGACAGAAATCCGTGCACAGCTTCGTGCGCAAGGGCAGCGTCGTGTCTCCCGACGCGAAGATGATCGACCTCGACACCGGCAAGCCACTCCCTACGCACACCATCACCGGTGAAGAATCGAACGCGCTGGGCTACTACCCGGACAAGGCGGATCCGAAGTCAGTCGTGGTGCAGGGTGATCTGGCGCAGCCCATTGCGCAAGGACGTTCTGCGCGGATTCGCGTCGAGGAGACCTACACCGATCCGATCGGCTATGGCGTTGCCAACGGCGAGCTTCTGTGGAAACGCACGCTGGGACGGCCGGTGAACTTCGTCACTCTGCCTGCCGGCTGGATGCTCGCTTCGGTGAACAGCCCGGCCACGATCTCCATGGACGATCAAGGAAGGATTGTCATGCGTTTCGTCAACCCTCGCAACGATGAGCTGTCCATCGTCATCACGGCGCGCCGGGGAGCTGCGGAGGCGAGCGAAACATCCCAGCCGAAACATCACTGACATCGCGGACACGATCGAGCGGCACGCTCGCAACCAGCACCAGCTTCGTCACTTCTTCAACTGTTCGGCCCAGTTGGTGACGATGGTGATCGGCGCCGCCGCTTCTTCGTGCAGCGCCTCGCTCACCAGGAACCGCTGCCCGTCGCCGGCGACATGCCACTGGCGGTTTCCGGCCATCGCGCTGCGGGCGTGCAGAGGAAAGAGCACGCTCGGACTGGAGACGCGGAAGCTCGGAACGGTTTCCACGCTGACCACACACATCTTTGCATCGGCGCTGCGAAAATAAAGCTGCTTGCCGTCGTCACTCCACTGCGGCGACGATCCGCCGCTGATGGAGATCTGCCATTTCCCTCCCGGACCGGGGAAGGGCTGCACGTAAACCTGCTGCTGCCCCGATTCGTCGGAGGCGTACGCCATCCATTTGACATCCGGCGAGAACGCCGCCCCGACCTCGCTGAACCGTGTCCGAAGCACAGGAGCCGCCGTCTTCTTCTCGACATCGAGGACCCAGATGTCGAATTGCGTTCTCGCTTTTGGATCGATCTGCTGAAAGAAGATGTACCGCCCGTCCAAGGACCAGTCCGTCACGAAGTTGAGCGCCGGAGAGCTGTACAGGATTTCCGCTGGGGCAGCACCGCTGGACACCTTGACGACGATGTCCCGGAAGCCTTGTTTTTGTTCGGCGGAGTACGCGACCCGCGAGTCATCGGGACTCCACACCGGCCACCCATCGTCCCCCGGCTCAAAGGTGAATCGCGTGGGGACGTTTCGCGCGATGTCGAGAATCCAGAGATCGCCTCCCAAACCCAGGGGATCCCCCATCGAGTAGACCACTCGATCGCCGTGATGCGCCACACGCGGTCCAAACAGATCGCCGGACACATTCAAGGCTCCTGCGTCTTTCCCGCTGCGATCGACCCACACCGGGTGAAACAAAGAGCCGGCGCCGGTGTGATAGGCGAGAACACCTCCATCGGACACGGCGAATGACGCCGAACTGGTGTTCGAAAAGAACTGCACATCCTCGGCGATCGGCTGCGCGTCTCCGATGACCTGCAGTCGTTTCGGGTCGAATCGCTGTGCCATGAGCGTTCGATCACGAATGAAGAGGATGTGACCGGAGGGCGCGTACATGACCGGCGAATTCGCGACGACGACGAGCTTCTTCAGGTTTCCATCGAGCGATCCGGCGTAAATCTTGTTCCGGTCGAGACCCCCGGTGAACGACTGCGCTAGATACAGAAAATGACGGCCATCCGGCAGGAACCAGGGGAAACGATGTGAGTACTGGCCAGCCTTCTCGTCGATGCGCGTCACCGCAACAGCGTTACCGCCTCCCGCGGATATCCGACTGAGCGGATCGCGCGAGCTCGGGGTAAAGACGATGGTGTCGTCCGCATTCCACGTTCCTCCGCGCGTCTGCGCCCCGACTTCGCACACGGCCTGCGGCGGTCCACCCGTGAAGGCGATCTTTTTCATTTTTCCGTCGGCGAAGAATCCGAGGAACCGGCCGTCGTGCGACCAGAAGGGAAACGTCGCTCCCTCGGTGCCGGCCAGTTGCTGCGCCGACCCGGCCGAGAGCGAACGAACCCAGATCATGTTCTTGCCATCCGAAGTTGCGATGAACGCGATCCATCTGCCGTCGCGCGAGAGGACAATCGGGCCCGTCGCACCGTCGAAGAGAAGCGGCGCCTTGTCCGGCGCCAGGAGCGATGCCTGGATCACGCGGGATGCCTGCCGCGTGGCAAAGTGCCACGCGGCGACGGCTCCTGCGGTAACCAACCCGAGTACCGCGATCGCCCATGCGCCGCGCTCGTGCATGCGGCGCTTCCGTGCGGTCACTGCCGGCGCGCCGGCGTCGGATCCCGCACGGTCGATCCACTTCAGCTCGAGCAAAATGTCATGCGCCGTCTGCCACCGCGCCTCGGGATCCTTTTCCAGGCAGGTGGTGATCACATGCTCCAGCGCCGGCGGCGTCACCGGCTGCAGCGTCGTTACCGGAATCGGATCGCGATCGAGAATCGATGCGATGAGGCTCGCTTTGGTCTTCCCTTCGAACGCGCGCTTGCCGGTCAACATCTCGTACAGCACGGTCCCAAAGGCGAAGATGTCGCTCCGGGCGTCCGCCTCCTGACCTTCGAGTTGCTCGGGCGCCATGTATTGGAACGTCCCGACGATCGTCCCTTCCTGCGTGAGCGGCCGCGCCTCGGTGGCCATCGCTGTAGCCAGCGGAAGCGCGCCGCTGGAAACACTCTTGGCCAGTCCGAAGTCAAGCAGCTTCGCGCCGCCCCGGGTGAGCATGATGTTGCCCGGTTTCAGATCGCGATGGACGATGCCCTGCCGGTGCGCCCGGTCGAGCGCGGAGGCGATCTCGATTCCGACACGCAGCACCTGTTCAGCAGGTAGGGCTCCCTTGATCAGCCGGTCGGCGAGTGATTCCCCTTCGATCAGCTCCATGACCAGGTAACCGTCGCCCACATCGAATAGCGTGCAGATGTGGGGATGGTTGAGCTGGGAGATGGTCTTCGCTTCGCGTTCGAAACGAAGCTTCAGCTGCTCGTTCGTGCTGAACTCGGCTGGCAGCACCTTGATGGCGACATCGCGATCGAGACGGGTGTCCCGCGCGCGATAAACCTCCCCCATTCCGCCAGCGCCGATGGGTGCGATGACTTCGTAAGGGCCCAGCCGCGTACCGGTTGAGACTTGCATGGGGAGTGATCGGATTATAGACGAGCGCGGCAGCCTCGCTCGGCGACCGCACTAATGCTCCTTTGGTACAAGGAGCTACCTCCCTCAATTCGGAAGTTTCATGCATCAATTCGTGCGGTTGATCGTCGCGAGCCTCTTCGCACTTTCTGCTGATCACCGCGTTTCGATCCCTCGCTAGGCCGGCACGGCCGGCGGCGCTGGTTGCCCAAGGCTCCGCCAAGATCACCTCCAGAAAGTTCTGCCGTGCCGGCCTAGTTCGGTTCCCCGTCCGTCTGCATCTGCGCGCCCGACCCGTTGACAGCTCCATCGCGTGCGCTTCAACGAAAGCAAAGGTGCGACCCCATGAGGGTGCCCTCCTATACAATCCCGCATGATCCCTCCACGCATTGACGATCCAGATTGACAGCGGCACGCGGCTCGGGCCGTACGAGATCGTCTCGCGGATCGGCGCTGGAGGAATGGGGGAGGTCTGGCGCGCGCGCGACACACGACTGGACCGCCAGGTGGCGATCAAGGTCCTGCCGGTCGCGCTCGCGCAGAACGAGCAGTTCCGTGCGCGCTTCGAGCGCGAGGCGAAAACGATCTCGCAGCTCAATCACCCGAACATCTGCACACTTCACGACATCGGCTACGAGAACGGCACGAGCTACCTGGTGATGGAGTCGCTCGAAGGCGAGTCGCTGGCTGATCGCCTGGCGCGCGGTCCGCTGCCGCTCACCGAAGTGCTGCGCTACGGCGCGCAAGTGGCCGCCGCGCTCGACCGAGCCCATCGCGCAGGCATCGTGCACCGCGACCTCAAACCGGGCAACGTCGTGATCACGAAGTCCGGAGCCAAGCTTCTCGACTTCGGGCTGGCCAAGTCTTCGGCTTCGCCGATCACCGTGAGCATTGATGGGGCGACCGAGCACAGGCCGCTGACGCAGGAAGGAACGATTCTCGGCACGTTTCAGTACATGGCACCCGAGCAACTCGAAGGGCAGGAGGCCGATCCTCGCACCGACATCTTCGCCTTCGGCGCGCTGCTGTACGAGATGACCACGGGACGCCGCGCCTTCGAAGGCAAAACGAAGACCAGCCTCATCGCGTCGATCGTCGATCGCGATCCGATCCCAGTCTCACAGCTGCAGGCCCTCACGCCGCCGGCGCTCGAGCACACCATCGCGAAATGTCTCTCCAAGGATCCCGATGACCGGTGGCAGAGCGCGCATGATGTCGCCGAGCAGTTGACGTGGATCGGCGAGGCCGGATCGCAGGCGGGAGTGGCCACTCCGATCATCAGGCGGCGGCGCCGATCGCGGGCCATCCTCCTGGCGTCAGTCGCGGCTCTGATCGGCGCGGCGATCGCAATCGCGGCGGGCTACGCGTTCATCACGGCGCGCCAAACGCCGCTTCGCTTCACGATCAGCATGCCCGAGGCGCTGCGACTGGCCGGTCCGGAATCCGGTGGCGGAGTTGCTGTCGCGCCGAATGGCCGTTCCATCATCTTCGTCGGTCAGGACGCCACGAGTACGAAACGGCTGTATTGGCGAAGTCTCGACAGTTTCGATCCCAAGCCGATTCCGTTCACCGAGGGAGCGACCTATCCGTTCTGGTCACCGGACGGTCAAGCGATCGCCTTCTTCAGCGACGGAAAGGTGAAGCGGGTCGGTCTTTTGGGCTCGCCGTCGGCCGTCATCGGTGACGCTCCCGACGCTCGCGGAGGATCATGGTCGAAGGACGGCACCATCATCTATGCGGCCACAACGTCGTCTGCGCTGACCGCGATCGGCGCGTCCGGTGGAGCGCCCCACCCAGCTACGCAGATGATGCCGGGGGATGGGACCCACCGATTCCCGTCGTTCTTTCCCGACGGTGATCATTTCGTGTACTTCAAACAAGGTGCCCCTGCCACTCAGGGAGTGTGGATCGCGTCACTCTCGTCGAAGGCGACGGCGCGACTCATCGGTGCGCGCCTGGCCGCCGTTGCTTGCGACGAAGAAGAGATCGCATACGTCCGTGACGGAGTTCTGCTGATTCAGCACGTGGACTTCAAGAGACTGTCGCTCACGGGAGAGCCGCGTCCGGTCGCGCAGAATCTCACTTTGACGTCGGGCCGCAATACGCAGCTTCTCTCGCTCCTACCCCGCATCGCCGTCTTCCAGACAGGCGGGACCGGACTCTCAACCTTCAAGTGGTTCGACCGGGCCGGCGCGAACCTCGGCACCGTTGGCGCGCCCGACGAATTCACAGAACCGACGTTTTCAGCACGCGAATCGAAGGTCGTCGTAACAGTCGCGGACAACGGCGTGTGCGAGGTCGACCTGAAGAGCGGGCGCGTCATTCGCTTCCAATCGTTCCCCAACGAGCAGTACATCACTGCTGCCGCGGCGCCGGATGGATCGACCGTCATCAGTGCCGCCATCGTGAACGGGAAGCAGACGCTCGTCGAGTTCCTGCCGGGCAGGCAGAGGAAGGTCGTCGCGGAATTCAAGAAAGATAAATGGCCTGACTACTTTGATCGACGAGGCCAGACGCTCCTTCTCGACGGCGCGCGCGAGGACGGCCGCGGTGACAACGACGTCTATATGGCGCAGCGAAGCAACGGATTCAAACTCGAAGCGTTGCTCGACTCGCCGGCCAACGAATCCAAGGCCCAACTCTCTCTGGATGGGAAACTCGTGGCGTACAGCTCCGATGAATCAGGCCGTGCCGAGGTGTACGTGCAGCCGGTACCCCCGACCGGCGCCAAGTGGCAGGTCTCGACGGCAGGAGGCGGCCAGGCCCAGTGGAGGGGCGATGGCAAAGAGATCTTCTATCTTTCACCCGACGCTAAAATCATGTCCGTTCCCGTGAAAAGCCTCGCCCCGTTCGAGGCGGGCGAGCCGGCAACTCTCTTCGCCACACACCTCGAGGCAACAAGCGTCGTGGGAGTTCTCGGCGACAGGAATCAGTATCTCGTCACCGGGGACGGGCAACGTTTCCTGCTGCTGGAACCCGTGCAATCGCCTCACGCGAACGAGCTGAGCGTGATCACCAACTGGAAGCGCTGATGGGCACTCCATAATCCAGATCCGCGAGATCGACAACGCGTTGCGCCGGCTTCCAAAAAACTTTCAGGTTTTATGCGAGTCTGCGAGACATCAGCTGCTCGAATCAAGGAGCAGGACCCTCGGATCTGTCCGCGATAGCCCGCGTGAGCGGGCGCAAGAATGTAGCCCCCGGCGCCAGCCGGGGGTTTTGGAGCCCAGTCAAAAACGAGCCCGTGTAGCGGGCGACAGAATAGTAATGAAGTCGGCCGGCGATTCAACCCCCGACTTGTTCTGCCGCCCTCTACGCGGGCTCGTATGCGGCTCCTCGTTGTTCCCCCGCCTCGCGCCGGGGGCTAAATTCTTGCGCCGGCTACGCCGGCTCTGCATCGCGCCGGTTTCTTCCCTCAGGCGCAGCACAGCGCGCTGTCCGTTGCTTCTAATGACACGCTCGGGTGTCATCTGCAATCAGAGGCGGCCGAGTGAACGCGGCTGAGGCGAAAATCGTGGCGGACGCTTTGCGAACCAACGCCGCCGGCCGTGCCGGCCTCAGGATGACGGGGCTGAAAGGCGCGCCCCTCAGGTCCTGACGCAGTTGCGGCCTTCGCTCTTGGCTCGGTAGAGGGCCACATCGGTGCGGCGGAGGAGTTCGTGGATGTCGGATTCCTGTTCCAGCCAGCCGGTGGCGACGCCGGCGCTGATGGTGGCGTGCTCGATCGCGCCTGATCCGGGGACCGGGATCGGGCGGGCCTCCATGTCGATGCGCATCCTCTCGATCACGCGCACCGCTTCGTCGAGTCCCATGCCCGGCAGGAGGCAGGCAAACTCCTCCCCCCCATAGCGCGCCACCAGCGCGGAGGGCGGGGTGCACGCGCGCAGTCCCTCTGCGATCGTCTTCAACGCTTCGTCTCCGGCCGGATGGCCCAGCCGGTCGTTGTACAGCTTGAAGTGATCGACGTCGATGATGGCCAGGCTGCATTGCGATCGGTTGCCAGTCGCCACGATCTCGTGAAGGGTCTCCAGCAGCAGGCGCCGGTTCGCCAGTCCGGTGAGCGCGTCGGTATACGAGAGAAGCAGCAGCCGCCCGTTCGCCGCGTTCAACTGTCCAGTGCGCGTCATCACTTCCTGCTCCAGCCGCTGTTTCTGCAGCCGCAGGCTTCGCGTGCGACCTTGAGCCGCGGCGAGGAAGAGCAGCAGAGCGAGCAGGCCGAAGGCTGCCTGCACCAGCCGCCGCTGCCACCAGGCCGGGCGCATCGTGAAGGGGATCTCCAGCGGTTTCGCAGCCACGCCTGCGTAGTCACGCGCTTCCACGCGAAGGTTGTAGCGTCCCGGCGGAAGAGTGGTGATCACCCGCATCGGTTGCGACGTCCAGGGGCCCGGCGCCGGATCGAATCCGATGAGTTGCGTCCGGTACAGCGTCTCCGCTTCGCGCTGCCAGGACTGGAGCGTGTACTCAACCTTCAGCTCGCGCGTCTCGCGCGACAGCTGGAATCCCGGCGCGCTCACGGAAGCCCCGTCTACCAGGACCTCGATGAGGCGCAGCGTCTTCGGACGTCCGCGCGTGACCGAGCCGGGATCGAAGACGGTCACTCCGCCCAGCGTCCCGGTCCAGAAGCGATTGTGGTCGTCCACGAACTGCGCGTTGAGGTTGCACTCCTCGTGCACCATCCCTTCCTGCCGCCGGAACGTTCTGCCGCTCCACTTCGAGCCGCTCGGGGTGAGCTGTTGC
>JBKJQB010000021.1:0-3821 GCA_046594105.1 Thermoanaerobaculia bacterium
CCGCCTCGGCGATGCGGATCAGGATCAGCGGCCAGTTGGCCAGCGTGATGTCGAAGGAGCGGCGGAGAACGTCGGTGACCGTGTTTCTCAAATCGTGTTCTGCGCTCGTTTCGTTTCCACCGTGTTGCGGTAATCGGTGACCCCGGTGATGCGGACTTCCTCCGCCATCTCGTAGAGCCGGCTTCGCAGCGGAGTGCCGATGCGATCCTGCAGGTCGTCCATGTAGTTCGTGGTGAAGATCGTCGACCGCTGATCGTTGTATCGGCTGTTCAGGATGTAGAACAGGATGTCCTGAACGAACATGGTCGGCTTCTGCGATCCCAGCTCATCGAGCACCAGCAGATCGGCCTCCAGCAACGGATGAAGGATCTCGGACTTCTTCACCGGCGACCCCTCGTCAAACGAGCCCTGGATTTCCTGAATGAGATCCTGAAAATTGCTGAACAGCACCCGTCCCGGTTTCCCGGTGTGAATGATCTCCAGCAGGGCAGCGACCGCAAGATGGGTCTTGCCGCTCCCGCAGGGGCCCATCAGCAGAAGCCCGCGACCTTCCTGGCTTCCAGGCCAGACATCGACGAACTCCTGCACCTTCCGTTTGGCGGCAATCAGGCTCCCGCTGTTGCGGTCCTGGAAGGCCAGCATGCGGCACTTGTAGTAGCGGCGCGGAATGGCGGCGGCCAGAATCCGCTGCCGTCGACGGAGATCTCCCTGACAGCTGCATGGCTCGACCCGAAGAGAGTCAGGGGCCAGGGGAATCCATCCCGAACCATTGCAGCGCGCGCAGATGGCCGGAACCAGCGAGGAGGACATACCGCGAGTTTACCCGAATGCAAAATCCGGAATGAAACGCCGTGCGGAAGCGCCGCCGATCCCATTCCCTCCAGTACCTCCCGCAGACGCATGTTCCCGACTGGGGCCGATGCACCGTTTCCTCTCAAGGCACCCATACCCTCATAATTCGCGCTCCACCCATGGGTTCGTCTCTGGTCCAGTACCTCGCCGGCCGTCCGGATACAGCCACCTTCCTGATGCCGCAGGAGTTGCAGCGGAACCTGGATGAGCTTTTCCCCAACACGGAGGCGCTGCTCCCCCAGCCGTACAAGATCTTCCCCATCGACGAGACCCACTCGCCCGCGTTTGGCTTTCCGGTCGCGGAGGCCCCGGTCCTGAAAGAGCTGGATGCCAAGCTGGACCGATGGCTGACCGATGAGGTGGTGTGGCAGGTGGGCCGTCAGCCGGCGGCGAAAGAGAAAGCGCAGGTCACGTTCGCCGCCTACCTCGCGCAGCTGATGCGCCTCGCGGAGAACGCCCTGCTCTCCAATCTGCTCAACGACTATCACGCCGTCTTCTGGCTGGCGCACTCGCTCGACCTGGGCCGCCATTTCTGCAGCATTCCCCGGCGGGTCAGCGCCGTCGACGTGCAGGCCGGTCGCACGCAGGGCGATGCGCTGAAGTACCGCATCTACGCAAAATGGACGAGCGAGACTCGCGAGGCCATGACGCAGGTGGCCCTCAAGGCGGCTGCCGTCCTCGATGGCGAGGAGCAGCGCGGACTGCAGTTCTTTCGCCTGCTGCAGGATGACGTGCTGGCCTTCACCGAGGAGTTCATCGGCCCCGATCTGCGCGAACTGCGGCCCTTCGTGAATGGATATCTCCGGCGGGACTTCCAATCCTTCCGCGATGGCTACGAACGGCTGCGCAACGTGGCCACGGAGACTCTCCAGAAAGACCGCACCTTCCGCGCTTCGCTTCCTCTGTTCGGCGCCAATCCCGACCAGGGCATCACGCTGGCGCTGCTTCTGGACGGACGATTCCAACCGTTCCTCTTCGACCATCCGGCGGTGCAGAACGTTCTCAGCCGGGAGGACCGCGAGCAGTTCCAGCTGATCGCCAAAAGACTGCGCGAGTTCGCCATCCTCAATCAGCTGCGGCGCGGCATCACCTGGATGAGCACCAGCCCCGAGGGCGACATCGTCAGCACAGACAAGCGTTCTTCGATGAGCTTTTCGCGGTCCACGCGCCCCCTGGACTTCGGCCGGCCGGGCGTCGTCGATCCCATGATCTATCGCTTCGGACTGATCTACGACATCTCCAACTTCACCGAGACCCTGGGCAACGTCCGCCGGGCCGGGAAGAAGGAGGAGGTCAACTCGTACCGCCACATGCTCCTGTTCCAGCGGAAGATCGAGTCGGTCGCCGAGCGCCACCTCCTGCAGTTCGAGAAGTTCCTGGGCGACGGCGCGTTCTACACCACCCGGCGGGCACTGCGCCTGGTGCGCGGTGCCGTGGAGATCCAGCACTTTTACTCGGAGATGCGGCGGAAGGGGTTTGCCTTCAACAAGGGACTGCGCATCGCCGTCAACTACGGCTACTACCGCCTGCTGCCGATGAAGGTGGCGTCGTCCGAGGAACGGATCACGGAGTTCTACGGCCCGGGGATCGTGGAGCTGTCGCGCTTGACCACCGGCAAAGCCAACAAGGAGATCGAGGATTTCGCCGCCTTCCTGATGGCTCACGGTTACAACCAGGCGAAAGTGCAGCAGTTTTTTGCTCCGCTGGCGCACGGCGTCGACGTCATCGATCACACCGAGCATGCCCGCGAGTTTTACGCCTACGTCAACGTGAACGGCCACCTGATCAACGAAGGCATCGTGGCCTCCATGTCTCTGCTGCAGGAGCTCTCCAATGAGCTGTCGCAGGAGGGCCAGCCGTTGTACGCGCTGAAAGCACCGTGGGGGAACTATCTCGGGTTCGACCCCGCCATCGACGGCGTGGAGTTCCTCGGAGTGCGGCTGATCGGGACGGTCTCCCTCAAAGGTCTCGACCAGATCGAGGTCGGCGAGATCGCATCCTTCGCGCCGGGAACCGTGGAAGCCACTCCGCTCGAAGCGGGTGAGCCGCTGGTGGCCCGGCTTCGTCAGGACTTCCACCGTCATGACAGTTACACCTCACTTCCGGGTGTCGATGTCACCGCGGAGTCCACCCACGAGCGGATGGTGCCGAGCGAGATCGTGCTCTGCGCTCCGGAGGTACCTGAAGACGGCGACGAAGTGCTGCTCGGAATCTGGGATCCCGTCTCCGACGACATCCACAATCCGGTGGTGATTCCGCGGGGCGATTTCCGGCGCCTCTGCTCGCTGGACGGAATTCTGACCACCGAGACGCTGAGCGTGCGGAAAGAGACGGTGTGCAACATCTATCTCCGTCTCTCCGACCGCGCCGCCGGCCCCCGCCCCGCCGTGCGCCTGGCCTCCTACCGCTCCCGCCACGACACCGACGCCTTCATCCTCGGCGACATCGTGGAAAAACTGTAGGGCTGCCGGCACGGCCGGCCGCGTTGGTTCGCAAAGCGTCCGCCACGATTTTCGCATCCGTCGCGTTTACGGCCTCTGAGCGGAAAAACGGCGCGATGAACGATTTCGTCATCCTGAGGCGCGAAGACGCCGAAGGATCTGCAACGTCGCCGTCGTGAGTTCGATCTCCCCTCGCTGAGGACCACGGCTCATTAGCAGCCGCGTAGACGGCGAAGGATCTGCATCGACGCAGCTGTCGCAGGCAGCCTCCTCGTGTTTGCAGCGCCTTCGCTTCCCGCCCGCCACCCACGCCGCTTCTAATGCCACACCCCACGACGCCTCTCACGATCGAGTTCCTTCTCCCCGCCGCAGCGGGGAGAAGGTGGCCGAAGGCCGGATGAGGGGTCGCTCATGAGTGCAGGAGAGACCCCTCACCCCCGCTTCGCGGACCCTCTCCCCGCTGCGGCGGGGAGAGGGAACTCGCGTGAGGATGTGTCATCGAGATCTCAACAGCGCTGCATCGCGCTG
>JBKJQB010000048.1:0-14905 GCA_046594105.1 Thermoanaerobaculia bacterium
GTACGACGAAGGCGTCGCGTCCGCAGCTGTCCGGCAGTCCCTGGCCAGACAGACCCGATCCACGCTTCGCCGCGTCGTCAACGGATCGGGAGTCCTCATCCACACGAACCTCGGCCGCTCTCCCATCGACGAGGCTCTGTGGGCCCGCGCCGGGGCCATCGCGGCCGGCTACTCCAATCTCGAATTCGATCTGCAGACCGGTCAGCGCGGCGCCCGCGACGAGCATCTCTCCTCGCTCTGCTCGACGCTCTTCGGCTGCCAGGCCGCGGTGCTTACCAACAACAACGCCTCGGCTGTCCTGCTTCTCCTGTCTGCGCTCGCGCGCGACCGGGAGGTGATCGTCTCGCGCGGGGAGCTCGTCGAGATCGGCGGCTCATTCCGCGTCCCCGACGTCATCCAGCAGGGAGGGGCGAAGTTGAAGGAGGTGGGCACCACCAATCGGACCCGAGCCTCCGATTACGCGCAGGCCATCGGCTCCGATTCGGCGGCCATCCTCCGCGTGCACCGGTCGAACTTCGAGATCGTCGGATTCACCGAGACGCCATCGATCCGCGATCTGGTCGCCGTGTCCCGTGAGAAGAAGGTGTTCATGCTCTACGACGAGGGCAGCGGCCGGGTGGTCGATCTGTCGCCCTACGGATTCGCGCCGGCGCCGACCATTCGCGAATTGTTCCTGCAGGGCGTCGACGCTCTGACCTGCTCGACTGACAAACTGATTGGCGCGACGCAGGGCGGCTTGATCCTCGGCAGCAGCGAGATCATCGCCCGCTGCCGCAGGCATCCACTGATGCGCGCGCTCCGCGCAGGAAAAGAAAGCTATGCGGTGATCGCGGAGACCTTGAGCGCCTTCGCCACCGATGCGTATGAGAGCGAGGTGCCGGTCTACCGGATGCTGGCGATGCCGGTCGCCGCGCTGCGTGCGCGTGCCGAGCGGATCGTCGAGGGGACGGCGGCCATCGTGATCGAGAGTCGCTGCGCACTGGGTGGCGGAACGACGCCCGCCGAGACCATCGCGTCCGTGGCCATCGCCCTTCCCGGGAACGCCAATGAGCTCGCCTCGCGCATGCTGGCCCACCATCCGCCGGTGGTCGGGCGCATCCTCGACGACCGCTTCACCATCGACATGAGGACGCTGGTGGGCGAGGAGGATCTCTCCGTGGTCGCGGCCGCCATCCGCTGACTCGCGGCCGCGTTTCCGTTCCCCATCCGCGTCCCCGGTCCGCCGCCTTGGTAGACTATGGGGAAACCGCATCCCGGAGAGTCGATGAAAAACGTCCTTGTGCTGCTGTTATTTGCGATGGCTACCGTACCGAATGCCGTCGCCATTCCAGCGACCGACTTTCCAATCCTGAACCCACGCCCCGGCCTCGCTCCCTATGATCGTCAGAATGTCGAGATCGCCGCCAGCCGCGATCAATACCTCGCGGTGTGGGAGGACAACCGGTCGTTTCCCTCCACTCCCCGCATCTTCGGCACGCGCATCGCGGGGCCCGGAGTGGTCATCGATCCTCTCGGCTTTCCCATCGCCCTCCTCGGGCCCTCCAATCCCAAAACGCACATCCAGGCCATCGCCTCCGATGGCAGCGATTTCATGGTCGCCTTCACGATCCAGGGACAGCTGCAGTTCGTCAGGGTGACGTCGGAAGCGTTGATTGGCGAGGTCCAGACGACGGGAGTGGCCGCGGAGCAGGTGGCCATGGCCTGGATCGGGTTCGGGTACGCCGTGTTCGTGGCCGATCCGCCGTCCGGTGGCGAGTTGCCTTCCGCCGTGCGGGTCTTCTTCATCGATCGCGACGGACGTTTCGGCACGTCGCCTTCGAACGCGGTCCTCTCGCCCGGCATCGCATCGATCGCCGCAGTCACCAGCGCCGACGGGAGCGAGGTCGTGCTCGGATGGATCGACACGACCGATCAGGCAGTGCATCTTTACGCCTTTTCCACGGCGGCCCTTCGCAACGGGGTGCCCGCGCCAGTGCAGCAGATCAATTTTCAGAACTCGACGAGCAAGTTGACAGCCCTCGGCCTGGCCACCAATGGCATCGAGTTTTTCGCAACCTGGATCGAGTTGCAGGGCGGCGTGAATTCGTATCGTGCGCGGCGTTTCACGCAAAGCGGTGTGCCCATTGCGCCGGCGGTGACCCTGGGGCCGGCCGTCGATTTCAACCCGCTCCGGCCGGTGGTGGCCTGGGACGGAAGCGAGTATGCCGTGACCATGAGGACGAAGCCGGGCGCCGGAGTGGAGGCTGGGTTCTTCCGCGCCAATGGATCTCCGGTAACCGTTCAGCCCATCCTGGTCGGCGAGGGCAACGTGCCCGATGCGTCGGTGGCCTCCGCGGGGACGTTCAGCTTCTTCGTCTGGAACGAAGTGCGGCCTGGCGGGATCTCGCAGATTTACGGCGATGCGGTGACGCCGGGCGGGCTGCGTTACGGCGCAGGACAGAGCGCGCTGCTGTCGCGGAGCAAACCGGACGTCAGCGAAGTCTCGGTCGTGTGGCAGGGCGATCACTACCTCGCATCCTGGCTGGAGACGAGCGATACCACCCGCGCCGTGATCGGCCGGTTCACGCCGAACGGCGATCTGCTCGACGGGAATGGCATCACCATCAGCGCCGGCACGCGATCCTCCGCCCCGTCGCTGGCCACCGATGGCAACACGGTTCTGGTGGCCTGGACGGATGTCAACGGCGTGACCGTTTCCAGCGTCGACGGAGAGGGCCACGTGGTGCGCGTCGCGGGTCCCTATCCCGCCACCATCAAGCGGCCGGCCGTTCACTGGAACGGGAGCCAGTTCGCGGTGTTCTGGCACTGGCTAGGATTGACTGCCATCCGGATTTCTCCTGGTGGCCGAACCATCGACTCCCAGCCTGTCGTCGTCGATCCCCCGGGCACTGCCAGCGAAAGTCCGGTTGTGGGTTGGACCGGGACGGAGTACATCGTGGTCAGATCGGTCGCGTCGATCCTTTGTACCCCATGTCCCCCGACTCTCTCTGCGCGGTTCGTGAGCTCAACGCTTACTCCGATCGGACCGCTGATGAGGTTGTCCAACTCGTACGCCGAAACCCCGATGGTCGCCGACGGACCGGCGGGTGCGCTATTTGTCTGGACGGAGGGCACGTGTGAGGCGTGTGCTGGAAAGGGAACGCTTACCATCCGTGCCGGGCGCGCAGCTCACGGCGCGCTGCTGGACGCGCCTGCCGGCATCGAGGTTGGTCCCGGAGAACATCCGACCGCGTTTGCCTCGGGTACAGGCTGGGTCGTGGTCAGTGGGCCCTACACATGGACCATCTCCGGCAGCGGAACCGTCGGGCCTCGCATGACCTCGTTCAGTTTCGTGCCGCCAGGCGCCTCGTCGATGGTGGTGAGCGGCGGCCCCAACCGGCTGGTGGTTTACCGCCGCCCGCCCGTGGGCAACGAGCAGATGGCGCAAGTGCTTGGACGCTATCTGCTGGAGCCGCGGCGTCGACCGATTCGGCACTAGCGTTCACGGATTCGACGCGACCGCATCCGATCGAGAAGGTGGCCGGAGGCCGGATGGGGGGTCGCTCTGTCACTCAAGAGAGGGACCCCCTCGCCCCCGCTTCGCGGACCCTCTCCCCGTGCGCGGGGAGAAGGTGGCCGGAGGCCGGATGAGCGGTCGCTCTGTTACTCAAGAGAGGGTCCCCTCACCCCCGCTTCGCGGAACTCGATGGGTTGAATGCGTCCGGGACCTCTGCCGCCGCCCCTTCCAGCATTGCCAGAATCTGTCGGCGCGACTCTTGCGCCAGCCGCTCCTTCTCCCGGACCGTCACGCCGGCCGTCGGAATGGGAGTTCCCACCCGCACCACCACCCGTCCCGGCTTGACCTTCTTCGCGCCGACGGGGAAGACATCGAACATGCCGTCGATGGCCAGCGGCACGATGGGCTGCTCCGACTTGATGGCCAGGAGGAATCCGCCTCGTTGAAAGTCCCGCATCTCCCGTGTGGCCGAGCGTCCCTCTTCCGGAAAAACCACGATGGTGTTGCCTTTGCGGATGCGCGCGGCGGCGAGGTCGAACGACTTCACGGCAGTGCGCCGGTTCTTGCGGTCGATGGGAATGAAGCCGGCGCGGCCGAGGGCCCAGCCGAAGATGGGGATCTTGAAAAGGCTGATTTTGGCCAGGAAACGGATGGGCTGGGGGATCGCCGCGTAGATGCAGGGGATGTCGAAGTAGCTGGTGTGGTTCGCCACCAGGATGTAGCGGCGATGAGGATCGATCCGATCGAGGTTTTCCGTTTCCAGGCGGATGCCGGCAGCGCGGATGATCGCTCGCGCCCAGATGCGGATCACCGGATCGATCAGCGGGGAGGTCGAGGAGAAGAGGGCGATGGCCATGACCGTCAGCGAGGCCGGAATGGTCACGCTGACCGCGACGACGAACACCCACAAGGTGCGCAGCATGGGGGCGGAATGTAGCATCGTTCATCGCGGGCCACGCCAGGACGCATTCAGTCGCGCGCCGGCAATCTCCGGCACGGGCGGGCGCGCCACTCCTGCTACAATTTCGCTCCCCAACCAACGATGACCTCATCCCGCCGTGCCCCGAAGCATTCCCCCAGGAGGCCCCTGTGTCGGACACTCTGACGGCGACCGCCGTTCTCGATGAGGTACCTGCGGCAGGAAAGCCGGTGGTGAACGACTGCACCATCCACGTAGCCACGGTCAACGGCTCCGGCTCGCAGTCGTCGAACAACGTGCTGATGCGCTCGATCTTCCAGATGGGCGTGCCGGTCAGCGGCAAGAACATGTTCCCGTCGAACATCGCCGGCCTGCCCACCTGGTTCACCATCCGCGCGAACAAGGACGGTTGGATCGCCCGGAAAAAGGAAGTGGACATCCTGGTCTGCATGAACGCGCAGACCTCGCGCGAAGACGTCGAAGCCGTCTCCCCAGGCACCCTGTGCATCTACGACGCGCCGCTCAACTGCAAGACCATCCGCAACGATGTGCCGTTCTTCGAAGTCCCCTTCGCGAAGCTGGCCGCGGAGCTGAGCCAGGACTCGCGGCTGCGCAAGCTGCTCACCAACATGATCTACGTCGGCATCGTGGCCGGATTGATCGGCATCGAGCGCGAGGAGATCGTCAAAGCCATCAGCAAGCAGTTCAAGGGGAAGCAGAAAGCGATCGACCCGAACGTCGCAGCCATCGACGCCGGCCTCACCTATGCGCGCGACCATCTAGCCGCGCAGAACCGCTGGCGCATCGAGCGCATGGACAAGACCGCCGGCAAGATCATCATCGACGGCAACGCGGCCGCGGCCATCGGGGCCATGTTCGGCGGCGTCACCGTGGTCACCTGGTATCCCATCACTCCCTCCTCGTCGCTCTGCGAGTCGCTCATCGACTACATGAAGGAGTACCGCATCAACGATGAGGGCAAAGCGACCTTCGCCATCGTGCAGGCCGAAGACGAGCTCGCGGCGATGGGCATGGTCCTCGGCGCCGGCTGGGCTGGGGCGCGATCGATGACCTCGACCTCCGGTCCCGGCATCTCGCTCATGGCCGAATTCGCCGGCCTTGGCTATTTCACCGAACTGCCCGGCGTGATCTGGGACATCCAGCGCGTCGGCCCCTCGACGGGACTTCCCACCCGCACCGCCCAGGGAGACATCCTCGAAGTGGTCTCCCTCAGCCACGGCGACACCCAGCACATCGCCCTGATTCCCGCATCGGTCGCCGAGTGTTTCGAGTTCGGTTCCGAGGCCCTCGACCTCGCCGAGATGTTCCAGACGCCCGTCTTCGTCCTGTCCGACCTCGACCTGGGGATGAACAACTGGATGTCCGATCCCTTCGTCTATCCGGAGAAGCCGTATCGCCGCGGCAAGGTGCTGAGCGTGGAACGGCTGAAAGAGCTCGGCGGCAAGTGGGGCCGCTATCTCGACGTGGACGGCGACGGCATCACCTATCGCACGCTTCCGGGCACCGACCATCCCGACGCCGCCTACTTCACGCGCGGCTCCGGCCACGACGCGTACGCGCGCTACTCGGAGAAGCCGGAAGACTACAAAGCGACCGTCGACCGGCTGGCGAAAAAGTACGAGACGGCGAAGCAGTTCGTTCCGAAGCCGGCCGTCGACCAGCGCAAGACGAAGATTGGCTTCATCGCCTACGGCACCACCGACTTCGCGCTGGAAGAGGCGCGGATGCAGTTGCGCAGCGAGCACAAGATGGAGACGAGCTATCTGCGCCTGCGCGCCCTGCCGTTCACCGAGGAGCTCAAGGCGTTCGTCGCGGCGCACGAGCGCGTGTATGTGGTGGAGCAGAATCGGGACGGCCAGATGGGCGATCTGATCCGGCTCGAAGTGGGCGACGACCAGTCGCGCATTCGAAAAATCCTGCATTACATCGGCCTGCCGTGCGACGCCCGCTCCATCACCGACGCGCTGGTGAAGATGGAAGCGGCTCCGAACGGAGAGCGCGTGTTGCGCATCGGGATTGAAAAGAAACCGTCACTGCAGTCGAGGTCGGAGGACTAGTCATGGTGGACAGCGTTCTGAAGATGGGTACGGAGCCGGCGAAGGAAAACCGGATCGGCCTCAAGGCTCTTGATTACGGAGGGGGCAAGTCGACGCTGTGCGCCGGCTGCGGCCACGACGCCGTGAGCAACCAGATCATCCGCGCCTTCTACGAGATGGGTGTGCAGCCGGAGCGGGTGGCCAAGTTCTCCGGAATCGGATGCTCCTCCAAGACGCCGGCGTATTTTCTGGGTCGCGCGCACGGATTCAATACCGTGCATGGCCGCATGCCGGCCGTGGCTACCGGAGCGATGCTGGCCAATCACCAACTGGTGGGCATCGGCGTTTCCGGCGATGGCGACACCGCTTCGATCGGCCTCGGGCAGTTCATGCACCTCATTCGCCGCAACATCCCCATGATCTACATCGTCGAGAACAACGGCGTGTACGGCCTGACCAAAGGACAGTTCTCGGCAACGGCCGACCATGGCTCGAAACTGAAGTCGGGCGTGATCAACGACCTCCCGCCCATGGACATCTGCGCGCTGGCCGTGGAGCTGGGCTGCGGATTCGTGGCCCGCGGGTACGCTGGCGATCCGAAGCAGATGGTGAACATCCTGAAGGCCGCTCTGGCGCACGACGGTCTCGCGGTGATCGACGTGATCTCACCGTGCGTGACGTTCAACAATCACGACGGGTCCACCAAGGGCTACCAGTACTCCAAGGAACACGACGAGCTGCTCCATCAGATCGGCTTTGTGCAGTCCTACGAGCAGATCGAGATCGACTACGAGCCGGGAACGTTTCGCGAAGTCACCCTCCACGACGGCTCGCGCCTGTTTCTCAAGAAGCTGGAAGAGGACTACGACCCGTCGGACGCAGTGCAGGCATTGCAGCGATTGCACCGGGCCACCACCGACGGCTCCATGCTCACCGGTCTGGTCTTTCTGCAGCCGGAGAAGAAGAGCTTCATCCGCATGCTGAACGTCGTCGACAAACCGCTGTGGTCGATGACCGAGGCGGAGACGCGCCCGAGCCGGGAAGCCCTCGACGAGATCATGAAAGGTCTGATGTAGGGGGGCGCGCGCCCCTGTCATCCTGAGCCGGGAAACGGACTCTCCCATCGAGAGTCCCTCTCCCCGCCGCGCGGGGAGAGGGTGCCGCGAAGCGGGGGTGAGGGGTTTTTGCTGGAAAGGATTGATTCCTCATCCGGCCTTCGGCCACCTTCTCCCCGTTGCGACGGGGAGAAGGACTCTCGACGGTGGGCCTTGGATGGCAGTCCGGCCCGCTCTTTGCTCATTCGGAAGCCATGAGCGAAGACAAACGATCCACCGAAGAGAAGATGGAAAAGATTCAGGTCATCGACGGATCCGAAGTCCTCGGCTACGAGGGCTCCGGCCGCGAAGAGCACAGCGGCGAGAACTCCCCGCGCAAACAGAGCGGCGATCTGACCAGCAACCTGGCCGACAACAAACCGGAAGACATCAAGTAAGCGGCGAACGGAGTGCCGGCATCTTGCCGGCCGGTCCGCCGGCTTCCAGCCGGCGCTACGAAAACCTACCGTTGCTTGATTCCGGTGAGACGGCTCTTGGCCTGCGGATTGTCCGGCGCGATCTTCAGCACGTCTTCGTAGCAGCTCTGCGCGCGTGAAGCGAGTCCCTCGGCCTTGTAGACGTCGCCGAGGGAGATCAGGGCCTCGACGTTGTCGGGATCGATGGAGAGGGAGCGCTGGATGCTTTCGGCCGCATCACGGCGCCATTTCGGATTGCGCTCCTGACATGCTCCGAGCAGGTACCAGGCCTCGGCGTGATCGGGTGCGTACTCCACCGCCTGTTTGAGCAGCACGATGGCCCCGTAATAGTCCCCAGCGGTGCTGAGGTCACGCGCTTTGTAGAAATTCTGCTCCGCCACGGCGCGCTGGGTCACCCGCTTCTGCAACTCTCCCGCACCCGCGCCCCCTCCGCCGCTGCGCTGATTGAGAAGGCGATCGTAGGCCTGACGGCGGACCTGATCCTTGAGGATGCCCAGGGCTTCTTCGATGCGGCGGTTGATCATCAGGAGCGAGTCGCGGACGAGAGGCGGGTACGTGGCCGGATCGAAGCGGTTTCTCACCATTTCCGCGGAGGAGATGAGCTGTGCGCGGGTGGCGTTCCGAGGAACGTCGAGAACCTGGTAGTGGTCGAGGGATCCCAGCTGTCGGGATAGGGCAACGGCGCGGAGCGAGCGGGGATCGCTGGACCCGATGGCCGCCAGCAGCTCGAGGTCTCGCTGCATGTCATCCGCGTCGACCTCCTGCGTCTGTTCGCTGTGGTAGTCGACGGGAACAAAAAGACCGAGCGTGGTCATGCCGATCACCACCCGAGCGGAGACCACCGATTCGGTGGAGAAGTGTTTCAAAAATGCCTCAATGCTCTCCGGACCGGTCAAGGCGTCGGCGATGCGCCGCTCATTGTCCAGAAGAGGGATCGATTCCAGGCTGAAGCGGCTGTCGCGGCTGGGGGTGATCTCCCGCTTCAGATCTCCCAGCGAGCGCCGCAAGATGAGGCCGTTGGTGATGGAGCGGATTCCTTCGAGCAGGAGTGCTGCGGTCGATTGGAGAAATACTCGTTTGTCGGGCTCAATGGCGGTCTCATCGCTGAAGGCCGCGGTTCCTTCATCGAGAGAAAAGAGCGGGATGAACTGGCTCGACAGCCAGTCGCGAAGCAGCGTCTGACGGGTGGAGAGGTCGAGGATTCCCGCCTCGTGGAAATGCGCGACCGCATCGATGGGCGCGCCGGTAGCCATGGTCATGGCCCGATCGGAGGCGATGGCGCCCTTGCGGATGAGGAAGTCGGCGAGGGAGTCTTCCATCCTGGCGGACTCCATCAGAACCAGCTCTCCCTGAGAGAAGTGCAGCACCTTGTGAATCGGTGGCTGGATGATGGAGAGCCGGCCGGTTCTCCTCTGCTGGAGGATGTCTCCGACGATCACCGCGAACGGTGTGATCTCGATTCTCTCAAGGCTCACTGTGCAGGATTTCCCGACCGACTATTTAACACAGATGGCATGAAACGGGCTGGCTTCCCGCACGTCTCATGAAGAGGTGCGGGCCTTGTTTCAGCCCGCTGCGAATGCCGGCGCTCAAAGCCGCGTTCCATTGCCCGGTGATACCATGCGAACGATGAAAAACGCCGCTGTTCTGCTGCTCACGCTGCTCGCGTTGAGCGCGACGGCAGGTGCTCAGGAGCAACCCTCAGACCCCTACGATTTCATCCTGGCCAAGCTGGCCGCGGGGGACGGCCGGTTCGATGAAGCACTGGCCACGATCGACAAACTGACCACCCATCAGCCCCAGAATCCGGTGCTGGTGTATGAACGAGCGCTCATCCTGCTGGATGCCTCCCGGCCCGACGCGGCGGAGGCGGACCTCCGCAGAGTGGTGGCTCTCCAGCCGAGTTTCTACGATGCGGAGCGTGTGCTCGGCCGGCTCCTGCTCGATCGGGCAGGAACGGATCACGCGAAAACCGAGGAGGCCCTGACGCATCTGCAGGCCGCCTTTCGACTGAATCCTGACGACCTGGCCACCGGCATGGCGGTCTCCCAGATCCTGCTGGCGTCGAATCGCACCGCCGAGGCGGAAAAGGTCCTGGCCTCGATGCTGGAGCGCGCTCCCGATCAGCGAGGTCTCAACAACATCTATGCGCAGGTGCTGACCAGGCTCGGTCGCGGTGATGAGTCCAGAAAGTTTCTGGAGCGCGCCGTGGAAGTCGACCCCACCTTTGGTCCGGCCATCCTTCAGCTCATCGACCTCTACCAGAAGTCCAACGAATGGGGAAAGGCCGCCGACCTGCTCCAGCCTCTGGTCAACGAAGATCCGGCCAACCTCGACCTGCAACGGCAGCAGGGCTTCTTCTTCCTTCGCGCCGGCATGACCGAGAAGGCGCGGGACAACTTCCAGTCCCTGCTGAAAGCGGATCCCAAAGACACCAGGACGCAGTACTACCTGGCGGAAGCGCTGAGCGACCTGGAGCAGTATGGGGAGGCTGACAAGCTGTATCGCAGGCTGCTGGAGAAGACTCCGGACGACGTCGACATTCTGGCCAGCTTCGGACTCAGTCAGATGGGTCAGAGAAAACCGGATGAGGCGACGAGAACCTTCAAGACTCTCCTGGCAGTGCCCGAGGTGCCCGACAACCTTCAGGTCCTGGCGCGGACCCAGCTCGCCTTGATCGAGCTGCAGAAAGGCAACTACGCGGCGGCCGTGGACGGGGTGAAGCCCATCCTGGTGTTCCGCGACAAGATCAATGCGCAGGCCATCAACATCGCGCTCGATGCCCTCAAGAAGCAGAGCCGCTACGCCGACGGAGTGATGCTTCTGCAGCCGCTGACGGAAAAGTTCGCCGCCGATCCCTTCGTGAATGCCCGCTACATCGAGATGCTGGCCCGGGCCGGCCAGAAAGACCGCGCCCGCGTCGCCGCTGCGACCCAGTCGAAGTTTGGTGTCCGCAATACGGTCGCCGCTGCCGAAGCCTACGTGACGGTCCAGCAGTACGAGACGGCCGTCGCCGTCCTCCGAGAGGCCCTGCGGTCGAAACCGGACGACGCCGATCTGCAGTTCCAGCTCGGCTCCACCTACGAGCGCTCCGGCGACAAGCCAGCGGCCGAAAAGTCCTTTCTCCAGCTGCTCGAAAAGCATCCTGAACACACCGGGACACTCAACTACCTCGGGTACATGTGGGCCGAGAGCGGAACCAATCTCGACCGCGCCGCGGACATGCTCAACCGCGCGGTGACCCAGGAGCCTCGCAACGGCGCCTACATCGACTCCCTGGGCTGGGTTTACTTCCGCCAGGGCAAACTCGAACTGGCTGAGAAATACCTCACCGACGCCACCCATCTGCTGCCTCGCGATCCCACCGTTCACGAACATCTCGCCGATGTGCTGGCCAAACGGGGAGAGACCGGACGCGCCCTTTCTCTCTATCGCGCGGCGTTGACCCTCGACCCCGAATCAAAAGAAGGGCCGAAGATCAAAGTGAAGATCGCGGAGCTGGAGCGCCAGCAGCAGGCGCAGAAGACTGTCCGCTGATGAACCGTCGCGCGGTGCCGGCGCTGGCGCTGATCGGACTGGCGCTTGCCTGCCGAAGCTCCCGTCCCGCCGCAGAGGAAACACCGGTCAAGGCGATCGTTGACACGACTGAATCCGCTGTGAGAAGTGAGCTTGCCACTCGCCTCTCCACCTTCCCCGGCGAACGCTCGCTGCTTCGCATTCGCACCATCGCCGGCGATCGGACGCAATCGTTTCGAGCGCAGCTGCAGATCGATCGCCAGCACCGGATGCTGCTGACCGCCTATACGCCCCTGGGGACCACCGCCCTGCGCATCTATTCTGAGGGAGACTCGGTCACGTTCTTGAACGACCTTCAGTCGACGTGGTGGACCGGTTCGGCGGCCGAGATGGCCAGGACGTTTCCCTTCTTCGCTTCGGTGGAACCCTCGAACATGGGCTTGATCCTTCTGGGTCTTGCTCCGGCAGATCCCTCCACTCAATACGAGGTCGGCGGGAGCGGTCTGCGCTCGGCACGCGTGGGGGAGGCCACCGTGAGCTTCGATCCGGCTGTGTATCCGCCGCAGCATGTGTCGGTGAATACGTCGGCCGGACGGCTGGAGATGGAGCACCTCGAGAGCCTGCTCTCGCCCGGGAGCGTGGAGATGCCCGAGGTTCCGAAGACGTATCGGTGCTGCGTGCCTCCAGCGCTGTGAGTGCGTTGCGCGAAACGGCGGCAGTCACGTCGTTGCCTTTATGATCGAGACGATGGAACGGCTGGCTCACGCCAAGATCAACTGGATGTTGCGCGTCACCGGCCGGCGTCCGGATGGCTACCACGATCTCGAAACGATCTTCCAGACCATCTCGCTGCACGATACGTTGCGGTTCGCGTCGGCCAAGGCGCTCTCGCTGCAGTGCGATCAACCCGGGATTCCGAGCGACGAATCGAATCTGGTCATGCGTGCCGCGCGCGCGCTGGGTGTCGATGATGTCGCCATCAGTCTGCACAAACGGATTCCCAGCGGGGGAGGGTTGGG
This sequence comes from Thermoanaerobaculia bacterium, assembly GCA_046594105.1. GTDB lineage: Bacteria > Acidobacteriota > Thermoanaerobaculia > Gp7-AA8 > Gp7-AA8 > JBDSGC01. The sequence goes on from JBKJQB010000048.1 coordinate 12,539, forward strand.
CGGCGGATCGAGCGATGCCGCCACCACACTCCTGGCGCTCGCAGCAGAGGGCGTCTCCCGCGAACGCCTGCGCGAGATTGCGCTGGAGTTGGGTTCGGATGTGCCGTTCTTCCTGATGGGAGGGACCGCGTATGCGACCGGCCGGGGGGAGCAGCTGCGTGCGATGCCCCCTGCCACCGGCGTACCGCTGCTCCTGGTGCTGCCGGAGGAGAGGATGGCCACCGCGCGCGCATTCGGTCTCCTCCGACAGTACTCGGTGCCTCTGGGCTGGGAGAGAGTGAGCAATCTGCTGGCGGATGGCCCGTGGACCGGAGGCGCCGGGATGATCAACGATTTTGAAGAGCCGGTCTTCGCCGAACTTCCGCAGTTGCGGAGCTGGAAAGAGCGGCTGTACCAATGTGGAGCTACCTTCGCCGCAATGTCGGGCTCCGGCTCGACACTGTTCGGCGCGTTCGCATCGGCAGTCGAGCGCGACGCCGCGGAAAAGCAGTTTTCGGACGTCCCGGTAGCGCGGGCCGAGACGATTTGACGGAGGACGCGGAAGCAGAACCCCGTTGCCGTCATCCTGAGCTGGGAAACGGCGCGCACGCTGCGCCTGAGAGAAAGAACTGGTGCGGCGGCCAAAGCGCCGGAGGCGCGATTGACCTTAGCCCAGGACTTCAGTCCTGGGACTTGAGGGGCTTCCCCAGACGAGTCCCGGAGGGACGATTGACGATGCTTCGTTGCGACATTTTCAATCGTCCCTACGGGACTCACTTTTCCGGGGCATCGAACCCAGGACTGAAGTCCTGGGCTAAGTTCAATCGTCCCTACGGGACTCGCAAATCCGCATAAAACCTGGGAGTTTCTTGGAAGCTGGGAAACAGCGCGATGAGCCGATGATGGCGTGATGAACGTGCGCTTCGTGGTTCTTCTGAGCGAAGCTCAGACCAGCTTTGGGAATTTACTTGATCAGTCAATGATTGATAGCGTGACTAATGCAAACGACTGGAACTCTCCAACGCGAACTCAAGCAGAAGCGAGCCTTCGTCTCCATCCAGCAGGAGGCCACCGTGGCCATCCTGCGCACGGCCGACCTGGCTCGACGGCTGATGAGCATGGCCCTGGAGTCCAGCGCCATCACCGGCCAGCAGTTCAACGTTCTGCGCATCCTCCGCGGTGCCGGTCCGCAAGGGCTTCCGACCCTGGAGATTGCAGAACGGATGATCGAGCAGACCCCCGGGATCACCCGTCTCATCGACCGGCTCGAGGAAAAGAAGCTGGTGCAGAGACGGCGGCCTTCGGAAGACCGGCGTTGCGTCTATTGCAGCATCAGTCCGAGCGGTCTGGAGCTTCTGGCCACTCTCGATCAGCCCGTCGTCGAAATGGGCACCGCAGCCCTGGCATCTCTCAGCTCAAAAGAAGTGGCGCAGCTGGTCGAACTTCTCGGCCGGACACGCGAATCCATGAACCAGCAGCTCATCGAAAGGAGACGTACCTCATGAAGTTCCGCACCCTGAGCACCGCAGCCCTGTTGTTCTCCGCCGTCTCGGCATTCGCAGCAACCGATACCTACGTCATCGACAAGAGCCATTCCGAAGCAAACTTCAAAGTCCGTCACCTGGTCAGCAAAGTCAGCGGAAAGTTCGACGACTTCGCCGGCAAGGTGACCATCGATACGGCCAAGCCTGCCGCCTCGACCGTCGAGTTCACCATCAAGACCGCATCGATCGACACCGGCTCTGCCGATCGCGACAAGCACCTGAAGACTCCGGACTTCTTCGATGCCGACAAATACCCGGAGATCACCTTCAAGTCGACGAAGATCGTCTCGAAATCGAAGAACAAGTACCTGGTCACCGGCGACTTCTCGATGCACGGCGTCACCAGGAGACTGACTCTTCCCGTCCAGTTTCTCGGCTTCGCCAAAGATCCCTGGGGGAACCAGCGCGCTGGTTTCAGCCTCAACACCCGGATCAACCGCAAGGACTACGGCGTGAACTGGAACAAGGCGCTGGACAACGGCGGCATGCTGCTCAGCGAAGAGGTGGATATCGAAGTGAACCTCGAGACCACCAAGTCCAAGGAAGACGCCAAGCAGTCTGTCACCGGCGAGAAGAAGTAGCCGGCAGCCGGCACGGCCGGCGCCGTTGGTTCGCGAAGCGTCCGCCACGCTTTTCGCTCCCGACGCGTTCCCCGTTCGAAGGAGCGCCGGCATCCTTGCCGGCCGGTCCGCCGGCTTCCTGGTCTGCCCCCAAAAACTGGTCCAGGCATTTTGCCGGTAGCGGCGTTTCTGTCGCCCGCTACTCGGGCTCCCTTCTGACTGGGCTCCGCAATCCCCCGGCTGGCGCCGGGGGCTACATTCTCGCGCCCGCTGACGCGGGCTGA
>JBKJQB010000062.1:0-21403 GCA_046594105.1 Thermoanaerobaculia bacterium
TGACCATGGTGCGCTCCGCCGTTGCCATGATCGTGAGACCCCTCCTCTTCGCCCTCCTGTTGCTGTCGTCGATTTCCGTACAGGGCAGTATCTCTGTGGCCCGCTCCCAGACCAAGCCTCGCACGATTGATGTGGCCATCGCGGACGAGCCGCTGTCGGTCGCGGTGAAGGCGCTGGAGTTGTATCTGCTGAAGCCGGTCGGGATCGAGTCGAGCGGCGATCCTGAGGTTAGCTTCAGCGCCCGAGGCGTGCGTCCGGAAGCGGCGCTGGCGGCGATCGCGCTCAGTGGCGGCATGAAGGTGGTGGAGAAGCGGGAGAGGACGATCCTCCGCTCCGCGGGCCCACTGGTCACACTCGATGTGAAGGATGCTGAGATCAAGGTCATTCTCCGGTCGTTGAAGGAGCAGTGCGGCATCAGGAATCTGGTAGCCGATCCCGGCGTCACAGGCAGCGGGACGTTCCTGCTGCGCGACGTTCCCTGCCGGACTGCGTTCCGCGTGGTATTCGGCATGATGGGCCTGCGCGCCTCGTATGAGCCGAACTCGGTGGTCATAGTCTCGATTCGGCGCTGAGGTAGACTCCGCCGCCCATGAATTCGCGGAACGCGATCAAGATCGCGCTGCTGTTGCTGATCGTCGCGGCCGTCGCTGTGATCTTCTTTTCTCCTCTCCGGCAGCACCTCAACCTCGCCAGCGCGCGTGACTGGGTTGCGCACACGCGGGAGAGCGCACGGGGGATGTGGTACGCGCCGCTCATCCTGATCGTGGCGTATGCGGTAGGGTGCGTATTCGCCATTCCGGCCAGCATCTTCGTCCTCGTCGCCGGAGCTCTGTGGGGTTGGAAGCTCGGCGCGCTCTACGCGATCGCCGGCGGACTCCTGGGCGCCATCGCCTCGTACTTCATGGGTCGATTTCTCGGCGAGGGACTACTGTCGCGGTTCGGGAAGGCCGGTGACGTGGTGATGAAGCAGGCGAAGAATGCCGGGTTCCAGACCATGCTGATCGTGCGGCTCATTCCGGGGCCGCCCTTCGCGGTGTGGAACTACGGGGCGGGCGTGGCCGGTGTTCCTTTCAGAGATTACGCGTTGGCCACGGCGCTGGGCATTCTCCCTTCGCATGCGATCTTCGCCTACTCGGCCGATGCGATCTTCAGCGGGACCATGACGGAAGGGGAAGCCCTCCGGAAGCTGGCCATCGTCGGCGCGCTGCTGATCGCCATGGTGGTTCTGGCCTCCTACCTGAAGAAGCGGAGCACTGCTGCTTCGACTCCTCAGGGATGATGCGAAGACCGTCTTCTCCCGCCTCTCCATTCTGACTTGGCAGTATCCTTCTCTGGAATGACCAAGCCTGACGATTTGTCCAACATCATCGCTGACCTCCAGCGGCAGCGTCGGGACCTCGAGGCGCAGCTCGATGAAACCTCCCGTTCCCGATCATCGACCGCGCAGGTGGTCGAGAAGATCATCGACATCAAGCAGCGCGCCGAAGAGATTCGTCAGCGCACCACTGAGCCTGACGATCCTCGGTAAGACACTCCCGGCCACAGGGTCTGAGCGGACCGTCTGCACATCTCGCTGTGCAAACCGCTGTGTTATATTGATCAACCCGCCAGCGCGGCGGCCTTGTCATGATCGAGATCCAGATCGTCCCCAGCGACATCCGTCGCAATGTGCGGTACGTCTTTTTCGACCGCCATCGCGTAGTGATCGGCATCGTCGCGCTTTCGATCATTCTGGCCGGGATCATCGGCTCGATGGCGGCGGCTCCCACGGTCATCCGTCGCGTTTACAAAGACAACGATCTGAAGAACATGCGCGAGGAGCGCGGGATCCAGCGCGAACGGCTGCACGAGAACGTAGTGCAGATGACCTCTCTGGAGAAGAATCTCGAAGAGCATCGCATCCGCGTTGAAAAGCTGATCACCGTCTACGGTCTGGATCGCAGTCTCGGCGCAGGCGGTTTCTCCACCTCGTTGAAAAAGAGCGCCTCGGAGATCGATCTGCAGGTGGGGGACGCCCGTCACCGCGAGATCGCTCTGCGAAGCGCCATGAGGCGGCTGCAGGATCAGCTCGGCCTTCTGGCCCGTTACGAGCGCGCCAACAGCGACATCGTTCGCCACACACCTTCCATCCTCCCGTTGCCTTCCGATCAATTCGTGCTGACCTCTCCCTTCGGCACCAGGATCTCGCCTTTCACCCGCGCCGCCGATCTCCACAAGGGTCTCGATCTTTCCGCTCCCACGGGCACTCCCATCTTCGCCGCCGCTGACGGCGTGGTCAGCTTCTCTGGCCGTTACCCGCTGCGCGACAGCGTGGCCTGGTGGAGGTTCGGGAACGTGGTGGTGGTCAATCATTCCGATCGCTTCATCACCATCTACGGCCACTGCGACTCGGTGAAGGTTCGGGCCGGCCAGGCGGTCAAGCAGGGCGAGGTCATCGCCACCGTCGGCTCCACCGGCTGGAGCACCAACTCCCATCTTCACTACGAAGTGCGCAGCGATCTGGAAGAGCAGGGGAAGTACATCGCCATCGATCCGCGCATTTACATCCTCAACTACCAGTGGAACAATGAGGCATCTCTGTTGATGCGGGCTCGAAGCAGCAAGGACTACAAGAATTTCGACCCGCTTCCATCGGCGTTCATCGGGCGCAGGAGGGTGTGATGAGTGGAGCAGCCGATCAGGCCAATTTCCCCACCATGATCATTCCGAAGGGGACGGAGATCCGCGTCAACACCCACGGGCAGCTCTCCATCAAGACCCCCGGCAACCTGGTCATCCAGAACTCCGGGACCTACTCCGAGATCGAGTCCACCAACGGTTCGATCCGCATCGAGGAGAACGTCACCGTGGAGGCGGTCAGCATCAAGGCGGGGCAGGCATGCTTCATCCAGGGAACGCTGACCGCGTGGAAGGTGCACGCCAAGCGGATCACCCTGGAGGACCGGGCCAAGGCCTTCATCATGCTTCAGGAGTCGGAGCATCTGGAGCTGTCCAAGAGCGCCCGGCTCGTGGGCAACTTCTCCAACGAGAAAGAGCTGTTCTTCATGATGGGCAAATTCAGCCCGCAGTTGAAAGAGCTGCCGGGAACCGTGGACATGGGCAGCCATCAGGCCGTGCCCGATTCGCGTCCGAACGCCTGGATTGCGCCGTCCAACCCGGTCCCCCAGACCAACACGATGGCGGCGCCCGCAGCCACCACCCAGCAGATGCCCGCCCATCGCGAAGACCCCGCAGACCATCTGCGAAATGCCCAGTCCCTCCTCGAGCGAGCCACCGGCCGGACCGATCTCGGTCCCGCGGACTCCGATTCCATGCAGGAAGTGCTCGCCGCGCTGCGCGATCGGAACGTCTCCCGGGTGGGCAGCATCTATCGCGAGGCCCTGGCCGGTGCGCGCGGTCAATCGGACACCGTCCGGCAGGCCGCGGATCACCTCGATCGCTATTTCCAGCAGCGCTGAGCCGGCACGGCCGGCGGCGCTGGTTGCCTAAGGCTCGGCCAAGATCACGCTCCAAGACGTTCTGCCGGGCGCGCAAAAAGAGCGCAACGCAGCAGACCCGACTTTCCGCGTCCGCAGCAGGATGGGTGTGAGCAATGCGGGCGAGGAGCCTGCGCGGCAGAACAACTTGGAGCGGAATCATGGCAGAGCCTTGGGCAACCAGCGAAGCCGGCCGTGCCGGCGGGTGTGAGAAATGCGGGCTAGAATCCGCGGCTCATGCTGCCTCTGGCCGACCACAATCCGCGACGGACCGCTCCCTTCATCAACGTGGCGCTGATGATCGGCAACGTGCTGATGTTTTTCTGGGAGATCTCGCTCGGTGCCTCCATCCAGCCCGTCCTGCAGAGGCTCGCATTCGTCCCGTCGACATTCTGGAGCTCCGCGCCGATCGTCTCCAGCATCGTGGCCATGTTCGTCTCCATGTTCCTGCACGGAGGCTGGCTGCACCTCGGGGGGAACATGTTGTTCCTCTGGGTCTTCGGCGACAACATCGAGGACCGCCTCGGGCATGGGCGCTATCTGATCTTCTACCTCGCCTCGGGCGTGGCAGCCACTCTCGCCCACGCGGCCATGAATCCCGGCTCCGGCGTTCCCTCCATCGGCGCTTCCGGCGCGATCGCCGGAGTGCTCGGTGCCTACCTCATCCTGTTTCCCAAACAGCGCATCACCACGCTGATCCCGATCTTCATCTTCATCACAGTCCGCGAGATTCCGGCGATCGTTCTGCTCGGCTTCTGGTTCGTGCTGCAGCTGTTCGTGGGAACCGTGTCGCTGGGCGGCTCCCTCCACGAGCAAGGCGGCGTGGCCTACTTTGCGCACATCGGCGGGTTCCTCACCGGGATGGTCCTGGTGATCCTGATGGGCGGTCTGCGGCGTCGGCGGTTGAGCGCCGCCTGAGGTCGGGCAGGCATCGAATCAAAGATCTGCGGACCTCTGCAGTGCGCGCGCGGCTTCGACCGGATCGACGGTGTTGATGAACGTTCCGGCTCCCAGCTCAAAGCCGGCGATGGGACTGAGGCGCGGGAACAGCTCGAGGTACCAGTGGGCGCGCAACTGGCCGGGAAAGTTGAGGAAGCACCAGTTGAAGGCGCCGCCGATGCGACGAGTGGCCGCCACCGCGCGCTGGAGCAGCGACGCGAGGTCACCCGGATCGCTCATCTCGTTTGCGTGCCTGCGGGGAACGATCCACTGCTGCCAGGGCATCGTCGACCCCATGGGCGCGATCCAATCGTAGTCCGTGCTCTGAGCGATTCGCGGATGGCCTGAGGACGCGCAGAGCGGGCAGGATGGGCAATCCGCGAAGGCCTGCGTTTCTGCTGCGATCCGCGCGGGCGCAAACGCGGTCCCCAGGATCTGGGAGTGAGGGTGGGGAATCGAGGCACCGGCCAGCTGGCCGTGATTCTTGAACAGGGTGACGAAGGGCGACCGCGCCCGAAGCTGCCGGTAGCGATCGAACGCCAGTGCCATGACCGAGGCTGCGTGCTCCCTGCTCAGCTCGTCGAAGCTGCGATCGTGACGAGCGTCTTCGACCAGCACTTCGTGGTGCTGCGATGCAGGGTACTTGTTCGGGAAGAGCCGGATTCGCCAGGGGTCGCCCTCACGGCGGATCTCCGGCGGCGTCTCATCTTCCGCTCCCGGACAGAATGGGCAGGCCCCTCCCTGATAGAGGTTCGGGCGGCGCTGGCGATCGGGGACGGTCAGCACCGGGAGCCGGGAGATCGGAGTCTCCGCGATCACGATTGTTCCAGGGACCAGGCCTTCCTGACGCGCTGGCCGATTCCGACGACCGCCACGGTGATCATCAGCACGGCGAACCATTCCGCGACGGTCAGCGTGGCTGCGGTGAACGATTGCCAGCCGTTGGAGTACAGGATGTACGACAGGATCGGCAGGGCCACCAGTGCCAGCACAAATTCTCCGCGGCCGACCGCTTCGTAGCTGCGATGACGGTAGGTGGCCTCGATCTGCGTCCCGATGTATCCATTCATCATGATCAGCACGATCGCGGCGACCAGGAGCGGCTGGCGGACATCGTTGCCCATGAGCCAGCCGGCGCCGAGAAACGTGTCGGACAGCCGGTCTGCGCAATGATCCAGAAAGTCTCCGAAACGGGAGGTTTTCCCCTGTACACGCGCCACGATGCCGTCGAAGGCGTCGGCCAGCCCACCCACAATGATCAGCGCGACGGCCGCGAGAAACAGCCAGGGTTTCCTGCTGCCGTTTGCCAGGAATGTTGCCGCCACCAGGTTGAGGGCCAGCGCCACGAGGGTGATTGCATTCGGGGAGAGGGGACAGTGGCGGGCGAGAGGAGAAAACCATCGGGCCAGCCGTTCACGCCATTCGTTCATCGCCGGAGATTGTATAAGCGGTGAGCCCCTGATTTTCTCTCGTTACGACTTGAAATAACTGCAAAGCAGATGTTATTATGAGCCTCGTTACACAGCGATCACGCGACAAAGGCTAACTCCCGGCGACGGGAGGGCGCAAAGTTCCAGGTCTGAATCCTCAGATGGCTGAGCTACCGAACGTGCTACGGGTTGCATTCATCACAACCCGCTCCTTCCTCGGAAGGCGTTCCCAAGCGTGCTGGATCGCGGCTAGGAGCGCCTTTTGTCATTCGGTCCGAGACTCTCGATCGTTGTTGCGGTGATCGCGCTGGCGATGACGTCCGATGCCCTCGCGTATCGGAACGCCGTGTGGATCCCGCCCTGGGACGGCAACGCCCTCGACTCCGTGCAGAGGAATGCATCCGCCATCACCGAGGCCAACCCGGTCTGGTACAGCTGGAACGCGGACGCCACGATCGCCAGGAACTGGAACGCTGAGAACAACACGTGGCGCGCTGCCATGACCGGCAGCCAGCTGGTCCCCACCATCCAGAATGTCGTGAACAAGAGCTTCGACGGCGGAGTGGGGGCGACGATGCTCGCGTCCGCTGCCGGGCGCGAAAAGCACGCGGCGGCGGTCGCCCAGCTCGCCATTCTCAACGCGTTCGACGGCATCGACATCGACTACGAGCGGCTCCCGGCATCCTCCCGCGACCACTTCACGGCGTTCGTCTCGCTGCTCGCCCAGAAGCTGCACGCGGCGGGCAAGAAGCTTTCCGTCACCGTCTACGCCAAGACCGGCGAGAAAGACAACTGGAGCGGTCCCGGTGCAGAAGACTGGCCGGCAATCGGATCGATCGCCGACTCCGTGAAGGTCATGGCTTACGACTTCCACTACAGCACCAGCGCTGCCGGCGCGATCACGCCGCTCGACTGGCTCGACCGCGTGGTCTCCTATGCCCAGAGCTCGATCCCGAACGAAAAGATCATGATCGGCCTGCCGTGGTACGGCTACGACTGGGGCACCGGTGGGGCAGCTGCTCCGGTCACCTACGCCACGGCGATGAGCATGGCCCAGAGCGGCGGGATCACCGTTCGCCATGACGTCAACGGGGAAGCAACGTTTACCTACAGTGGGCACACCGTCTACTTTCAGGATGCCACCAGTTACGCGGCAAAGGTCGAGCTGATCAAACAGAAGCATCCGGCGATCGGCGGGTTCGCGCACTGGGCGGCGGGAACCGAAGATCCGGCGATCTGGAACATGGTGCGAGGCGCCAGCACGAGCACACCGGCGCCCTCGACGGGCGGCAACGGCAGCGGCAGTTCCGGCGCGTCGCCGGTTTCTCAGGACTTTCTGATTGCCGGTCCGATCACCCTCGGCGTCACGCAGGGAAAGGTGGTCAGTGCCAGCTTCGCTCTGACTCCGATCAATGGATTCTCTTCGGCATCGACCGTTTCCATCCAGCCGCTCGGTGCGTTCGCTGGCACGGTCTCGCTCGCGAGCTCCTCGGTTGCTGCCGGCGGCACGGCGACCGTGCGGATTGCTCCTTCAGCCTCGGCTGCTCCGGGAACCTACCAATTCGTCATCCGCTTCGCGACCAGCACGCTGGCGCATGAGCAGATCATCTTCGTGACGGTCGCCGCGGATGCGAGTCGCAAGCGCGCCGCGCTCCACTAGGCCGGCACGGCCGGCGGCGCTGGTTGCCCAAGGCTCCGCCAAGATCACGCTCCAAGACGTTCTGCCGCGCAGGCTCCTAGCCGGAATCGCGCTGGACGGACTGGTCCCAGCCAAGCCGGGAGAGGAGCTCGTCTGTCGTGGCCACGGTTGCGTACTCACCGGCGAGGTTTGCCAGCGACATGGCGTGCACTTCGTCCGCGGTTCTCCATTGGCCGTTGTAGTCCGGTCGACCGAACGTCGCGGTCGCATCGGACGCGACGAAGGTTGCGAACCCGAGGTTGCCGGCCATGCGTGCTGAGGCCTCGACGGAGTTGTTCGTGATGACCCCGACGATGACCAGTTCGGTGATGTCGTTCGCGCGCAGGTGCTTCTCCAGCTCCGTCCCGATGAAGGCGCTGTTGGTGCGTTTCTCCATGATTCGTTCACTGGGGAGGGGAATCACTTCGTCCTTGAAATCCGCTCCCGGCTGTCCCGGCCGGTAGGTGGAGGTCGGGTCGCCAGAAGCATGGCGGACGTGAACGACGGGCCAGCCTTTCTCCCGCCACAAGCGGAGCAGTCGCGCCATGTTCGCCTCGGCATGGGGATGGTTCCGGTCCAGGCCCCAGCTCGGGTCATCGATGGCTTTCTGCACGTCGATGATCAGAAGAGCGGGAGAGGACATGTGCCTGCGTCAAACGGATGGTGGCTGAGGTCCTCGCTGCTCGTCCTCAGTAGATGATCACTGAGTCCCCGACGTTGGAGATCTGGTAAAGGCGCTCGATGTCCGCCTCTCCCACGCGAACGCAGCCGTGCGACACCGACTGCCCGAGCTTGCTCGGCTGGTCGGTTCCGTGGATCGCGTAGCCATCGCCCAGGTTCAGACGGTACTTGCCGAGAACCTTGTCGTAGTGGCGCTGCTTGGTGTTGATGGGGGGGACGACAATCGATCCGCCGGCCACGATTGTTTTTCCGGGCGGCAATTCCCGCTCCACGCCGTTTTCGGTCTCGATCACCGTGTCGCCTCGAACACTCAGCGTCCGGCGGGGACCATTGCTGCTGTCGCTCCCCAGCCAGGACCACACGCCGGGATCCCGCTTGCTGACCGGTTGACCTGTCGCCGCGTCGATGGTCTGCCCCGGGTTGAGCCGCACCACCCCCATCCCGTTCTTGCGACTCTCCTCGACGTAGTGCCAGTCAGGAGGAACCCATTGCGGGTTTTCTTCTTTCTGCTTGATGTGAAACTTGCCGATCGGCGTCTCGAAGACCATGGTTCGTCCGTCGACGGCGAGTTTGGTTCCCTTGCCGGTGGAGACCACGGTATCCAGCACCGTCTGGCCGTTGCGCCGCACGTAGAGATGGTTCTCGGCGGTGGAGATGATGATGGTCTGCCCTGTGTCCGGAACATCCTCGGTCTGCTTCTGGAGGACCTGCAACTTCGACTGAAGGGCTGTGACCTCCGCGGCGCGAGCGTCGGCTCCCTGCCTGAGGATGGCTGTCTTGTTCCCGGTGCGCTGGAGGATCATGGAGTCCAGCGTGTTCAGGCGCTCCATCATCCTGAGATCGCGCATGTTGATGACTTCGCCGGCCACGGCGAAGGAAGCGAGGCCGAGCGCGAGTACGAGCAGCGCCCACGATCCGAGTAAACCAATCCAACGTGGCATGGGGTCCCTTTGTGCCGTGCAGGCCACTGATCACTGACTAGAAGATGTACACCCTCGTTTGCGCCGTGACCCGCGGCCAGATCGCCGCGAGGTCGGCCTCCGAAATCATGTACGAGCCCGGCTTGGGTCCCTGGAGCGGGCTTCCCGCTGGCGGCGGAGTGTGGATGACGTAATTGTCCTGAAGCAGGATGACGTACTTGCCCTCGCCATCGCGCACGCTCGGCCGATCCGCAGGAACTGGTTGCGCTTTCATGGCGTAGAGCCAGTCGGGGATCGGCCAATCGTAGTCCTGCAGCTTTCCGACGACGTTGAATCCGCCCTTGAGCGGCACGAAGGTCCAGGTCTTCTTCTTGTCGGCGGTGGTCAGCGTCTTCGCCTCGCCGATCTGCACGTCCGCCTCGCGAACGACGTCTTTGCCCAGGCGGAACAGCATCTTCTTCCGGGCAGTGTCGATGGTGATGTAGAACTGTTCGCTCTGAACGCTGGACAGGAATTTCATCCGTCCGTCCAGTTCCTTGGCCATCTGCGCTTCGGTCAGATCCATCTGGGCCAGCTGCTCCCGGATGCTGTTCCATTCAGCAGGGGAAGAGGGCGTGGGCTTGAACAGCAGCGCCGTCCTCTCCTGGATCTCGGTGCGCTGGTGACGCGCATATCCGAAAGTCGCCGCGGCGATCACCAGCAGAATCAGGTTCAGCCATAAGGGAGGACGGGGAAAGGTGCGGCGATCGCGCGTCTCCGGCCTGGGATCGTGTCGACGGTCAGACATATGAGTAGACAGTTGAGCTAGGCTCGTGCCAATCAGCCGGCACGGGCCGGCGGCGTAGGTTCGCAAAGCGTCCGCCCCGATTTTTGCCTTGGGCTGGCAGGGATGCCGGCGCCACGAAAGGAAGCCATTTCCCCGGCATCGCGACTGAGTTTTATTAGAAGCTGCGTGGCACTGCGCGAGTCGCAGCGATTGATGGGTAGAAACGCCCAGCGCGTCAGCGCTGGGATCCAGGAGACGCGATGCTGAGGAAGCCGCGGAGCGGCAACATCCCGCAGGGAGACGCTCAATCGTCCCTACGGGACTCGTCTTTCTCCGACGCGATCAACCCAGCACTGAAGTGCTGGGCTAGCTGCTCAACCGTCCCTACGGAGCTGGACCCCTCAATGGAGGGCGGCCCCCAAGCCGCTATTTCCCTCATGATTTCCTGGAAGCGGCGTGGGGCGAAAATCGTGGCGGACGCTGTGCGAACCAACGCCGCCGGCCGTGCCGGCCGTTATGCGCTGGCCATCACCTTCCGAGGGATGAGAACGCGGACCAACGCCAGCAGCGCCAGGGCCACACCGAAGGTACAGACGATGGTCGCCCCGGTCGGCAGGTCGGCCTTGAAGGAAACGATCACGCCGATTGCAGTCACCAGAGCTCCCATGGACCAGCCGATGGCCAGACGCTTCCCGATCGAGTTCGCAAACAGCATCGCCCCGACCGACGGGACGATCAGATAGGAGAAGACCAGCAGCACTCCGGCGATGGCCACGGAAGAAGTCACCACAAATCCGAAGGATGTGTAGAACAGGAAATCCCAGAACTTCACGTTGTCCACGGCGACGTTGGTCCCAAGGTGCTGTCCGACTGAGATGGCCAGAAACTTCTTCCGAAAGAGGAAGTGAAAGAGTCCGACCAGCGCGTAGAGAATCGCCGTCGTGATCACGGTGTGCCACGACACCGCCAGGATGTTGCCCACCAGCATGTCCTTCAGATGCTCGGTCTCCTGGGGCGCCTTGCTCATGACCAGGATCGCGGCAGCTGCCGATACGGCGTAGACGATGCCGATGATCGCCTCCTGCGGGATGCGGGTCTCGTGATGGATGCGGGTCAGAGCGAAGATGGCCGCCCCGATGATAGTGAAGGCCAGCGAGATCAGATACGAGGCGTTGTCGGCCGGGCCATAGCCCATGATCAAGGCAATGGTGGTTCCCAGGGCGGCGATCTGCGCGAGCGAGAGGTCGACGAAGATGACCCCTCGCTCGACGACATGAACGCCGAGGTAGGCGTGAATCCCGGTCAGCACCAGGCCGGCCAGAAACGGGAGAACGAGAAAGGGGAGAACGTCGGTCACTACTTCAGCGCCTTCACCAGTTCGTTGATGTCGTAGTCGAACAGCTTGAAGTAGTCGTCCAGACCCGGTTTTCCGCCAACCGACGGGTAGAGGACCACCACTCTGGAGCCGGTCCGCTCGCCGATGGAGTCAGGAGTCTTCCTGTCGAAGTAGGGCTCGATGATGATGGCCTTGACCCCTTCGCGTTTCACGGTCTGCATGACTTCCAGGGTGTGGCCGGGCGACGGCGGGATCCCGGGCTTGGGCTCGACGTGATCGACGACGACCAGACCGAAGTGCTGGGTGAAGTTCGGCCAGGAGTTGTGGTACGTCACGATTTTCGCGCCCTTGAACGGCGCCATCTGGGCCACCCATCGCTTGTTCGCCTCGTTGATCCGGATCTTGAACGTGTTGAGGCGTTGCGCGAAATAGGAAGCGTCGGCAGGCTGGAGCTCTGCGAGTTTGCGCTGGACCTGGATGGCGATGCGCACCGCGTTGGCCGGATCGAGCCAGTAGTGCGGATTTCCCATCGCATGCACGTCGCCCATCGAACGGTTCACCCCGCCGGTGGGGTGGTCCATGATCACCACACCGTTGGACAAATCGAGATAGCCCGAAGCGCCGGGACGGATCCGTGGGTTGCGGCTCTGGTCCAGGAGCGGAGGAAGCCAGCCGATTTCCAGTTCCAGGCCGATGACTTCCAGAAGGTCGGCGTTTTTCAGCAACAGCAGAAAGCTGGGCTTCGGCTCGATGAAGTGCGGATCCTGGTAGCCCTTCCCGATCGACGTGACCTCGACGCGGTCGCCGCCGACCTCGCGCGTGAGCGACGCGAGATCGGCCGTCGCGGTGACGACCTTCAGCCTGGTAGCAGCGAAACCGTTGCCCGTACCGAGCAACGTGATGGTTGCAAGAATCAGAACGTTGCGTTTCATCAGAATCTCCTAGAAGCTGTGTGCGCCGTGGGCGCCGATGGCGAAGACGAGCTGCAGCAGCAACTCGTTGACGGCGTGCGCGTCTCCATATCGGACCCGACGAGCCTGTCCTCGGATCTGGCTGAATTCCGACGGCCAGAAAGTCAGCGTGGCGGAGAGAGCTTTGTCGTTGGGGATGCCGGTCTCGGTGAAGCGGTCGGAACTGTCGACGCGCACGCCGGTGAACCAGCGCTGCCCGATCTGATAATCGAGTGACGTGTAAAAGCCTTTCAGGCTGCGATCGAGATCGCCACGCCGATCGGTAATCGCTTCCATGCGGGCGATCAACCCTTTGTAGATCCCCTGCTGCAGAGGTTTCCAGCGATAGGTCAGGTCGATGCCGCCGAACTGGCTGTGCGCATCGTTGAGCGTTCCGCGAGCGTAGCTGGTTCCCACCTCGAGATTGGAATTCTCGGTCAGGTCGCGGAAAGCCTTGAGGTGGGCGTTGTAGACCAGATCGTTGAGCGAGTGGTTGTCGAAGACCCCTTCCACATGCCCGTTGAACACCTCGCCCGTCGCCTCCAGATAGGTATTCCAGGGATTCGAGATCGTCTTGCTGACGGAGATGCCGCTGTCGGAGAACCCTTCATCGCCGAAGAGGTTGTGAATCACCAGCGGCTGGTCGGCCCACGGGCGGACGTGCGCGTGCCACGTGTTGTCCTTGCCGAAGAAGGCCTTGAACCGGCCCACCTTCGCCGTCAGATCGTAAGGAAGATTCACGAAATTCGCGTATCCCTCTTCGACGCTGGCGCCTTCGGGCCTCACCGAGAGAAAGAATTTTGCTTTTGCGTAGGGATCGACGAAGGCCTCAAAGGAAAACTCTGCCTCATCGAGGAGCATGGCACTTCGGCCTTTCGACCCGGGGTACTCATACGGGTTCGCGTTCCCCGCCTTCCCCAGAAAGTTTCCGATGACCGAGCTGTCGGGATTGAAGAGTTTGGACAGGCCGGGGTTGGAGACGTTGTTGGCCGTCTGCACGTCGGTGAGGGCGTCGGGCGGCGTCTCTTTGGTGGGCGTCTGCATGGAGGTTGCAGCCGTTGCCGCTGCCGGGGTCGGCGCGGACGTCGCAGCAACCTCCACTTTGGTCAGGTCGTCCGCCTCGGATGGCTGGCTGACGATCGCGGGCGAGGTGGGTGCAAGCCCTCGATCGGCCTTGAGCCGGTCGAGCTCCTGACGGATCTCCGCCGCCTGCCGAGCCAGGGTGTCCAGTCGCTTTTCCAGTTGCTGCACGCGTTCGTCAGCGGGCGGTTGCTGGGCGAACAACGGAATGGTGAGGAACGAGAAAATCAGAAATCGCGCGATGCGACCACGGTGATGCATGGATCTCCTCCGGATGCTCCAGTGCTGCGCGAAAGGCGTCGCAACTACGAGAGGGGAGGACCGCGCGAATCGAGGGAAACCGTGAAGACGAGCGGAACGTCGCTGGTGGCAGAACCGGCGAGGAGGTAGAGGACGCTGAGCGATGCGCAGATTGCCGGGGAGACGCCAGGCAGGACGTTGACGCCGGCGGCGCAGACGCCGCAAGCGCGACCGGAGGTGCTGCTGCTGGCGTTCACGCCGGTGCCGAGGGGATGCGCGTGGAGCAGCGGCTCGGCGATCAGAATGCACGCCAGAGCGAAGGCGACGGCAGGAATCTTGCGCAGCATCTCTCTCATGGAAGCGAACAGGGTAAGCCGCGACCGCCAGTCGATATTCCGGCTGGAATAAGGCGCTGGTATGCTCGATTCAACTGAGAGTTAGGAGATCGTGGAAATGGCCGAGTCAAATGCAGTGCAGCAAGTCACCGATCAGGATTTCGAGAGCGTTCTCAACGGCGGAAAGCCGGTATTCGTCGATTTCTGGGCGCCGTGGTGCGGGCCCTGTCGCATCATCGGACCCTTGGTCGAGGAGCTGGCGCCTTCCTACAACGGAAAGGCGGTCATCGCCAAGATGAACGTCGACGATAATCCGCAGGTCGCCCAGAAGTTCGGGGTGACCTCCATTCCCACGCTCATGATGTTCAAGGACGGGAAGCTGGTCGACCGGGCCATTGGTGCTATGCCCAAGGGTGAGCTGCAGAAATTCATCGATCGCAATCTTTGATTCGTTCGCATGGACTTTGATTACGGCCGGCCCAGTGCCGGCCGTTTGCTTGAGTGTGGCTCTGCTCCGCGCAGGCGTTAGACTTCCGCTCCATGCTGTCCGATCTCGACCGCCTCATGCGCGAACGTTCCATCGACACCATCCTGGTGCCGATGCATGAGGCGATGCATCCTTCCTTTCGCTGGCTCTCCCGCGGCGCCAAGGTCACCCGCGGCTATGCATTCAAGGGGGCAGGCCGCGACCCACTTCTGGTGGCGTACCCCATGGAGCGGGAGGAGGCGGCGGCGTCGGGACTGGAAACGAAGCTGGTCGGTGACTTTCACTACGAGCGCATCTTCCGCGACGCCGTTGATCCGTCGATGGCGTATGGAGAATTCTTCGACGCCATCCTCCGATCCTTTCGTTCCGGATCGACGGTGGCCATCTTCGGAAACCTTCCCCTGCCTCTTTATCTTGGAGTCGGAGATGCTCTCCAGCAGCGCGGCTGGACCATTCCGCGTCTGGCAGGCGAGGATCTCATCCAGCTCGCGCGGAAACGAAAAGATCGGCGCGAGATCGAGGCCATCGCCTCCGTGGGCGCCCGTACCGAACAGGTCGTCGAGGAGGTGCGGAATGTATTGCGGACCAGCGCCATCGACGGCGACAGAGTCCGTCACCAGGGGCGCGCGCTGACGCTGGGAGACCTCAAGCAGGAGGTGTCGTTCGGAATCGCCCGCCTGGGGATGATTGAGGATCACGAAACGATCCTCTCGCAAGGTCGCGATGCAGGCATCCCGCACTCACGCGGCGATGCTTCGGCGCCGGTCCGACCCTCGGTCCCCATCGTTCTGGATATCTTTCCCGCCGACCGGTCCAGCGGATACTTCTTCGATCTGACCCGGACGTTCTGTGTCGGTCCCATCCCCGACGAGCTGCGCAGGATCCATGCGGATGTCGTGATCGCTTTCGAAACGGCGGCGCGGCAGATGCGCGCCGGTACCGCGGCGTCGAGCCACCAGGCCACCGTCTGCGATTTCTTCGAGGGGCGAGGCTATGCGACCTCCCGTTCGACACCCGGTACGCTGGAGGGTTACGTCCACGCGCTCGGTCACGGCGTCGGGCTCGAGGTGCACGAGCGTCCGTCGTTCTCTCTCGCTCCGGCGAACCGGGATCTCATCGAGCCAGGTGACATCCTCACCATCGAGCCGGGTCTCTACTTTCCCGATCGCCAGATCGGAGTGCGGATCGAGGAGACCTTCGTGATCGAGGAGGACGGTTCGGCCCGCTCACTGTGCTTCAGCGATCGCGGGCTGGCGCCGTAGTGGCTACTGCGTCGGGTACTTCTTTCTGGCAGAGGCGAGATTGGCTTTGAAGAGAAACGTTTCGCTGACGTATCCGCCCCCGTCGAAACGGTAGACGGTCACGCCTGACGGATCCTCGAGAAAAAGTCGTGTCCCGATGGCCGTCGCTTTGAACGCGACATTGCGCTTCCCTTCCTGAGACCAGTTCGCCAGGAACATGGCCACTGGATGGGGGATCGAAGGGGGCGCCAGCTTCGACGTGATCGGTGCCGGGGCCGATCTTCCCGGGGCGGAGATCGCCGGCTTCAACGCTGCGGGCGATTTCGAGCCCGCCTGAGGGGAAGGCGAAGTCCAGGCGACGATGAGAAAGAGCGAGGGGGCCAGCCAGAGAAAACGCATGGCGTATTGTAGTGTCCGCCCATGAGTGACGAGAAAATCCATCTGCTGATCGATGGTCCCGAAGACGCGGCTCGATCGTTTGTCTTCGCACATGGAGCGGGCGGGGCCATGGATTCTTCGTTCATGACGCGTGTGGCCCAAGGCATGGCGGCCCGAGGGATCCGCGTGATCCGCTTCGAGTTTCCCTACATGGCGGCACGCCGGCGAGGAGGGAAGAGAGGTGTTCCCGATCGTCAACCGCAACTGCTCGACACATGGAGGCGCGTGGTGGCCGAAGTCGGCAACGCCTCCTCGCTGATGATCGGAGGAAAGTCGATGGGCGGTCGGATGGCCACCATGGTTGCTGACGAGCTCGGCGTGCGCGGTTTGATCTGCTTTGGCTATCCTTTCCACCCTCCGGGGGATGCGAACCGCCTTCGCGTCTCGCACCTCGAGCACCTGCGAACGGCCACGCTGATTCTCCAGGGAACCCGAGATCTGTTCGGGACCCGAGAGCAGGTCAGCGACTACGATCTGTCGCCGAACATCCGGCTGGAATGGCTGGAAGACGGTGATCATTCGTTCAAACCTCGGCGCAGCGCCGGGGTGACGGAACAACAACATGTCGATCAGGCCATCAAACTTGCGGCTGAGTTTGTCGGATTAGCAGAGTGAGAGATTGCAACCTCACATCAGGCTTGCGCGCAACGATGCCAGCAAGGTACTGTATGAGGAAGTATGGAAATGCGGACCTCAGCCCTGGTGGTGGAAGACGACCCCGACACGCGCGCCCTCCTCAAAACACTGATCGAGGCCGTGGGCTGCAGGGTGACCCTGGCCAACGATGGAGAGGCTGCTCTGGAAATGCTGGCCCGCAACTCCTACGACGTCATCCTTCTGGACATCGCTCTTCCCAAGGTGAGCGGCACCGCGGTGATGGATGTCCTGCGCAAGCGTGACCCGGAGGCTCTGGGCCGCGTCATCGTGGTTACCGGGTTGAAGGTGGAGGAGATCCGCAAGTTGTTTCCCACGGTTTGCCACGCTCTGGCCAAACCGGTGATGCCGAAACGGCTGCTGGATTCGGTTCACAAATGCCTCAACTCGCGTCGCACGCTGCCTTCTGACGTGCGATTGACGCTGCACTGAGCCCCACGTTTCCTCCCTTCCCGTTTTGATCAAATCTTGACGCGCACCTACACGGCCCACGCACACCGCGCCCCTAGACTGACTCTCATCTGGGGCGTACAGGGCGCTTCCTCCGGTTGCGCGTTGTATGAGAGACAGACAGGCGGGTGGAGCAATCCATCCGCCTGTACTGTTTCCGGGCGGTTCTCGCTCGTTTTGTGAGTGGCGACGAGGAACGAGTCTTGCCGCTCCTCAGATGTCGATGAGGAACTGGTCGGGAGCGACGGTGGTGTCGTACTCGGCCTGCAGATCGGTCTTGTGCTTCCATTCGATCTCCGCGAGCTCGACGAAGAGCTTGCCCAGCTCCGTTGTGGAGGGCACCCGTTCGGCCATGAAGCGGAAGTTGCTCTCGGACTCCCGTTCCCGCTCCAGGGCCAGCTTCAACGCCTGGCTCAGTTCGATTTTCTCGAGGTCGGGCGGCAGTTCCGCCTTTCCCGCTCGCGGCTCGGGGGGCGGCTGTCCCACCACCTCGCGATAGCGCCGCTCCAGCTTGGCGCGATGGACCAGCTCGTTATCGCCCAGCTCCAGCATGCGTTTGCGCACCGCCGGTGTCGCCGCGCGTCGGGCCATCTCCTGATAGAACGCACGGGCGTCCACCTCCGACTGGATGGCGTCGCGCAAGACTTCTTCAGGAGTGGTTTCGAGAGGCTTCATGGGAGAGGGGAGATGATACCGCGGCGGCTCGAGTGCCTGATCGCAATGGAAATTCGATGCCTGATTTGGGCATCAATAAAGCTCACACCGTCTCTGCGAAACGAGAGTACAGCCGCGGAGCGGCGTCATCTACGTAGCCCAGGGCGTGAGCCCTGGGTACGCCGGGGTCAGGGATCAGCCGCGGAGCGGCGACATCTCAAATCGAGGTCATTCGCCAATAGGTCGCTCGTCCCAGGTCAATGCCGTGCCCCCTTCAGAAACGATGCACTTTGTCCTGATACGTCAGATGAGATGGGTGAAGAAGGCTGGGAACGACGGCTCATCGGTTGACCTTGAGCCCGAGCTTCTTCGGGAGATTCGATTCGCCGAGAAAAATCTACCTTTTGTGGGGACCCTTCGAGATGTCGCCGCTCCGCGGCTCATTCTTCGTGCACCGATCGTCTCCCAGGGCTCACGCCATGGGCTACGTAGATGACGCCGCTCCGCGGCTGCCCTTCGCCCGTTCCACACGGTTTTCTCAAACAATGCTTCCGGCATGGATCTCGAGGCTTGCCCGTGTTGTTCACGCCCCCGCACGGGGCATTTGTCCAGCGAATCATGTCAGTTGTGAGGAATGAGGGCTAACGACCCGACAATCGGCGTGACCCGAACAGTTCGGCCTTACGCCCCGCGAAACACGTCCGGATTCGCCGGGGCGTCATCCTCGAACGGAGCCGAGCGGCGCGGCTGGCCGATGCCGGTGCCGCCGGCGGTGCCCTTTTTCTCCAGCTCACCGTAGTACGGGCGCCAGCCCATCGGGGCGGTGGGGAAGTTGGGCGGGACTACCAGGTCGCGCAGGCCGACCACCGACCGTGAGCGCGTGTCGATGGCCATCTCGTAGTCGCGGCTCATGTAGATTGCATCTTCCGGACAGGCATCCACGCAGTAGCCGCAGAAAATGCAGCGGAGGAGATCGATGTCGTAGCGCACCGGGAACTTCTCTCGCGTCCGCTCGTCTTCGCCCGCCTCGATGGTGATGCACTCGGCGGGGCAGGCCGTCGAGCACATGTAGCAGGCCACGCAGCGCGTCGTCCCGTCTTCGCGCGTGGTCAGGATGTGGCGGCCGCGGAAGCGCTCCGAGTAGACGCGCTTCACTTCCGGATACGAGATGATCGGCAGTCCCTTCATGTTGAAGAGGTTCTTGAAGAGATGGCCGATGGTGACGAACATCCCGGCGATGACCTGCGGCAGGTAGATGCGCTCCATGAGCGTGAGCTGCCGCCGTTCGACGCGAACGACACCGGGGGAGACTCGTGTGATGGACATGGTTTCTGGTTCGCTCCGCGCTTAGTGATCCAGCTCGCCGGCGATGATGTTCAGCGATCCCAGCGCCGCCACGGCGTCGGGAATGGTCTGCCCGATGATCATCTGCGGGAAGGCCTCGAAGATGGGGAAGCAGGGCGGGCGGCAGCGCACCCGATACGGATTCTTGGTTCCGTCCGACACCACGTAGAAGCCGAGCTCCCCGTTGCCGCCTTCGACCTGAAAATACGTCTCGCCGACCGGCGGCTGGATGCCATGCATGATCAGCTTGAAGTGATAGATCAGCGATTCCATCTCGTTGTAGACCTTCGCCTTCGGCGGCAGGGCCACATACGGGTTGTCCACCATCACCGGCCCCTCGGGCAGTCCGCGATCGATGGCCTGCTGCAGGATGCGCAGCGACTGCCGCATCTCCTCCAGCCGCACCAGGAAGCGCGCATATGTATCGCCGCCCTCGGCGATGGGCACGTCCCAGTCGTAGGTCTCGTACCCCAGGTAGGGTGAGGCTTTACGGACATCGTAGGCCACGCCGCAGGCGCGCAGGCAGGGTCCGGTGAAGCCGTAGGCGATGGCCTGCTCGGCGGAGATGGGAGCGACTCCTACGACGCGATCGAGGAAGATCCGGTTCTTCATGATCAGCTTCTCGACGTCGTCGATGAACTTAGGCAACATGTTGACCAGTCGCTGCGAGTTGCTCAGGAAGTCGGACGGCGCATCGACGGCCATCCCGCCGATGCGGGTATAGGTCGGCAGCAGCCGCGCGCCGGAGCAGGATTCCACCAGGCCGAGGATCTCTTCTCGGGGCTGGAAGAGATACCAGAAGTTCGTCAGCGCGCCCATGTCCACCAGGTTGGTGCCGATGCAGATGATGTGATCGGACAGGCGCATGAACTCGGAGAGCATCAGGCGGATGTGCTGCGCGCGGGGCGGAGCAGTGATGCCCAGGAGTTTCTCGATGGCCATCGAGTAGCCGACGTTGTTGATGATGGCCGAGCAGTAATTGAGGCGGTCGGTGAAGGGGATGGACTGCTGGTAGGTGTGCGTCTCGCACATCTTCTCGAAGCAGCGGTGCAGGTAGCCGATCTCAGTGTCGGCGCCGATGATCTTCTCGCCGTCGAGCGTGACAACGATGCGCAGCGTGCCGTGCGTGGCCGGATGCGAGGGCCCGAGGTTGAGGGTGACGCGCTCGAAGTCGGTGTCCAGGTTGGCGAACCGGGGGTCGATCTTGGGGATGATGGTGGCCACGTCCTTTTCGGTCAGGAGCCAGCGTTGCGCGGCGTCGTAGTCCTTGCGGAGGGCGTGGCCCTGAAAAGCCTCGTGCGTCAGGATGCGGCGCAGGTTCGGATGGCCCTCGAAGGTCACCCCGAACATGTCCCACACCTCGCGCTCGTACCAGTCGTAGCCTTTGAAGACGGTGGAGGAGGTGGGAACACTCTCGTTCTCGCCGACCTGCACTTTGATGCGCACCCGCTCGTTGTGCTCGAGCGAGTAGAGCTGGTACATCACGTCGAAGCGCTTCTCGCGATTCGGGTAATCGACGCCCCACAGGTCGAGAGGCATGGTGAACTTCAGCTCTGCGTGATCGCGGAGCGCTGTCAGCACGCCGATGATCGCGTCGCGCTCGACGATGAACGTCGGCAGGTCCTGTCCGCTCTCCTGGGTCATGCCCTGGTGAGCGAGTCTCGCCAGAATCTCCGCTCCGCGGGCGTCGTGCTGCGCGACATCCGCCGGCACAAAGGGCATGCGGTTGGTCGGCGCCGGACCGGTGTAAGGAATCGCGCTGAGTTTGGTGAGGGTGCTCATCCGCGCCGGATCTCTCCACGCTGGATTTTGTCGCGCAGCTTGAGAATCCCGTACATCAGGCCTTCCGGCGTTGGCGGGCAGCCGGGCAC
Organism: Thermoanaerobaculia bacterium; assembly: GCA_046594105.1. GTDB lineage: Bacteria > Acidobacteriota > Thermoanaerobaculia > Gp7-AA8 > Gp7-AA8 > JBDSGC01. The sequence goes on from JBKJQB010000062.1 coordinate 20,971, forward strand.
CCAGATGTCCACCGGGATGATCTCGTCGATGCCCTGCACCACGTGATACGCGCGATAGAAACCGCCGGAGGTGGCGCAGGCGCCCATGGCGATCACATAACGCGGCTCCGGCATCTGCTCGTAAATTTTCTTCAGGACGGGAGCCTGTTTGTCGACGATCGTTCCGGCCACGATGATGAGATCCGCCTGTCTCGGCGAGAAGCGCACCACCTCGGCGCCGAAGCGCGCGATGTCGTAATGCGAAGAGACCATCGACATGAACTCGATGGCGCAGCAGGCCGTGCCGAAGGGAAGAGGCCACAGCGAGTTTCCCCGCGCCCAGTTGACCGCCGTGTCCATCTTGGTGGTGAGGTAGGTTCCGCCGGCAAGCTCTTCGATGTCCCGCTCCGACTCGCCGGGGAGGGTGATGAGACCCTTCTCCGGGCCCTCGCCG
>JBKJQB010000098.1:0-6719 GCA_046594105.1 Thermoanaerobaculia bacterium
GCAATGAGGAGATGCTCGGGGGTCGCTTCGGGATTGCCGGCTCCCCGCGCGAGGTTCTGAGCCTCGGAGACCGATTCCTGGGCCTTCACCGTAAGCTTGTTAAAGTTCATGGCTTTACCTCACATTGAGTCAATTACACTCACATATCAACTGGCAAAGATCACGCCTCATTCCGACGGGGATCTCCTCGGTCAATCAGGCGGCGTCGTTGTTGCTCAACAAAGTCATCTGACCTCCGCCCGATCGTTCCGCCCGACCCTGCTCTCCCCGCTGTTTCTCCTGATTGCGGCAACGCGCGTATTCGCGGCGCCGCCAGAGGCAGTGGACCCTCTGACCTTCGTGGGGAATGTCTACGGCGTGGTGTCGGACGCGACGGGAGCGTCCGTGGCGGGCGCGCAGGTCTCACTGCTCGAAAAGACCGACCGAGGCGTCGCCATGCCCTTCAGCGAAGACGCTTCGAGTGGCTGGCCTTCCCGTCCGAACTGCGGGCAACCTACGATCACCGGTCGCACCGTGCGCTCCGCAATCACCGGCAGCGATGGCTCGTTTCTGATCAACTCTGTTCCCACGCCGGGTGATGGCGTTGACTACACCCTGGCCATCGCTCATGCCAGCCACCTCTCCGCCGTTTTCGATGTCCGCGTCCTGCCCGGTGCGACGATGGCCCTCGAGGTCCGTGCGCGCCTGGAGACGAAGGAGTCGGGATTCGCACTGGGCTCATCGATCTCGATCCGTTATCGGCATGAAGCGGTGGAGCCTGGGGCCGCAGATTCGGCGGGATCGACAGAGAGCGGGGCTCCCGGTCCGATCCGTGCGACGACTTTCCGCGGCTCGATCTTCGCCACGCGCGAGGGATTGGTCGGGGGAACGACCGCGAATGGCCACATCATCGTTACGAACGATCGCTTCGTCGCACTGCCTTCCCGACGGGCCCTCTCGTCGAACTTCGGACACGAGCGCGAGGTCCGCCTTTCCTATCGCGGCCGCACCTCGACGGCACCGGTGTGGGATGTAGGGCCCTGGAACACGCGCGACGATTACTGGAATCCGCCCAACATCCGGGAGAGGTTCCAGGACCTCCCCATGGGAAAGCCGGAAGCAGAGGCAGCTTTCTACGATCGCTACAACGGTGGGCTGGATGGCAGCGGGCGCGCAGTGAAGAATCCTGCCGGAATCGATCTGGCCGACGGCACTTTCTGGCTCGACCTGGGGATGACGAACAATGACCGCGTGGAGGTCGAGTATCTCTGGGTGGACAGCGCCGGTCCGTTGATCAGCGCGATCGCGGTTTCCCCCGACCCCGCTCTGACCGGCAGCACCATCGCCATCAAGGCCACCGCCAGCGATGCAGCCACCGGGAACGCACCCATCACCGCGGCCGAATTCTTCTTCGATATCGTTGGCGACTCCGGAACCGGCACCAGCGCCGACCCCGCGGACGGAAATTTCGATGCGCCGGAGGAGATGATCCGCAGCAACGTGAAAATCGCGCTTCTTCCCGAACAGCGACACACGATCTTCGTCCATGCCCGCGACGTCTACGGAAACTGGGGACCCTTCGTGGCCACGACCTTCTCGGTCGTCAAGCCGCCGCGCCAGCGCGCGGTCAACCACTGAGCCGGCACGGCCGGCAGCGTCGGTTCGCAAAGCGTCCGCCACGATTTCCGCTCAGTCGCGTTCACTCGGCGCCTTGGATTGCAGATGAGGCGCAAGCGCGTCATTAGAAGCCGTCGAAGCCCCTGCTCTTCCATCGAGAGTCCTTCTCCCCGCGCACGGGGAGAAGGTGCCGAAGGCGGATGAGGGGCGCTCGGCGCGACGAAGCAGGACCCCTCATCCCCGCTTCGCGGACCTTCTCCCCGTGTGCGGGGAGAAGGACTCTCGAGGGGGAGTCTCCCGTTTCAACATCAATTGCTGCGCTTCCTGCGCAGTGCACTGGCTCTCAGAGGCTGTGAAAAGAATCCCCGTCCGTCATCCTGAGCGGCGTGGGTGGCGGGCGGGAAGCGAAGGATCTGCAATCACGAGAGCCTTGGCTGGGACAGTTCGTGATTGCAGATCCTTCCCCGTCTGCGCGGCTCAGGATGACGAAATGGGACAGTCGATGTCGAGAAAGCGAAGCATCTCGGTTGTGACCGCGGGTTGCGGCGAAAATCGTGGCGGACGCTTTGCGAACCAACGCCGCCGGCCGTGCCGGCCTTCAGCTGGTCTGGTCGTTTTCCAGTTCTTCTTCCCGCCGGCGCCGCTCGTGCCATTCCGCGGTGATGCGTTTTCGCTCCTTGAACATCACGGCCATGCGACCCATCAGGACCATGAAGGCGACCAGAACCAGCACCGATCCGATCACCACGATCCACTTCTCTTTATCCGTCTGGCGCGGCAGCGCCTGCACGCCGGCGAGGGCGAAGTATCCAACCGCCACGCCGACGCTGAGCGTCATCCGCCGTATGGTGTGCTGCGTCTCGAACGCCTCGAATTCATTCAACTGAAGCTCTTCGCGCTTCTTGTAGGCATGCCGGTACAGCAGGCTGAAGACGATGAACACCGCGGCGAATCCTGCGCCGAACACCAGGAACAGCCACGGCCTGTGCTCGGGAAGGACCGCCAGAACGGAGCCGTGCGCGGTCTCCACTCTCAAGTGGCGCATGGTCGGATCGGCCAGCATCGTGTTGAAGAGAAACTTCAACGGAAAGGTGAAAAAGAGAACGGTGAAAAGCAGGATCAGATTCATGACCACGGTGAAACGATCCTCGAGACCGTAGCGGCGAAAGAACACAAACTGCAGATACCAGATCCCAGCGAGCATCAGGAAGGTCACCACGAACGATACAAAACCGTGCATGGTCTCGAACAGCTCGGTGGAGGTCTTTGGCACCTCCAGCGACACGATCAGCAGCGTGACGGCGAAGCCGAACACAGCGTCGCTGAAACCTTCGATGCGCGCGACCTCCCGGCTCCGCCAGCGGAAGCCGTCGACGAGGTGGTGGCCATGTTGATCGATGAGCTTGTTGCGCAGCACGAATACGATTGTAGCCGTACCGCCAATCGACGGTGGGGGCGCCCGCGGGAACGCCCGAACGTCAGCAGCCAATCGCTCCCGTCGTCGAAATGCCCCGGCGGAGCGGCCTGTTCTCGCGGCCGTATAGACTCGTTTTCCACGGAGATCCTCAATGACCGCCATCGCTCCGCTGCACGATGCCTGGACCGACAAAGACTCCCACTTCCCCGCTTGCACCGTCGTTGCACCACAATGCTCTTGATGCGAACGGAACGCGACACTCTCGGCCCGGTGGAAGTCCCTGATGAAGCCCTTTACGGTGCGCAGACACAGCGCGCCGTGGAAAACTATCCCGTCAGCGGACTGCGCGAACATTCTGAATTCATCCGAGCGTTCGTCCTTCTGAAAAAGGCGGCGGCGCTGACCAACCTTGAGCTCGAGGCCATGAAGCCGGACATCGCGCAAGCCATCGTCCAGGCCTGCGATCAGATCGTCAACGATCTGGAGGGACACCGGAAGCACTTCGTGGTGGATGTCTTCCAGGCCGGCGCCGGAACGTCCTTCAACATGAACTGCAACGAGGTGATCGCCAACCTGGCCAACCGGTCGCTCGGCGGAAAGCTCGGCGAATACAAGCCGGTCAACCCGAACGACGACGTCAACATGGCGCAGTCGACCAACGATGTCTTTCCCACCGCCATCCGCATCGCCACTCTGCTGCTTCTCGAACAATTCACGCCCACTCTCGATGGGCTGGTCCAGGCGCTCGACGAGCGGGCGCGCGCCTTCTCCGATGTAATCAAGTCAGGCCGCACCCATCTTCAGGACGCTGTCCCCGTGACCCTGGGACAGGAGTTTCAGGCCTACGCCTCGGCCCTGCGCCGCGCCGGACGGCTGCTGCGCGACGCCGCAGACGAACTTCGAGTCCTCGGCATCGGAGGCACCGCGACCGGAACTGGAATCAACACCCCCGTCGGCTACCGCTTCGCCGTGGTCCGGCACCTGGAGACACTCACGGGCCTCCAGCTTTCCGCAACCGACGACCTGCGCGAGGCCATGCAGTCGCAGCTTCCCATCGCCGCGGTCTCCGGCGCCTTGCGAAACCTCGCGCTCGAGCTGACCCGCATCACCAATGACCTGCGACTCCTGGCCTCCGGCCCCCAGACCGGGCTCGCGGAAATCATCCTTCCCTCAGTGCAGCCCGGCTCGTCGATCATGCCGGGCAAGGTGAACCCTTCCATGCTGGAGTGCCTCAACCAGATCTGCTTCCACGTGCTGGGGGCCGACGCCGCCGTCGCCTTCGCCGTGCAGGCCGGTCAGCTCGAGCTGAACGTGATGATGCCGCTGATGGCATTCGAGATTCTTTTTTCCATCGAGATCCTGAAAAACTTTTTGCCTGTGTTCACGGACAAGTGCATCCGTGGTCTGGAGGCGGATCGGAAACGCGCCGAGGAGTACTACGTCAGTTCGCCCGCCCTGGCGACGGCGCTCAATCCGATCATCGGATACGCGCGCGCGGCTGAGATCGCGAAAGAGTCAGCGAAGAGCGGAACGCCCATTCCGCAACTGCTGCGCGAACGAAAACTGCTGCCGGAAGAAGAGATCGCCCGGATTTTCACGCCGGAGTTTCTGGCGGGTCAGGCCGATCGGAAGTAGGACTGGTGAGTCGTGGGGAGTACAGACAGGCCTCCAGCCTTCAGCCGGCGCAGCCGGCGAGAGACTGTAGCCCTCGGGGCACTCTGCATTGCTGGCCATTGACGAGTGGCGACCTCAACCCGAGGCGACCACTACGTGGAGCGCGTTCCCGGTTTGCGGCGCGTGTGTTTCGGCGTCGCACCCACGGAGCTCACGGCCACCGGTGACGCGGGGATCACCGCCCGTCCGCCGGTGGCGCGGCTTCGCGCCTCGCCCTTCCCGCGCAGCTGTCCGCATGCTGCGGCGATGTCGCGACCTTTGGATCGCCGGACGGTGACCGCCACTCCGTGTTCGACCAGAGCATCCACGAAGCGGTTGATCGCTGCTTCGTTCGGACGTTTCATCCAGTCGGGGAGATTGGGGTCCTCGTTGAACGGGATGGCGTTCACCTTGGCATCCAGACCCCGGAGCAGCCGAGCCAGCGACTTCGCGTCCGCCGGCGAGTCGTTGTAACCAGCAAGCAGGACGTACTCCGCCGTGATTTCCCGCCCGCGCTCGGTGGGATAACGACGCAGGGCATCCATCAGATCGGCCAGCGGGTACTTCGAGGTGATCGGCATGATCTCCTCGCGGCGTTTGCGATCGGGCGCGTTGATGGAGATGGCCAGGTTCGGCCGGCGCGCCAGTTTCGCCAGCTCGTCGATTCCTGGGATGATCCCCGAGGTGGAGACGGTGATGCGCTTCGGCGCGATGGTCGTGAACAGCGCTTCGAGCGTGGTCACGACATTTTCCAGATTCAGGAGCGGCTCGCCCATGCCCATGAACACCACGTTCATCAACTCGCTGGGAACGCCCTGCTCGTGCTCGATGACGAAGAACTGTCCGAGCATTTCGGAGGGAGTGAGATTGCGTCCCGCGCCGAAGAAACCGGTGACACAGAAGGTGCAGCCCACCGCGCAACCGGCCTGCGAAGAGAGACAGATGCTGGTGCGGTCGCCCATCGGCATGTAGACCGCCTCGACGCGATTCTCATCGCCGAGCTGAAACAAATACTTCTGGCTTCCGTCCGCTGCCGGTTCGGTGCGCTCCATCACCTCGGGGAAGGCGATGGCGAACTGCTGCGCAAGTGTGGCTCGCAGATCCTTTGGAAGGTTCGTCATCGCATCGAAGCTGTCGACGCCTTGCGTAAACAGCCAGTCGGCGATCTGGGCGATGCGAAAGCGTGGAGACACGATCGCGCCGAGGGTCGCATCGAGGTGCGCGGGCGCGACGTCGTAGAGGTTCATCGAATCATTCGTCGCTGCCGGAACCGAGGAGCGGAGCGACCCGGCGCGTGGACATCGAACGGACCTTTCGCGTGGGATCGATTCCGAGCGATCGCAGCAGAGTCAGGTCGTTGATGTCGATCCGGAACTGCACTTCCTTGTCGCTCTTCACCACCATGGCCTGGGTCGGTTCCGCGGGGCCCTCCTCGATCGCTTCCGGCTCTTCGCCCTGCCGATTGAGGCTGATGGTGGCGTCGAGAACCACGTAGAGGTCATAGCCTTCGTCGCGGATCTCCTGGATGTGCTGGTTCACCTGTTCGGAAGCGGAGATCGACTCGTTGATCGCGGTGCCGAGCTCTTGAAGAAGCTGCTTGATTTTGTCGTCCACGCGCTCCTCACGAATACACGTAAACGTTTGGAAACAAAGCAGCTTACATTTACGTGCGACAGCTTATTGTGGCAAACTCAAGCCCCGTGGTCAATATTCCGAAAGTCCTCCGACCGGCGTACACTAACTGGCCCTCCGGACGAAGGCAAAACCAGAAACCAGAAACGGTTTCTGGTTTCAACCCGCGTCCACGCGATCAGCCACGGAGTTCCAAAGCTCGGACCAGTAGGCCAGGTACTTCCAGCGGCCCCATTTGGCATAACGCCTCAGCATCAACCGGTCTTCGACTCTTCGCCCGCGGTGGTAGGTCTCGCGCACGAACCTCCGGAACTCGCTGTCCACGGCGATGAAGTCATGCCGCCCATCCATGGCCAGCAGATGCGCCGCGCCGTACGGACCGATTCCAGGCAGCGACTGGTAGCTCTCCAGCAGAACCTTG
>JBKJQB010000154.1:0-5756 GCA_046594105.1 Thermoanaerobaculia bacterium
GACTTGAGCGAAAATCGTGGCGGACGCTTTGCGAACCAGCGCCGCCGGCCGTGCCGGCGCGAACCAACGCCGCCGGCCGTGCCGGCACTACTCCAGCAGGTCTGCTCGATTGCCTTCCTCGGTCAGCCACGCTTTGCGATCGCCGGCGCGGTTCTTAGCCAGGAGCATGTCGATCGTGGAGTCGGCGCTGTCGGCGGCTTCCAGGGTGAGTTGCACCAGGCGGCGGGTGTCGCGGTTCATGGTGGTCTCCCGGAGCTGCAGCGGATTCATCTCCCCCAGTCCCTTGAAGCGCTGGATGTTGACTTTGGACTTGAGGCCTTCGGCCTGGATGCGCTGGAGGATCCCGTCGCGCTCGTGGTTGTCGAGGGCGTAGAAGACGCTCTTGCCCACATCGATGCGATAGAGCGGAGGCATGGCCACATGCACCCGCCCCTCCTGCACCAGCTTGCGGAAGTGCCGCACGAACAGCGCGGTGAGCAGTGTGGCGATGTGTGCTCCGTCGGAGTCGGCGTCCGCCAGAATGCAGACCTTTCCGTAGCGCAGTCCCTTCAGGTCGTCGGTCCCGGGATCCACGCCGATGGCCACCGCGATGTCATGCACTTCCTGCGATGACAGCACCTCGGAGGGGTCCACTTCCCAGGTGTTCAGGATCTTGCCGCGCAACGGCATGATGGCCTGATATTCACGGTCGCGCGCCTGCTTGGCCGAGCCTCCGGCGGAGTCGCCTTCCACCAGAAACAGCTCGGTCTGATTGAGGTCGGTGGAGGAGCAGTCGGCCAGTTTTCCCGGCAGCGCGGGGCCGCTGGTCAGCTTCTTCCGCTCGACCTTCTTGCCCTGGCGCAACCGGGTCATGGCCGAGGCGATGGCCACCTGGGCGATGCGCTCGGCGTCGCCGACGTTGTTGTTGAGCCAGATGGAGAAGGCGTCCTGAGTCACGCCAGAGACGAAGGCGGAGGCTTCGCGCGACGAGAGGCGGTCCTTGGTCTGGCCGGTGAACTGCGGCTCGGTCATGCGGATCGACAGCACGTAGCTGCAACGCGACCAGACGTCTTCCGGGGTGATCTTCACTCCGCGCGGAAGCAGATTGCGCAGCTCGCAGAATTCGCGGATGGCCTCAGTCAGCCCGGTGCGGAACCCGTTCACGTGCGTGCCGCCCTGCGTCGTGGGGATCAGGTTCACGTAGCTCTCGGTCACCGGGTCGCCCTCTTCCGGCAGCCAGACCACCGCCCAGTCCGCCTCTTCATTCGAACCCTTGAACGCTCCGATGAAGGGCATCTCCGGGATGGTGGCCGATCCGGCCAGCTCCGACATCAGGTAGGCCGGAAGACCGTTCTGGAAAAACCATTCCTCGTTGTCCGCGGCATCGAGCTCGTTGAAGAAGCGCATGTGCAGACCGGGGGAGAGCACCGCTTTCGCGCGCATGACGTGCTTGAGTCGCGGCACGTTGAACTTCGGCGAGTCGAAGAACTTCTCGTCGGCCCAGAAGCGGATGGTGGTGCCGCTGTTTCGCTTCCCGACGGTACCGACCACTTTCAGTTCCTGCTTTCTCTTTCCGTCGGCAAACTCCATCCAGTACTCGTTGCCGTCGCGACGAACCCACACCTGCAATCTTTTCGAGAGGGCGTTGACCACCGACACGCCGACGCCATGCAGACCGCCGGAGAACCTGTAGTTTTTATCGGAAAACTTCGCGCCGGCATGCAGGCGGGTGAGGATCACTTCGACGCCGGAGACGCCTTCGCGGGCGTGCCGGTCCACCGGCATGCCCCGCCCGTTGTCCGACACCGAAACGGAGTTGTCGTCGTGCAGCGTGACCACAATCTCGTCGCAATATCCGGCAATGGCTTCGTCGGCGGAGTTGTCGATCACTTCCTGGGCCAGATGGTTGGGCCGCTCGGTGAGCGTGTACATGCCCGGCCGCTTGCGCACCGGTTCGAGCCCTGTGAGGACCTCAATGGCGGAGCTGTCGTAGGTGGTCATGGGTTCTCAGAAATCCCGGCGGACCGCCATCAAGGCAGGGCTTTTTCCGCAGGTTCCATTTTGCATTCTGCGTCCCGTTCCGCGCATCGCTCGCACACCCTCACAGGACGACGTCGATGATAGCAGGGTGAGATTCCGGGAGGCGGAAGAACGACGGCGCGGTCGAAGGCCACCGGTCGTCGCTGAGGAGGCCAGACTCCCGGCGACGCTCACGGAACCATTGCGTCCCGCCGGCAGACAGGCCACGCTGTACCGTGAGAAAAGGGAGCGCGGACGGCGAAGCGATGGACATGGCTGCACCTCCCGTGAACGAGCGTCCAGCCTCTCCGCGCCACCTTCCTGCCTCTGCTTTCCGTTCCACCTGGATTCTTCCCCTCGTAGTGTTCCTGCTCGCCTTCGCGGTGCGGCTGCTCAACCTGCCGCTGGCCTTCGACAGAGGGGCGCCGCAGATCCCTCCGGTCGATGACCTCTATCACTGGAAGCGCATCGCCTTCTCGGCGGCGCATTTCCCTGCCGTGCTGGAGTTCGACCGCGATCGTGGAGTAGGCGGCGCTTTCTGCCCCTGGCCGCCGGCCTACGACCTGATCGCCGGCGGGGTGTGCCGGCTGCTGGGAGCGACGGCAGCGGATGACGTTCTGCGGCGGGTGGTCTGGTTCCCGCCGCTGCTGTTCGCCACGTTCGTCGCACTCGCCGCCTTCCTCCTGCGCCGCGCGTACGGTCTGCGGATCGCGGTGACCGTCGCGATCGCGCTGGCTACCTCTCCCTTCCTGGTGGCCGCGTCCTCGGTCGGAAACATCGATCATCATTTTCTGGAGCCGCCGCTGACCTTCGCCATTCTCGGAGCGACCTGTCTGGCGATCCGCGCGAGGGACGATCGCGCCTCGATCGCTGCGGGGCTGCTTCTCGGTCTGGCGATCGTCGCTTCGCTTTTCGTGCAGACCGCACTGCTGCTCGCGGCCGGCCTGGCCTTTGTCGCCCTCTTCTTCTTCACCGACGGACTGGCCGCGGCGACGGGGTTCTCGATCGCTGCGGTGGCCGTGGTGCTCTTCCGGATCGCGCGCCCGGCCGGCTATCCCGACAACCAGTGGTTCCTTGGATGGATCCACGCGGCGTTGCTCGCCGGAGCGTCGGTGGCCGCAGCGCTCCTCTGGCGTGGGAGAGCGTCGCGCCGGTGGTCCGCGGTGGGCCAGCGATCTTTGGCCATCCTTGCCGGCGGCGTCGTGGTCCTGCTCATGCCGTCGGCACCCTCGCAGCTTCTCCACGGCCTGCAGTTCCTCGGCGGGGACCGCTGGCTTCGCACCATCCTCGAATTCCAGCCGATGTGGCACGCACAGGCCGACGACTTGTGGTCGCAGATCGCGGGGTTGTCCGGCGGCGCGGTGCTGGTCTGGTTCCTCGCCCTGCGCGCCTGGCGGGAACGCGATCGCCTGCGTGGAACCGTCGCGCTCTTCGCCATCGTCTATCTGCTCCTGACGATCAGCAGCCGCCGCTTCTGGATCGTCGGAATCCCCCTGCTTGCGCTGGCGGGCGCTCTCTACGCGGCCGGCGTGCATCGCAGGCGGCTGGCCTGGCTCTGTCTACTGATCGTGGCGGTGCCGCCCCCTCTCCAACTGCTGGGCTGGCGGACCAATCCCCTTCCTCCGATCCAGCCGATGCATCGCCCATGGGTCCGCGCGGCGGAGTTTCTCAGAAGCCAGCCGCCCGGCCGCGTGCTCGGTCCGTGGTCGCTGGGACATGTTGTCGATGCCACCGGGCATCACGCCGTGATCATCGACAATTTCGGGACCATGCCTGATGCAGATCTCTTTCTGCGCGCACATCAGGCCATGCTCGCTCCGGATGAGAAGGCGCTGCTTGGCGATCTCCAACGATGGCAGGTGCGCTACCTGATTCTCGACGAGCCCATCGCCGGCGTCCGCTCCGCCAACGCCATCCTCGGCGCGGATCTCGATCCCCATTCGACGTTCTGGTGGCGGGTATGGAACGGCGAGCAGCCGCGGACGTTGCAGTGCATCTATCGCCAACCGACGCTGCGGATCTATCGTCTGGCCACGAGATAGAACGGTTCGGTGCGAATCCACGCCGGCAGGATGCCGGCGGACCGGCCGGCAAGGATGCCGGCGCTCCGACGGTGCATTCCGCCGAATCGGAGGCTGGCGCGGCGCTGTCCGGAGTCTTGCTACCGCGATCGCGAACGGATCTTGACGATCAGCACCGGCAGCAGAAACAGAAAGGTGATGACGTTGGCGCCGAGAACGGCCGGATCATGGCGGACGAATCCGTAGATTGCCCAGAGCGGAACCCCGACCGTCATCAGCCCCAGATACGTCCAGGAGAAATCGTCGGCGCTCTGCGTGCGCATGCTCTTCCATGCTTGCGGAATCCAGCAAGCGGTGGTGCAGAAGGCGGCCACCATCCCCACGATGGTCCAGGAGTTCAAGCGGGCCCGCCTGCCAGCGACTGTGGAAACCTGCGAAGGCGCGTCATGACCGCGTATCGTACGCGCGATGAACTACCTGGCCCACCTGTTCCTTGCCGGATCGACGGCTGAGTCGCTCATCGGCAATCTGGCCGGCGACTTCGTGAAGGGCGCGCTGGCCGATCGCTTTGCGCCCGGAATCGCGGAGGGAATCCGCAACCATCGGCGGGTCGACGCATTCACCGATTCCCATCCGCGGGTGGCCGATTTCCGGCGCGTTCTCGTTCCGGACCACGGGCACTACGCGCGGATCATCGCCGACGTGTTCTTCGATCACTTCCTGGCCATCAATTGGGAACGCTATTCGAACGAGACACTCCCCACCTTTTTGCGGCGGATCTTCGCAATCATGGACTCGTATCGGGGAGAGCTTCCCGGCGCGCTGGGGGCAACCTATCCGAAGATGCGGGACGGGCGATGGCTCCAGTCGTATGCGACCGAGGCGGGGATTTTCACGGCGCTGACCAACCTGTCGTACCGCTTGTCGCGACGGCCGCGCCTGGAGCTGGCCACGCATCATCTGACCGACTCGCGAGAGGCGCTGGAGCCGCTGTTCCACCGGTTCTTTCCGGAAGTGCTGGCGATATCATCGAGGACATGACCTCTCTGAGCATTCAGGAACAGTACGCGCCGGCGAACCGCTGCTTCGGTTGCGGCCCGGCCAACGAGCACGGGCTGAAGATCCGCAGTTTCCCAGAGTCGCCCGGCAGCGACGACCTCGTCTGCGACTGGCATCCGCAGCCCTATCACATGGCCTTCGAAGGGATCCTCAACGGCGGAATCTGTGGCGCACTGCTCGACTGCCATAGCAACTGGGCAGCCACCATGCACCTGATGCGCAAGTCAGGATCGACCACGCCACCCTGCACCGTCACCTCGGACTTTCACATCTTCCTGAAGCGTCCCACGCCGATGGACAGCAACCTCCATCTGGTAGCGAAGGTCGTGGAGTCCTCCGACGGCCGCGCCATCGTCGAAGCAACCCTCGAAGCCAACGGCAAGATCACCGCGACCTGCCGCGGAACGTTCGTGGCGGTCAAGGAAGGCCACCCCGCGTATCACAGGTGGTGACCGAATGTTGAATGCTGAATGCTGAATGTTGAACGGGTCAGCGCGGCGCCCGCCATTCGTTCCCATTTCAGCATTCAGCATTCAACATTCAGCATTCAACGTTCCCCTCCCTGAAATGGATTCGCCCGAACAGGGGTTTCCCGTCCCGTGCGCCGCGTGTATCATGCGCCGTGTCTGTGCCGGGGTAGCTCAGTTGGTTAGAGCACCAGATTGTGGATCTGGGGGT
>JBKJQB010000259.1:0-3232 GCA_046594105.1 Thermoanaerobaculia bacterium
TCGAGCGGATCGCACGGCTGATCATGGACATCCAACCCGATGTGGTCGGGCTTCAGGAGGTCCATCGCGGTGGCTGGCAGGCGCGCTCCCGCGATCAGGCTCTGGAGATCGAGCGGCGGACCGGCATGCAGATGGTCTTCGGAGCCGCTCTCACCCGACCGGATCACGTCTTCGGAAATGCCATCCTCACCTCGGGAACAATTCTCAGCTCTCGACTTCATCCGCTCCCCGGACGGGGAGAACCCAGAGCGCTGCTGGCCTGTTCGGTCGAAGCGCGTGGCATGGTCATCGACATGTGCGTCACTCATCTCGCCGCGTGGGGGCCGATCGGTGCGCGGGCCCGTGGCCAGCAGGCAATGGAAGTGGCGCGCATTGTGTCGGCGCTGGAGGGACCGATCATTCTGACCGGCGATTTCAATGCCCATCCCTCCCGTCCCGAGTTGCAGCCTCTTCACCAGGGACCGTTGATGCTCTCCTGCTTCCGCGGGGATGAGGTGTCCTACGCAAGGACGAAACAATGCCTCGATTCCATCCTCATCGACCGACAGTGGCGCGTGACCCTGGCGGACGTTCGCAGGGAGGGTCCCAGCGACCACTGGCCGATGGTCGCGGAACTGGAACGCTTGTGATGGGAGGAAAGACGCAGCGCGTTCCGAGGTCCCAACGCGCGAAGGGGGAACTGTCGGGAGGAGATAGAGCCTGCGCGGCAGAACGCCTTGGAGCGTGATCTTGGCGGAGCCTTGGGCGACCAGCGCCGCCGGCCGTGCCGGCCTAGCCGGTCGCGCGCGTCATCAACGTCTCCAGGATCTCCGATTCGGTAGGAAATCTCCCCTCGTCGTGCTTGGAAAAGATTTTCTGACCGTCAACGCTGACCACGAAGATTCCGCCGCTTCCACGAACGATCTCCGACTCGACATTCAACTTCTTCTTGATCTCAGCCGCCAGACTGGAGGCTCGGGGAAGATAATTTCAAACGCCGCAGTAATCGATTCGAACGTGCATGGGTGCCCGATCCTTTGTGCTGCCGGGACTCTCGTTCAGATGGACTTCACGAGGACGGCAGTGATGTTGTCGAGACCGCCGCGCTGGTTTGCGACATCGATCAGTTGCTGACAGGCGATCTCGAGATTTTCAATATTGTCGCTGACCAACTTCTGAATCTCATCTTCGGGAACCATGCCAGTGAGGCCATCGCTGCAGAGCAGGTAGACGTCGCCCACCTGACTCTCCACCTCGGCGGCATCCGGGTTTACCGACAGGGCGCCGCCCAGGGCTCGGGTAATCACGTTGCGCAGCGGATGCTTCTCCGCCTCCGCTTCGGTCAGCATTCCGGCCTGAACCTGCTCGAAGACCCAGGAGTGGTCGTTGGTCAGCCGGGAGATCTTTCCTTCGCGCACCAGATAGGCGCGGGAGTCGCCGACATGGGCCACCGACATGATCTCTCCGTCGGCCATGCAGGCCACCACCGTCGTTCCCATCCCGCGCAGCCGCGCGTCTTTGCGCATGGCCTCCAACACGCGGGTGTTGGCCATGCGCAGGGCAGCCATCAGCCGGTTGGTGGTGCGCCGAAAATGTTCGTCGTAGGCGTGAGGCCAGGTGCCATCGTCTTCTTTGGTGTGCACGATGAATTCGGTGATCGAGTCGACGGCGATGCGGGAGGCGATCTCACCGGCGGCGTGGCCGCCCATGCCGTCGGCCACGACGAACAGCCGGGCGTCTTTCGACACCAGGAGCGCGTCCTCGTTGTGCTGGCGTTGCCGCCCCACGTGGGTCAGGCCATGTGCCTCGATCTTCATCCTCACTCGTACTCTAGCCTTTTTTGAAAAGGGTAAAGCCTTTTCCCCCGTCCTTGCTCTCACTGCGACCATGCCGGATCTCGGCAAGGGCATTCTGCACTTCGATGTTGTCAGCATCCCACTTGAGGGACTCGTCGAGGTATCGCTCGGCCTTGGCCACCAGACCGGCCTTCTTGCAGATCAGGCCTGCATCCTTGAGATACAGCGCATTCACCGGCTCGCGCTGCACCGCACTCTCGATGGCCTGGACAGCCTGACGGGCATAGGAAGGAATCCGGATCGCTGCCAGGGCCAGGTAGTGGAAGGCTTTGGCGTCGTTGGGATTGTGCTTCACCGCCATGTCGAAATTCTCGTACGCGGCCCGGAGGTCTCCCTCCTTGTAGGCTTTCACTCCTTTGTTCAGGTAGGCCTTGCCGACCTGAATGAGGTCCGCTCCGCCTTTTCCCGATGTGCTGGTGATCTCCGAATCATGCTGCTTCCGGCGGGTGGGGTTGGTGAGCACGTTGACGGCCTCGGTCAGGGTCTGAAACTTTCGCTCCGCCTCTGCTTTGTCCGTGCCCTTGTAGCGATCGGGGTGCTGTTCGCGGGCGAGCCGCCGGAAGCGGTCGCGGATCTCCTGCTCGGAAGCAGAGCGCTCCACACCGAGCACTTCGTAGTAGTTGACCTTCATGCAGGGTTATTTTTTCTGGCTGCGCTGGGCGTAGAGTTTCTTGATGATAGAACGAACGGTCTCCGGAATGCCTTTGTCGTCCTTCAAGCCCTTCAGATCTTTCAAGGTTAAACGATTGATCAACGGCAGAACAACCCCTATCGGCGTCTTGGGGTTCTTCACCAGTGCCGAGACGATGCTGTATTTCGCCATCCACTCACGTTTCATGGTGATGAGGCGCAGAACCTCGTCTTCCACGTTGCGCAGCGCGGCGATGGCCTCCGCTTCCTGATTGGTCATCCGGGGATTGCGCATCACCGCGGAACAAACCAGCTTGTTGTGATCGCGCACCAGAATCATGCGTTCGGTCTTTCCGCATTTGAACGCCAGCTTGACTTTCTCGGCCACCCCCATCAGCAGGATCTTCGAAAAGAGCGACAGGTTCCTGGTGTCCTTCAGCTCCGCCGGATCGACTTCAGGGGGGGCCTGGGGACTGGACGTCCCATCCTCCAGCGCCGCCTTTTCCAGCAGATCGGCGATCGAGTCGTCTGGCAGGGAGAGATCGATTTCCTCCTCGTCCAGCTCCGCCTGCGCCGCCGCCACGCGAGCCCTCTTGTCGAAGAACTCTTCGCGCGCCTCCAGGGCTCGCCGCCGAACGTCGCTGGAGAGCCTGGGGTTGGCCAGCAGAGCGTCCAGAATCTCCGGAGCGCGGATGATCCTTGCCTGGTTGATCACCACAATTTCCTGAATGGCAGCATCGGCGCGCGAGGCCAGCTCCACGATCGAG
>JBKJQB010000355.1:0-5080 GCA_046594105.1 Thermoanaerobaculia bacterium
TCGCGTATGGCCGAACCGCCCTCACGCAGTCCCCTTGCGTGGCGCGCGTGTTGCTAAACCTCGGTCCGGTTGGCGTCATTCACGCTGGAAAACGGGATGCTTTCGCTCCCCATTGAAGAAGAGGAACTTATGAACGGCTCGACGGACACACCATCGAAAAACGAGAACGCCACTTCCTCCGCACGCAAGTCGGGGGCAGGTCCTTCCGCGACGGATGCGCCGAGGGAGCAGCCATCTGCACCCTCCTCCGACCGCATCATCAGCGGGATCGACCTGCTCGACTTCGGCGCGGGCGGAATGCTGCCCCAGAAGGTCTATCTGGTCCGTGGCGGAAGCGGTGTGGGAAAAAGCCTGCTCGGCCTTCAGTACCTCACCCGCGGCCTCGAACTGCAGGAGCCAGGGGTGCTCATCACCGACCAGCGTCCTGAGAATGTTCTGGAGCAGGCCAAATCGATCGGATTCGCCATCGAGGAGTCTGTGCGTCGCGGGCAGCTGACCATCCTCAATCCCAGCCAGCATTACTTCGAGCTGGTGGAGAGCCCCGCCGACGTCCAGGCCATCGTCGAGGAGCTGGGCGATCTGATCAAGCGAGTGGGCGCACGGCGCCTGGTGGTCGACCCCGTCTTCAGCATGATCAACACCTCCTATTCAGCGCACTTCGCCCTGGCCATCACTCAGTCGATGCTCAACGCGCTGGAAGACCTGCCGGTGACCACGATGCTCATCGCACCGCAGACGGACGACAACGCGGAGATGAACCCCATCCTCCGGCAGCTCGAGCAGAACGCGTTCGGTGTCATCGATCTCACGCAGGACACCCGCACCGGCGGGCGGCTCATGCAGCTCTCCAAGTTGCGGTACGCCAACAGCGACAACCTTTCCGCGCACTACCGAATCCTCAATGGCCGCGGCCTGATCAACTATAAAGGGGAAGGCGAAAGCGTCTCCGACGTCGCCAAGCCGTGGGAAGAAAGCGCTCCCGCGGCCCGCACCGTTCTGCTGCTGGGGGCGCCCCCCGACACCATCAAGCGAGTCAAGGAAGTCCTGGGAAACGACTATCAGGTGCAGGCAGAAGCAGATCTCAAGACCGGTGTGGAGCGAGCGAAGAAAGAACGCCCCGCCCTGGTCCTGGTCACCCCGGCGCGATCGATGGGATCGGTCAGCGCCATCCTGGACCTTGCGCAGAATGCTTCCTCCTCCATCGCCTTCCTCTCGCCCTCTGCCAATCGACAGGCGGACAAGGTGCTTTATCTTCGCGCCGGCGCGGACGACTTCATCACCGAGCCGTTCACTCCGGCAGAGTTCCGTGCGCGCGTCGACGCACTCATCCGCCGCAGCGGTCGCCGCCTGAATATGCGCGACTCGCAGATGGGAAACATCACGCCGGAAGAGATGTCGGCATTGATGAGCAGCGGCGACGCCTCTCCTCAGCGCAAAGCCTCGGTCCTCACCTCCGACAACGGAAAGGTCCAGTTCGACCGTGAGTTTCAGGATCGCCTGCAGCGTAACGTGGAGACTGTCTCCAAGTTCGACCAGCCCTTCGCCCTCTATTGGATCAAGGGCAAAGAGAACGATCCCAACTTCAACAAGTCGCTGGCCCAGTTGTGCAGGCAGGAAGACGTCGTCTGCCACAATCGCGGCGGAGAGTTCGTGGCCATTCTCACCGGTGTGGACCAGAACGGTGTGAAGGGATTCGAGAGCCGCTTGAGCGAGAAGATGGGCGGCGCCATCAGCGGAGATCAGGTGCGCAAAGGCTACTCACTGCACAAGCCGGGCGAGTCGACGGACGGGTTCGTCCAGCGGGCCACCGATTCGCGCTGACGCCGTTTTCTTCGGATCGTCAAATTGCGGCGGGCAGCGATGCCCGCCGTTTTCATCTTCTGCGCAAGTGGCAGCCTGTGACCGGAAGTGGCATCGCCGATTGACGCTCCCCTGCACCGGCGTCGCCCGCCTATAATCGCCCGCCCATGAACCCGGAGCGCGCCCAACTCGAAGACATCCTGCGTTCGCTCCGATCTCCCGCCCTTCGCTACGCCGACATCCGCTTCACCGAAACGCATGACGACCACGTTCGCGTCCGCAACGGCGAGGTGGAATCGCTCTCCTCGACGGTGGATCGCGCCGTGGGCGTGCGCGTGCTCTCCGGCAACGGCTGGGGCTTCGCAGCCTCCAGCGACGTCAGCGAAACATCGGTCCGGGCCACCGCCCTCCGCGCCCTCGAGGTCGCGGCGGCCAGCAACCTCGCCAACCGGCAGACCGTGGTCCTCAGCGAGGTCGAGGCGGTCGTGGACTCCTGGTCCTCTCCCTATCGCATCGACCCCTGGTCCATCCCGTTGCGGCAGCGCATCGATCATCTTCTGGCGGCCACCGAACCGATGCGCGGCGATCCGAGGATCCATCAGGTCTCCGGGGATCTCTCCTCCTACCGGCAGCTCAAGCGCTTCGCCTCCAGCATCGGCAGCTATCTCGAACAGACCACCACGCAGATGGGCGGCGGCATCGAGGCGGTGGCCATCGAAGAGGGCGAATTCCAGCGGCGGACGTATCCCAATCCGTTCGGCGGCGACTACCAGGCCGCCGGATGGGAGTTCATCGAAAGCCTGAACCTGCCCGCGAAAGCCCTGCAGGTGCGGGATGAGGCGCTCGCGCTGCTGCGCGCGCCAAAGGCTCCCTCCGGCCGTCATGACCTGATCATCGGATCGGCGCAACTGGCCTTGCAGGTTCATGAATCCTGCGGCCATCCCACCGAGCTCGATCGTGCACTGGGGCTGGAGCTCTCGCTCGCCGGCGGCTCGTTCCTTCAGCCCGACATGCTGGGAACCTTCCGGTACGGTTCCGATCTGGTCAACATCGTGGCCGATGCCACCGTGCCGGGAGCCATTGGATCGTTCGGGTACGACGATGACGGCGTTGCCGCGCAGCGATTTCATCTGGTGGAGAACGGGATGTTCGTCGGCTACCTCACCGGACGGGACACCGCACCGAGCATCGGGCGCACTTCCAACGGGACCGTCCGCGCGGAAACTGCGGCGCGCATCCCCATCATCCGCATGACCAACATCAATCTCGAGCCGGGCGCCACTCCGCTGGAGGAAATCATCGGCGATACGAAACGCGGGATCCTGGTGGAAACGAATAAGTCCTGGTCCATCGACGACGTCCGTCTGAACTTCCAGTTCGGATGTGAAGTGGCCTGGGAGATCGAGAACGGCCGGATCGGTCGCATGCTGCGCAATCCCGTCTACAGCGGATCGACGCCGGAGTTCTGGCGATCCTGCGATGCCATCGCCGACCGCGCCAGCTGGCAGGTGTGGGGACTGCCCAACTGCGGCAAGGGCGACCCCATGCAGACCATGCGTGTCGCTCATGGCGCGCCGGCGGCACGCTTCCGATCGGTGCAGATGGGATGAAGCCCGCGGACGACAGCAGGACCTGATGCGATCGCAATCCGATTCGTTCTCCATCCTCGACCGTGCCCTCGATGCTGCGAAGGCCGAGGAAGCCGACGCGGTCTTCCTCTCTACCGACCAGAACATCAGCCGGTTCGCCAATTCCAGCGTGCACCAGAACATGTCGGAGATCAGTGCCGAACTGACGCTGCGGGTCATCGTGAACGGCGCCATGGGCACCGCTTCGACCACCTCGTTCGAGCCGGAGGAGATCGCCCGCGCGGCCGCGCTCGCCGGCCAGTCGGCACGCCACTCCGACCCTCTCCGCGATTTCACCGGACTGCTCCGCCGCAACGAACCACTGCTGCCGATGCGCACCGCCGACGACGCGGTCGCGCGCATGCCGCCGGCTCTCAAAGCACAGGCGCTGCGAGCGATGTTCGACGAGGGGCTGGCCAACAGCGTTCACTACGCGGGCGCCTACCGCACCGCTGCCACCTCCGTTGCCTGCGGTAATTCTCACGGCGTGCGCCGCTACGCCGTGATGACCGCGGCCGACGCCGCCGTGATCGCCACCGGCCCTCAAGGATCGGGCTACGCCACCGACGCCTCCCGCGCCAACGTCGACGTCGTCGCTCTCGGACAAGAGGCCCTCCGCCGGGCCACGCTGCTCGGAGGGACCGAGGCCACCCTCGGGTCCGGTCCCGTCGACGTCATTCTCGAGCCGGCGGCGCTGGGAGAACTGCTGGAGTGGCTGGACATGATCGCCTTCAGCGGCTCCTCCTACGAAGATGGCTCCTCCTTCTTTTTCGGCAACCTCGGCAAACAGATCCTCGGCGCCAACCTCACCATCGCCGACGACGCCACCGACCCCGACTTCCTCCCCTTCCCCTTCGACCTCGAAGGTCTGCCCAAACGGCGCGTGCCGCTGATCGAGCGCGGCGTGATCCGAACACCGGTGGTGGACAAAGCCTGGGCGGATCGGTTGGGACTGCAACCCACGGCGAACGCCTGGTCGCTGGGCTCCGCGGAGCACGGCCACGCGCTGCACCTCTCCATCGACGCAGGTGAGACCACACGCGACGAGCTGATCGCGTCGACGCGGCGCGGCGTCTGGATCACGCGGTTCAACTACGTGAACGGCCTGCTCGAGCCCCGCAACGCCACCATGACCGGCACCACACGGGACGGAACGTTTCTCATCGAGAACGGGCAGGTGGTGGCGCGCCTGCCGAACCTGCGCTGGACTCAGTCGGTGGTGGAGGCTTTCGGACGCATCGAAGGACTGACCGCCGAGCGCCGCCGAAACGCCACCTGGTTCAACGACTTCGGCGGCACGATTGCCCCGGTGATGAAAATCGCCGGCTGGCACTTTGACTGAGCCGGCACGGCCGGCGGCGTTGGTTCGCAAAGCGTCCGCCAAGATCACGCTCCAAAACGTTCTGCCGCGCAGGCACGTAGCCCAGTACTTCAGTGCTGGGTTGATCGTGACCGAGAAAAGCCAGTCCCGTAGGAACGATTGAGCGTCTCCCTGCAGGATGTCGCCGCTCCGCGGCTTCCTAGCATCGCGCCTTGAACCCAGCGCTGACGCGCTGGGCTACGGAGATTCCGCCGCTCCGCGGCTGCGATAGTACGTGTTCGGTCCGGCTCCCAGTCCGTTTCTAACCCATCAATCGCTGCGACTCGCGCAG
>JBKJQB010000294.1:0-6027 GCA_046594105.1 Thermoanaerobaculia bacterium
GAGAGGAGAAACAGAGGAGCGAGGAGGGCGACGCGGATCGGTTTCATGGGTTGATGGACTCCTTTCGACAGGCAACGGCTTCGATGCCGGCGGATGCAGGACAGTTTCTTCGAGCAACGGATGCGCAGGCGCATTTGCGAATCTTCGATGCGACCCTTCCGTCCAGGGCGAGGTCGACGGAATCCCGTTATCCTTTCCTGGTGACCATGCATGTCTCCGCGCTGTGGCGGTTCCCGGTGAAGTCGATGGCCGGGGAGCCGTTGCAGTCCGCCAGGGTGACGGAGGAGGGGATCGCCGGCGACCGCGTCGTGCAGGTCGTGGCACCCGGGCGGGGATTCATCACCTCACGTACCCATCCTCGGCTGTTGCTGCTTCACGCTCGGCTCGGTGATGACGGGGAACCGCTCGTCGACGGGCTCTCCTGGAACGACCCGGTCATTGCCGAAGCGGTGCGCAGCGCTGCCGGTCCGAACGCCTCGCTGATCCGTTATCCCGGCGGCGAGCGCTTCGACGTGCTGCCACTGCTGGTGGCCACCGACGGCGCCCTCCAGGCGTTCGGACACGATCCACGCCGCCTCCGCCCGAACATCGTCGTGTCCGGCGTCGAGGGTCTGTCGGAGCGGCAATGGCCGGGAGGCACGCTGAGGATCGGACCCTGCCTCATCGCCGTCGACTCCCTCAGGGGACGCTGTGTCATGACCACCTTCGATCCTGATACCGCAGAGCAGAATCCGTCCGTCCTCAAGGAGATCGTCCGCGATTTCGGCGGACGCCTGGCACTCAACTGCGACGTGATTCGAGGGGGCACGATTGCCGTCGGCGACCCCGTCGAACTTCTCGATGCACACCAGGCGAAGACGATGGCCTCGGTAACAGAAGCAGACCCTCGTTGATCGTAACGTGAGCCGGCGCGGTTACGTCTCTGTGCTGGCCGATGCCATGATCCGTTCGGGGGGGCCTATGATGGTGGTCTCTCACAACCAATTCTCATGTCCGGCTCCTCGGTACGCCTTTGCCACTCTCCCATCCGGTGGACAGAAATCGTCTTTTTTTTGTGCGTCTTGACGCCGGGCGCGGTGCTGGCGAACCCAGCGCGAGAAATGGATCGAGGCTTGATCGCGCGGATTCGGCGTGCGGGGAAGAACGAGAAGGTTGTTCTCTCCAACGTCATCCTCTCGGATACCGAAACAAGAACGATTGAGCTCGAGGAGTTCTCTGTCTACTCCCCTGACGCCTCGATTCTCGTTTACGACTCGGATCCACCGCGCAGAATCAAACCTCCGGCGCGGCGGTATTTCAAAGGTCGAATCGTGAACGAGCCGTTGGCGACGGTCTTCTTCTCGGTATCGACGAACAGCTCCGATGTGAATGGTCTGGTTGTGATCGGACAGAAGGAATTCACCATCGCACGGGGCCGGCGACTGCCTCGAAAGGACGCTGTGAAGGCGGGGGACGACGGACCGGTGCTTGTGGCGGAGCGCGATCCGGTCGCCGAAAATTTCGAGGGCCCTCCCTTCGAGTGTGGGACCGAGAACATGACCGTGCCGGTCGGGCAACTGGCTCTCCATCCGAAGCCGGTTCCTCTCGCGGTGAACGGTGTGTCCTATCAGTTTCGGATCGCGGTCGAGAGCGACAATGAGTTCTACGCCGGGTTTGGATCGCCGAGTGCGGCGACCGATGACCTGATCAACGTCTACATCGGCGACCTGGTGGCGAAGGCCTCCGTGATTTACATGCGCGATCTGAATACGACGCTGAACATCGGGCAGGTCAACATCCGACCGACCAACAGCCCCGATCCATTTGTTTTTACGGACACAACCGATGGGTTCAGGCTGCTCAAGGCTCTCGGAGAACTGGGCACGGTCTGGCACGACAACGCGGCACTGGCGGCCGTGGTCCGTTCTGCCGTGGTGATGGTCAGTGGCCGGCCATTGGGAGGTGGCGTGGCCCACACCAACTCGCTCTGCCGCCTCGATTACCCCTGCGGCGATTTGTGCTTCCAAAACTGGGGAGGTGCGTATGCCTTCAACGCAGCCGTCGGCGAGAGGCGCGTTCCCGATCCGAACGCCACCGTGAATGGAATCGTTTACGGTCTTCCGGCCGATTATTGGATGTTGCAGAGCGTCGCCCATGAGCTTGGCCACGTCGTTGGCTCATCGCACACCCATTGCGTTGCCCTGAGCCCTGCGGAGCAGACGCAGTACAACGTCACACGAAGTTTCGTCGACGAGTGCTTCAGCGGCAGTGAAGTCGGATGCTTCCGCAGCACAGCCAGCGTGCCCCCGAGCGTCCCGCCGGAGAAGGGAACGATCATGAGCTACTGCTACCTTTCTAACAGCGCGAGCGGGTATCCCGAAAGCAGGTATTTGCTTGGAGAGGCAGGAAAGCCGAGCGAGAAGATGCTGGCTCTTCTGCAGATCGGCCTCGATCGGGCGACGCCGATCGGCGACATCACCGTCGGCAGCAACCTTCCTTGTACTGCCGGACAGATGGCCTCTGTGGGTAACTGCGGGACGGGCTGCAGTTATCTCTGGACGGTGGCCGGCGGATCGATTCAGGGTTCGGCCGCGACCCTTTCGATCTCGTTCACACCCAACTCTCCCAACGTGACGGTGACGGCGACGGTTGGATCTGCCAAAGAGTGCAAGGTGACGACTTCCTTCGCCACCACTTCGCAGTGCGTTGGTCTCCCTCCACCGGTCAACCTGGTGGCTACCGCTGTCGCTGCCACGCCGCCGTCCGTCAATCTCTCCTGGACCGCCGTTGCGGGCGCTGCGAGCTATGAGGTCCAGCGAAGCGCCAACGCGATCGCTTACGTCACGGTCGGAACGCCGGCGGGCAATGCGTTCACCGATTCCTCGGCCGTCGCGGACTCCTCCTTTCTCTACAGGGTTGCTGCGCGCGACGCGGGGGCGATCACCGGGCCGTACGGCGCGCCCGACCTGGCCACAACGGTCATCTTCACCGATGAGCCGCTGATCGCAGGATCGACCGCCGTCAAAACCCTTCACATGAATCAGCTCCGGACCGCGGTGAATGCGATGCGGACGCTGGCGCGGCTCGGCACCGCCACCTTCACCGATTCCATCGGCCCGCTGGTGCAGGTCAGAAAGATTCACATCGACGAGCTGCGCACGAACCTCGACGCCTCGCGCGCGGCGCTGGGATTGCTCGCTCTCAGCTACACCGATCCGAGCGTCACCGCGGCATCGACAACCATCAAGGCAGCGCATTTCGGGGAACTGCGTAATGGCGTGAAGTAGCAGGATCAGAAAGTCAGCCGAACCCCCCACCGGGCATCGGCGACGTCAGCATTCTGAAGGCGGCAATCCTCTGTCATGCCGCTGTCCTGACCCTCATTCGCCACTCAGCTCTGTGTTACGCTTCGCCGCCATGGACGCCCCCACCCCCTCGGAGCACGAGTCGACGATTCCGGTCGCCTCGTGTCTTTGGCTGTAGTAGCCCGCCCGCCAACCACTCCATCGATTCTCATCGTTCCCTCATGCCGGTTTCTCCCCTCGGTCACCTGACGGCGGACCTTTCCATTTCTTCGATCATCCGGAGCGGCGTGGTACTGCGCGCCAGGCAGCGATTGATCAGGAGAAACGGGACTCGATGGGAGACTGCTCCGAGCGCCAAGACGAGCCACAGCGGAAGGCAATCCTCATGATCACCATCATCGACAACTATGACTCCTTCACCTGGAACCTGGTGCAGCAGATCGAGCGGCTATCCGGCGCGACGCTGCAGGTGATCCGCAACGATGAATTCGAACCGGAGGCGTTGATGGCCCGGAAGCCGTCGGCGATCGTGATCTCACCCGGCCCGGGAACGCCGGCGCGGGCGGGAAGGACCCTCGACCTCATCCGGCTCAACGGCTCCATCCCGCTCCTCGGCGTGTGCCTGGGGCATCAGGCCATCGGCGAGGCGTTCGGCGGCCGCGTGGTTCGCGGCGGCGTGCCGGTCCACGGGAAAATCAGCGACGTCCGGCACCAGGGGCAGGGGTTGTTCGAGGGATGTCCCACGCCGCTCAGGACGGCTCGCTATCATTCACTGGTGGTCGAACGCGAAAGCATCCCCGACGTTCTTCGCATCGATGCGGAGACGGACGACGGCGTGGTGATGGCCTTCACGCATCGCCAGCGCCCCGTCTACGGGATCCAGTTCCATCCGGAGTCGTATGGCACCACGGGCGGAGACCAGCTGATCGCCAACTTTCTTCGCGAGGTGCGCCCTTGATCGCGGATGCCATCAAGAGCCTGGTGGAAGGGCGAAGCCTGGGACGGGAAGAGATGCGTGGCGTGTTCGGCGAAGTCATGGACGGCCAGGTCACCGACGTCCAGAAGACAGCGCTTCTGATCGCTCTGCGGATGAAAGGCGAGACCGCCGAGGAGATCATCGGGGCGGCCATGGCCATGCGCGAGCGGGTCACGCCACTGTCCGGCGATTTCGGTCAGATCGTCGACACCTGCGGCACGGGCGGCGATGGCCGCGGAACCTTCAATGTCTCCACGCTGGCGGCCATTGTGGCGGCGGCCGCGGGAGCGCCGGTGGCCAAGCATGGAAACCGCGCGGTGTCCTCGGCCTGCGGCAGCGCCGATCTGCTCAAAGAGCTCGGCGTGGAGATCGATCTCGACGCCGCGCGCATGAGTGACGTCCTGCGGCGAACCGGGATCTCCTTTCTGTTCGCGCCCCGGCTGCATCCGGCCATGAGCTCGGTGGCCCCGGTCCGTCGCGAGCTCGGAGTGCGCACCATCTTCAACGTGCTCGGCCCGCTGACCAACCCTGCGTTCGCGCGCCGGCAGGTGCTCGGTGTGTACTCCGCGCATCTGGTCGAGCTGCTGGCGAAAGTGCTGCTGGAGCTCGGCGCAGAGCACGCGCTGGTCGTGTGCAGCCTCGACGGGCTGGATGAGATTTCCATCTCCGCGCCGACGCAGGTTTCCGAACTGCGCGATGGCGCATTGCGCAACTACGAGTTGACTCCGGAAGCGATCGGAGTGGAGCGTCATGACCTGGCCCAATTGGCCGGAGGCAACGTGCAGGACAACGCGCGCATCGCCCGGTCAGTCCTCGCCGGCGACCCAGGCGCGCCAGCGGAGATCGTCGTCGCCAACGCCGGCGCCGCGTTGTATGTGGCCGGTGTGGCCGCAACCATCAAGGAGGGCGTGGTGCTGGCGCGTGAAGCGCTCGCCTCCGGGCAGGCACGGCGCAAGCTCGAGGAACTGGTGACCACGACGAACTCGTTGGCGGGGACCCGATGAACGACGTTCTGGAGAGAATCGTTGCGCGAACGCGCGAACGCCTGGCTCAGGAAGCTCCGGCGGAGCGGAGCGCGGCGGAGGCGTCGGCAACGTCGCGCAAGGCTTTCGGACTGAGTGCGGCGTTGCGGCCGGCTGGTGTGGACCCGCGGAAGGCGATCCGCGTCATTGCCGAGATCAAGTCGGCCTCGCCATCCGCGGGGACGATCGTGGCGGACCCTGACGTGATCGCCATTGCAGCCGATTACGCGCATGGCGGCGCCAAGGCGATCTCCATCGTCACCGAAGCCGATTTTTTCAAGGGCTCACGTGACTGGATCGAGAGGGCTGCGTTCGCTTCCGGCCTTCCCATCCTGATGAAGGATTTCGTGGTCGAGGAATCGCAATTGCTGAGGGGTGTGACCGCGGGAGCGAGCGGGATCCTGTTGCTGGCCTCTCTCCTGGACGGCGTTCAGATCGCGGAATTCATCGCCCTCCTCGACGGGCTGGGATGTGACGCTCTGGTCGAAGTCCACGATGAATGGGAGTTGGAGCGCGCCATGGCCGGCGGCGCGCGGCTGATCGGGGTGAACAATCGCAACCTGCGCGACTTTGTGGTGGATCTGGCTACGTCCGAGCGTCTGGCGAAGCTGATTCCAGCCGCAGCGATCCGAGTGGCGGAGAGCGGGATTCGAGTCCGCCAGGATGTCGACCGGCTCCAGGCGGCCGGATTCGATGCCTTTCTGGTGGGAGAGTCGCTCTTGCGTCAGAATGACCACACCGAGGC
>JBKJQB010000066.1:0-2661 GCA_046594105.1 Thermoanaerobaculia bacterium
ACTGGATCCTGAACGCGATGGATCCGCAGGGCGCGTCATTCTCGCTGCACGCGAAGAAGGCGGCCTGACATATGAGCCCCTGAGTCTCCCTCCGAACAAGAGGGAGACTCAGCACGAGACGCCGACGCACGCATGATGGAACCGCTGCCGCAAGGCCGGGGATGCCGGCGATCAGTTCCCGTCTCGTGATCACTGCCACCTCGCTGTCCCTAGCGTTCCGGCGTCGGTCTTATCTTGGCGCAGGCGCACAGCGAGCGCGACGCCTCGATCCCATCTTGGAAGCGTCGGCGCTGTCGGTTTGGTTCTTACTTCGGCGCCGCGAGTGGCTGCTTGGGGCCGGAGGATCTAGCGCGATTCGGGGATGCGGTACCCTTCCGCGTCGCATCGAAGTGCCGTTCCGATTGAAGCAGACGGCGTGTCGTTCGACCGTCACCGCAACGTGAAGTTCACGGTCACCGTCATCACAACGGGAATGGGCTTTCCGTTCAGTTCCGTGGGCTCGAACTGCCATCCCACGATCGATTGCAGCGCGGCAAGGTCGAGGGGCACCGCAACGGTACGCAGTATTCTGGCATCAATCACACAGCCGGTCGCCGAAATGATGGCCTCGGCAATGACGACGCCACTGATTCGCTGGCTCTGCATGGACTCGGGATAGACAGGAGCCAGGTTCTTTATCTTCCGAGGCACCTTGATGGTGCCGCCACCTACGCGCTCGGCGCCGCGAGTTCGCCACCACCCCGGATTCTGATCGGCGCACTTGATCACGCCCTTGTCCATCGAGATGAACAGCCACTGCGGCTCTGCTTCAAGCACTGGCTCATCGGGTTCGGGGACTGAGAGCACGGCCAGGATTCTGAGAAACTTTGTGCACTGGTCGGGCAACGTCGTGGAATCCAGAGCGATTCCGCGCGCGCGCCCATCAGGGAGGTAAAGCATCCGGGCGGCGCCGAACGCAGTGGAATCGGCCGGGGGAGTACAGCCCACCGCGGCCATCAGGCTTTCCATGAAGCCGGACGTGATCGAGGAGAACGTCCGCGTCGCCAAGTGGCTTTTCGGCTGAGCGAGAACAGGCGGTCGGGACGGCTCTTTTGGGGGCCGGCGTGATGTGCCGGCAGGATTCGGAAGAAACGCGTCGACCGCCGCTCGCTCCGCCGGGGTGACTTGCGACACGGATGCGAGCGCTCTCAAATCGTCGAGATGGTCAGCGCCACTGAGCCTGATGATTTCCGAACCTTCGGCGACCTTCCCTTTCCGTGAGCGCCTGGCCAGCAGCTCGTGACCGAAGGTCGTCCATTCGGTGTCGTTCGCCACTGGCATTCCTGGCATGGCGGTCAAGACGGCTTTGAGCCACGCAGGCGCGGCCGCGTCGGGATCACCGGATGCGACGATGAACCACACCGTGGCTTCGCGCATTGCTGCACCGGGCGCGGTCAATCCCCTGGTGAGAAGAGCGGCGTCGAGCGCGGGACCGAGCCGACGGAGGAACTCGCGCCAGGCATGTGCCGGCGGGCCAGCCGTGGCATATGCAGCGCCTACCTCGGTCGCTGCTGTGGGCGTTTGGCGCATACTCATCGCGACAATGAGCGCAAAGACGTCCGAGCGATTCTCGCCCAGTTCGCGGACCAGGTCGGCCATGGAGGTCGCGAAGAGGGACGGTTGGTTCCGGGCGAGCCACTCCGCTATCGTCAGGAGGACGGGCGCACCCAGCCGGGTCGCAGCCGCCCTCGCCTGCGGCAACTTCTCGAGCCCTTTGATGTTTAGGACTGCGCGGACCTGCTGCGCCGCCACGTTCGCATCCGGCTCGCGCGCCAACGCTTCCAGGAGCACTTCGGCCATATCCGGGCGCGCGAGAAACCCCGCAGCCCTGGCAGCCACCGAGCGAACCGAGCCATCCGCGGAGCCGATTGCATCTCGCAGCGCTTCGATGTCGCCGCTGGTCTTCGGTTCGACGAGCATCGCTGTTGCGCCAGGAGTTGATTTCTCCTGCGCCGCAACTTGGAACGCACCTGCCTGCACCAAGCAGATCAGCGCGACGACACCCGAAACGGATTTCATCGACATCGCTCACCTCGGCATGACAGAAGTGACTTGCGAGCGCGCTATTTGCGGCAGCATACCACCCGGCATCGGGCGAATGCGCTCGTAGGCAGGCAACCGTTGCCATTGTCTCCGCTGCTGAGGTTCGAGGCGCCAGAGATGAACACGACGAACCGTCCGTCGGCGCTGACGGCCCGGTGGCTGGCAGCACGGTCTGGAGTTCATCGACACCGGCTTCGAAAGCGTCTCGCCGCTCTGGTATGAAGTGGACGGCGACGTCGTCCGGGTCAATCTTCTCTGTCGGGCTCAGGGATGGGATGCTTTCGCAGCCGTCGTTCGTCACAACACCGTAGCCTCCGCGCGGCAGAATGTGCTGGAATGATGCTTCACCTGTCCCGAAGGAGGCACTATGACAGCTGCTGCACCTTCACAGATTCTGGGTCGTCATGTCTGGTCCGAACTAATGACGACCGACACCAAGAGCGCCGAGTCATTTTACAACACAGTGGTCGGCTGGACGTCCGAGCCAGTTGCCGCTTCGCCGATGCCCTACACGCGATTCAAACGCAGTGGCGGCGCCGCGGCCGCCGGCCTGATGCAGCGGCCCGATGACATGAAGAT
>JBKJQB010000228.1:0-6861 GCA_046594105.1 Thermoanaerobaculia bacterium
GGCTGGCGCCGATGCTGGGATCGGGCTTCGAAGATCTATCGGAGTTGAGCGGAAGGCTGTATTCGAACAAGGCTCCGGGGGGCGCGCTGGTGGGTCTGCCAGCCTATGCGATCGCGCGCGCGTTCGCCGGTCCGCCTTCGCCGGGCACGATGCGCGTAACCCTCAACGCCATGCGGCTGCTGGCGGCTTCGTTGCCTGCGATCCTGCTGGCGCTGTTCTTCGCCGGTGCGGCGAAGCGGATGAGCGTGGCCACCGAGGGCAGTGCATTCGCGACGGTGGCCTTGCTGTTCGGGACGCCGCTGTTCGCCTACGGGCTGCTGAACTTCTCGCATGCACTGACGGCCTTCGCCCTGTTCGCGGCGTGGGTTCTGCTTTTTCTCGCGCCGTCGCCGGGGCGCGACATCGGAGCGGGCGCGCTCATCGGCCTTGCCGTCCTTGCGGAGTATCCCTGCGCCGTGCCGGCCGCAGTGCTGGTGGCATTTTCGATCGGCTCCCGCAGTCTGCCGCGCATCGTTCTGGGAGGAGCCCCGTTTGCAGCGATGCTGCTCGGGTACAACCGTCTGGCCTTCGGAAGCTGGTTGGCCATCTCCTCCGGCATGGAGCGCAGCGCGGAGTTCCGGACCCTGGCGAAGTCGGGCGTGTTCGGCATCGGCGTGCCGAAGATCTCCATCCTGCTCCATCTGCTCTTCGATCCATCGAAGGGACTCTTCGTCTTCTCCCCGATCCTGCTGGCCATTCCGTTCGCCTGGCGGGCCACGCGCGCGGCGATGACGAAACGGCAGTTTGCATCGTTGATGGCGGTGCCCGCTTCCATCATCCTTCTCTACTCCGGCTACCCGAACTGGCACGGGGGATGGACGGTCGGCGCGCGTTATCTGGTGGCCGCGCTCCCCTTCCTGACGGTCCCGCTGCTCTTCCTGCGGCCTTCGCGACCGCTCTCGGCCCTGCTGGGGATCTCGGTGGCTGCGTGCGTCATGACCACGCTGGTCTTCCCGTTTATCCCGCCCGGGATCCCTGCTCCCTGGGGAACGTTTGCATTACCGCTGATGATCCGAGGATTGACTGCACCGAATCTGCTGCACTGGGTGGCCCGGCCCCTGGCAATCGCGGTGCCATTGCTGCTGGTGGCGTTTGCGGTGGCTTGGAGCACGCGCGAACGGGTCTATCTGGCGCTGGGTGCGTTCGCCGCTCTGGCCCTGGCTCTGGCGTTGCCGCTCAGCCCCGCGCTGCGTGTGCAGCGGGCCTTCATCGAGCAGGTGGTGTTCGAGCGGGACGATGCCATCGCGCTGGAGGCAGGAAACGAATTCGGCGTCGAGCCGATGCTGATCAGGCGAGCGGTCGAGCAGCGGCAGCTGGCGCCGCCGGGCTGGCCTTTCTGACCGGATCGCGGAAGATGCGGTGCGAGTAGATGCGCTTCTTGTCCAGCTTGTAGAAGATCATCGTCTTGAGGATCTCCAGCCCGTAACGGACCGAGCGCCAGAAGCCGATCTGGGAAGCCTCATCGAAGTAACGGGTGCTGATGGGCACCTCGCGGATGCGCATACCCTTGGCCACGCCCTGCGCGATGATCTCGGTGTCGAACACGAAGTCGTCGGAGTTCGCTTCGAAGTCCACGGCGTCGAGATAACGCTTCGAGTACGCCCGGAATCCTGAGTGGTACTCCGAGAGGAAAATGTAAAACGTCGCATTCTCCACCCCGGTCAGGAAGAGATTCGCCAGGTACTTCCACTTGGGCATCCCTCCCTCGATGGGGCGTCCGCCCAGCATGCGCGAGCCGAAGACGGCATCGCACTCTCCGCGCAGCAGCGGCTTGACCAGTTCCGGAATGATCTTCGGATCGTATTGATGGTCGGGATGGACCATGACCATGATCTCGCCGCCCATCTCGTCCATGGCCGTTCGGTAACAGGTCTTCTGGTTGCCGCCGTACCCGCGATTTTTCGCGTGCACCACCACTCGCATCGGTAACGTCCGCGCCAGCTCGACGGTGTGGTCGCGGGAGCGGTCATCCACCAGCAGGATCTCGTCCACCCAGTCCTGGGGGATGTCCTCGAACGTCGCCACCAGCGTCTTCTCGGCGTTGTAGGCCGGGAGAACAGCGATGACCTTTTTCTCGTGCAGCGGCATGGAACCGGCGAGGATAACACAGCAGTTTCCCTGTCCAAATCAGGGTTTCGCACGATCGGAAAGGATCTCCCTCACCCCCGCTTTGCGGACCCTTTTCCGCGGGGAGAGGGGTCGGAGAGGCAGCGCGGCTGTGAACGCGACAGCACCTGATTTCACCGGGTCGGAGTGAGCTTTGAAACGCAGTGCCGCCTGTGCTGTCGGGGAGTATCGGCCAGAGTCCTCCACCGCCTCGACCACGGTTGGTGGGACACAAACAGTTGCCCTCCTTGCCGGAATTCTCCCCAATGCAGCCCTGCTCACTCGACTACAATCGCGCGCCGTGACTGAGCTTCTGGCGACCGACGACGTCGCTCCCGACGTGCCCCCGCCAACCCCTCCCCCCTCTCGCGTCCCATGGGTGCCTCCGCCGATGGAGCCGGTGGCCCGGCGGACCGACTGGATCGCCCTGGCTCTCCTGGCCCTCATCGCCACCGTCTTCTTCGCGGACGTGCTGGCCGGCGTGAACCAGCTCTACATGCGCGATATGACGCGCTACTACTACCCGGCAAAACAGATCCTCCGCGACATCGTGCAGCACGGAGAGTTCCCGTACTGGAACCGGTTGTTCTCGGCGGGGCAGCCCATCGCGGCCAATCCGGAGCACGAGGTCTTCTACCCGCTGACCTGGCTCATCCTGCTTCCGAGCTACGACCTCGGATACCGGTTGCACATCCTCATCCATATCTACATCGGTCTGTTGGGCATGTACGCGCTCCTCCGCTCCATGGAGCTGCGCCCTCCTGCCGCATTTTTCGGAGCGCTCTCCTTCGGCCTGGGCGGGGTTTACCTCTCGTACATCAACCTGCTGCCCATCCTGTTCTGCGCTGCATGGCTTCCACTGACCTGTCTGTATGTGCGGCGATTTCTGCTGGAACGAAACCTTCGTGACTTCTCGATCGCCTCGCTGTTTCTCGGCTTGCAGTTTCTGGTCGCCGAGCCAACCACGGTCATGCAGACGGGGCTGCTGCTGGGGTTCTACGCGCTCTATCGAGGTTGGTACAGCAGGCCGAGGATTTCGAAATCGCTGACGCGCGTGCTGTGGATCGCTTCGATCTCGATCTCCGGGTTGCTCATCGGAGCGGCGCAGATTCTTCCGGCCATCGACCACGTCCACGACTCCGCCCGATCGAGACCGTTCGAGTTCGATCTGGTCAGCGCCTGGAGCATGCCCTGGGCGAAGTTTGCTGAATTCATCTTTCCCAACATCCTCGGGCACATCTCCATCAAGCGGGTGATGTGGTACTGGGCGGGAGGGCTGTATACCGGCATGGGTTCGCCGTTTCTGTTCAGCGTGTATGCGGGGCTGGCCGTGGTGGCGCTGACCATCGGAGGGGCGTTCGTGCGCCCGCGCGGGGGACGGCTCGTCCTGTTCCTCTTTTTCTTCTCTTCGCTCCTGGCGCTGGGCGGACACACACCGCTTCTGAATCTGCTCTACAAAGCGGGGATCGCCACGTCGGTCCGCTATCCGGAGAAGTACATCCTGATGGGAAGCTTCGCGCTCATCATCTTTGCGGCGCAGATGCTGGACCGCCTGCTGGCCGGCGACGAAGAGGTGCGCGGCGGTGCCATCGGCTTCACCCTGGCCACCACCTGCATCGCTGCGATCATCGCCATCCTCGGATTCACTCCGTGGTACGCGAAAGGCTTCATGAAGATCTGGGTGCTGGGCGCGGGCCCGGTGGCCAGTCGGATGCTGTCTCTGTCGCGGACCGACTGGATCGTGGCCGCAGCGCGCGGCGCCATTCTGATCGCCCTGCTGCTTACTACGCGCTTTCATCGCCGCAAGGTGTGGCTGGTCATCGCCGGACTCTTTCTGTTCGCCGATCTCGGCCTGGTGACCTGGGAGCTCAATCCGCGCATGCCGCGACGCTTCTTCAATTCCCCTCCAGCGACGGCAACCCTCCGCCCCAATCACCGCGACTACCGCGTGTTCCATGAGGCGGACTGGTACGGCCAGGAGAAGATCGCCCAGAGCTTTTTTTCCACTGCAGACGCTGTGTACTGGATCGTGCGCAACGGGCTGTTCCCCATGACCCCGGCAGGGTCGGGGGTGAGCACCGTCATTGAACGCGACTACGACAAAACCGCTTTGCTGCCCACCATCGACTTCACCGAATCGGTCTGGGACGTCAAACGCTCCGGTCGTGCCGACTGGTGGCAGCCCTTCATGGCCATGTCGAACGCCTGGTATCGCGCGGAATACGCGAACTTCGACGCGGAGAAGAAACGCACCGGAGGAGACTTCAAGAAATCGAACCCCATCCATTTTCTGGAGGGCGAGCATTTCCCGCGCTATTACTTCGCCGATCAGCTGGTCACCATCAAGGACCGCCCAGACTTCTCCGCGAAGCTCTCCTCGGGGAACTACAGCAAGCGCGTGGCCTTCGTGACCCGTCCCGGATTCGTGCCCGGGGAGGGTGTGGTCCGCAAGGTCGTGGAGACCGCCAACAACGCGGTGATCGATGTGGAGAGCGTGGGCCAGGGGTTTCTGGTCATGAGCGTGACCCCTCACAAATACTGGCGGATCCATGTTGACGGGGCTCGGGTGCAGCCGGTGATCACCAATATCGGCTATCAGGGCGTGATCATCACCCCCGGCCGGCATCGCATCGAGATGTCCTACCGCAACGAGCTGGTCCAGATCGGGCTGGCCATCTCCATCCTCACGGCGCTGCTGTTTCTGATCATCGTGCTGTTCTACCGGCGGAAGGAGCCCTTTCACCCGATGGAGGCCTACGAAGAACCGGTTCATGTCGTGGTCGACGAGCAGGGCACTCACGTCGAACTGGTCGCTCCGTGATGCGTCGCTGGGGTCTCCCGATTCTCCTGCTCATTGCCGCTGGCATCGCGCTGACCGCGCTGATCCTGCACAACCAGCGGGTCGCCGATGAGATGGCCTCGGAGACCTTCGTTCCACGGAAGACGACGATGACCCGGGAGATCGAGCTCCTTCAACGGTACGTGCAGATCGACACCTCGAACCCTCCCGGAAAGGAGTTGGCGGGCGCAGCCTTCCTGGCGGCGGAGCTGCGGCGGAACGGGATCGCCTGCGAGGTGATCGAGTCGGCGCCCGGGCGCGGAAACGTGTACGCGCGTCTCCGCGGGAAGCAAGCGGGCGGAGGATTGCTCCTTCTCAGCCATATCGACGTGGTACCGGCAACGGCGGGAGGATGGGCGCGGCCTCCCTTCTCCGGCGCCGTTCTCTACAACCAGATTTACGGACGGGGAACGCTGGACATGAAAGGAATCGCCGTCTGCGAGCTGGAGGCGTTCATCGACGTCGCGCGGCGCGGTGTTTCACCCGAACACGACCTCATTTTTCTGGCGACGGCGGACGAAGAGCAGGGCGGAGCGTTGGGGATGGCCTGGCTGCTGGCGCACCGCCCGGAGATTTTCGAGGGGATCCAGTACTGCCTCAATGAGGGTGGCATTACCGAGAGCAAGGCGGACCGCATCAGCTACTTCGGCATCGAGATCGGAACGAAGATGACGGTGAAGGTGCGCCTGCACACCGGCAGCCGCGAGGCCATGCAGAGGATCCGGCTTCGGCTCGAACCGTTCATCAGCCCCGCGGATCCGGAGCGCATCTCACCCGAGGTCCGGGAGTTCCTGCGCGACGTCGCTCCGCTGCGAGTGGAGCAGCAGCGGCTGTTGAGCGATATTGACCGAACCGTGGCCGAAGGCAAATTCTGGCTCCTGGCTTCCGGCTACAAGGAACTGATGCAGAACGTGATGTGGCTCGGGGGAGTGCAACCGGAGGGCAGCGGTGCGGCAATGGCCATCAACCTGTTCAACCTTCCCGATGAGCAGCCGCAGACGCGAATTGCGTGGTTGCGCCGGCAGGTCGAGCCGCTGGGAGCACGAGTGGAAGTGCTCCAGACCAATGGGCCTGCCCCGCTGACGTCCCGACATACCCCTCTATTCGGCCTGATCGCGCGCGAAGTGGCGCGCCACTATCCCGGGGTGCCGATCGGCACTGAGATTCTGGCAGCCTCGTCCAACGACTCGAGATATCTCCGGGCTCGAGGGATCGACGCCTACGGAATGTGGCCGTTCCCGGTCGACTATTACCAGACGCAGGGGATTCACTCGATCAACGAGAGGGTGCGGGCGGACTGGTTCCAGCAGGGTGTGGCGTTGATGCGGAAGGTGGTGGGCAGTTATTCATTCGATCATCAGCCGTCCAGCTGACCGGCTTTGTCAGGGTGGTTCGCAAAATTCGTCACCTCCACGAAATCCCAATCTCCTGCGCTGTAGCTAAGTCTTGCGTTCGCAATGCTTAACCAGGCTCGGCCGGGATGGCTCATCGATTGCGATCCAAACGGCATATATCCAAAATGAACGGAGGATAAATTGTCTCGAAAAGAAAAAGGTTTCACCCTCATCGAACTGCTCATCGTTGTGGCCATCATCGGGATTCTCGCCGCAATCGCCATCCCCAATCTGCTCACCGCCATGCAGCGGTCCAAGCAGAAGCGGACCATGGCCGACATGCGCACTGTCGCTACGGCGTGGGAAGCTCGCGCCACGGACATGAACCGTTACAACGCAGCAGGCATCAGCTACCCGAGCACCGGGAACGTCACTGCCGACAACCTGACCACCTACCTGGCACCGACCTACGTCAAGACCTTCCCGAAGGTCGACGGATGGGGCAATCCGTGGGTGCTGAGCGCCGACCAGGTGTTCGGTGTT
>JBKJQB010000322.1:0-3791 GCA_046594105.1 Thermoanaerobaculia bacterium
CAGCATCGAGACGCGGCCGTTCCACAGGAAGCCCGGTCGGTGGACGACGGCCCGCTGCGTCGAGGTAAAGGGCTTCCACTCGTCGCCGCCGGTGGCCGACGTGCATGGCGGCGGCGAGATCGCGCGCGGCGAAATGATGCGCTACTTCGCCGAGATGGCGTGGTACCCCACCGCGCTGCTACCCAGTCAGGGGGTGCGCTGGGAGGCGGTCAACGACCGCTCGGCCAATGCCACGCTGATGGACGGCCCGATCTCCCTGACGCTGTTGTTCACGTTCGACGAGGCCGGGCTGATCTCGTCCGTGCACGCCGACGAGCGTGGCTCCGGAGTGGGTAAGGACATGGTCATGCTGCCGTGGGACTGCAGCGTCTCCAATTACCAGTTGCGCCACGGCATGATGGTGCCGACCAGGGGAGGGGCCGCCAAAGGGAGCAAGTCATACTTCGTGGGCGACCTGACGTCGATCGCCTACGAGTTCGCGCCGTGAGTCACTGTGCGGTCATAGTAACTGCGTGATCATAAGGGGGTACCCGTGGAAGGCCAATCAACTGTCTACAAGATCGGCTTATGGTCGGCGCTACTCGCGTCGGTCTTCAGCATCGCCTACGACATCGGGCAGGTCGGTGAGTGGCTCGGACTCATGGGGTCGGGCGGCGGTCCCGAGAGGGACAGCACCTGGTACGGCCTCGTGATCCTCCTCGTCCCCTCCCTGTTCCTCGGCATCTCCTTCGTGGTCCTGATGGGAGCCGTCCATCGGCAGACACCTCCAGAGAAGAAGATCTGGAGCCAGACCGGGCTCACGTTCGCGATCATGTACGGCACGCTGATCTGCATGAACTACTTCGTACAGCTCACCCTGGTCGCCCCTGCCCTCTATCAGGGGAACGTCGCCGACCATGTCAGGCCCTTCCTCTTCCACGTCTTCAACTCGTTCACCTACTCGGTCGACCTTCTCGGCTACAGCTTCATGAGCCTGTCGACGCTCTTCGCCGCGTTCGTCTTCACCGGACCCGGGGTGGAGAAGACGGCCCGCTGGTTCCTGATCGCGAACGGCGCCATCGTCCCCTTCCTCGCTCTGCAGACCTTCTACCACCCGATGATCTGGGTCGCGTCGCTGTGGGCGGTCACGTTTCCGGGTTCGACGATTTCTCTTGCCATGCTGTTCAGAAGAAAGTGAGGGGCTCCGGCTTTTTCAGACCGTTCTTAGGGTGACTGTGCAGCACAATCAGGCCCAGGGGGCCAGGAGGACGTGCCGTGAAGAAGCGGTTTTCAGTCGAGCAGATCACCGCGGTGTTGCAGCAAGCCGCCCAGGGGGTCCCGGTCGGGGATCTCTGTCGGAAGATCGGGATTTCGGAGCAGAGTTTCTATCGCTGGAAGAAGGTCTACGGCAGCCTACAGCCGAGTGAGGCTCGCGAGTTGAAGCAGCTGCGGGACGAGGTCACCAAGCTGAAGCGGCTGGTCGCGGACCTGTCGCTCGACAAGGTCATGCTCCAGGACGTGATCCAAAAAAAATTCTAAAGCCCGTCAAGCAGCGTGAAGTCATGAAATATCTGACGGGTCACTACCCGGTCAGCGCCCGCCGGGCGTGTCGAGTGATCGCGACGACGCGGTCGTCGGTCTACTATACGACGCGAAAAGATCCGCTGACGGCGCTGCGGCAGCGGATGCGGGAGCTGGCCACGACGCGCCTCCGGTTCGGGTACCGCCGGCTGCTGGTCTTGCTGCACCGAGAAGGCTGGGAGGTCGGGAAAGAGCGCTTTTATCGGGTGTATACCGAGGAAGGTCTGGCGTTGCGGCGGAAACGCCCGTGGCGCCACGCGACGGCTGTGCATCGCGAACAGCGGCGTCCGGCCACGGCCAGGAACGACATCTGGAGCATGGACTTTGTCGCCGACGAACTCAGCGATGGCCGGCGGTTCCGCACCTTGACCGTGCTGGATCTGTTTACCCGCCAGTGCCTCGACATCGCGGTGGGGCGCGGGCTCACGGGACAGGATGTCGTGGCGACGCTCGAGCGGCTGCGCTTCGATCGCGGGTTGCCGCAGCGGATCTACTGCGACAACGGCAGCGAGTTCGTCGGGGCGGCCCTGGATCTCTGGGCGTACACGAACCAGGTCATCCTCGACTTCAGCCGTCGGGGCAAGCCGACGGACAACGCGGCCATCGAATCCTTCAACGGCCGTTTCCGCGACGAATGTCT
Organism: Thermoanaerobaculia bacterium; assembly: GCA_046594105.1. Classification (GTDB taxonomy): domain Bacteria; phylum Acidobacteriota; class Thermoanaerobaculia; order Gp7-AA8; family Gp7-AA8; genus JBDSGC01. The sequence continues at coordinate 2,201 of JBKJQB010000322.1, forward strand.
GAATGTGCACTGGTTTGACGGATTGGAGGATGCCCGCACCAAGATCGAGGCGTGGCGACAGGACTACAATGCGAATCATCCTCACCGGGCTCTCAAGGGCCTCAGCCCCAATGAATACGCCCGGTTGACGATGGAACACGCTGCCGAGTCACTCTGACTTTGGTCCGAAAAAGCCGGTCCTCTCAGAGAGCGCCGTTCTCCAGGAATGATTGGTCCGAAGAATGCCGGCAGGTCAGGACGACGGCGTTCGGTTGGAGATCGTCGAGCTTCATAAAGTGCGTGGACTTGCCCCTCAGTTTCAAGCGCGAGTTGAGCCGTCATTCTACCCGGCTGCCGAAAGGACGGGCCCCGACCGCGATGGCCCGCATCGCCATCGTTTATCTTCGTGGAAGCGCGTGCTCGTCTTGCCGTGGAGAGTAGCGGACCGCTCTGACAGAACAGGTCCTACGCCGGACATTCGCGTCGGGCTGCTACGTCTCCAAAGATTTGATGGCGACGCGTCGAATGCACGCCCGCCGACGTCCGGCATGCGGGTAGATGCTCTCTCCGACCAGCATAAGAACAGCATAAGGGTTAGCGGCCAAAAACACTCTTTTATGACCTTTCACCACGGACCATCACCGACACGAAATCAGGCCTGATTTCTAGAAATTATCGAGTTGGTGAGGCGAAAGTGTCGACAACGACCAATAAAAAAGGCCTTCAACCGACCATGACGGTCGATCGAAGGCCATTTCTATTGATTGTTTTTGGTCGGGGCGAGAGGATTCGAACCTCCAACCCCTCGGTCCCGAACCGACGCGCGGTTCAAATAATCCTTCGAGAAAGCAGCAACATTCGCAGGAGCATACGGCCAGCATACGAGACAGCGAGCCGGCTTCGCCCACCATCGCCCAGTATGACCGCGTCGTCTTCGGTCGCCACGCTGCACGATTTCCGCAGGTAGGTCATGTGTGAAGCTCCGTGACTGTGGGACCGGCTTCAGCCTGCTTTGGAGCTAGCTCACCGAAACGGAATAGGCCCCAAGGCTACCCAAGGCTAAGTGTTCTGCCTACTGATGATGCCGCTGATGATGAAGGCGTGCATGAACGAGGCGGGCGAATACGCGGCGTATTCGGTCCAGGCGGGATCGCGGCTGTAGCCAATGATGTCGCTTAACCCTCGGATTGCGAGCACGCGCGTACCTTGGCCGGCGTAACGTGCTGCCAGCCATACGCCCGTGAGCTCCATTTCCACGGCAGATGTGTGTCTGGCGGTCTGCTGCCACTGCGTCGCCAACTCGGTGCTCTTCACAAGCGTGCCGCTGGAGACAATAGAGGCGGAACGGAACAGCGGCGGCCGCTCCGGCCGATCTTGCGGGAAGGCCGTCTGCAACGACTTGACAACCGAGTTCTTCCAGCTCTCATCTCCGTAAAGGCGCGGGTCGGAGGTGGACGCGGGGGCGATCTCGATCGGCTTGCCGCGTCCGATGGATTCCTTTGAACTCCAGTCGCCGAGGAGCGGCAGCCGTGACCGAAGGTCGGTGATCGCCTTTTCAACTTCCAGTTCCATGGGCCCGCCCATGTTTTCGAATTGAGCCGGCTTGCCTTCG
>JBKJQB010000008.1:0-7064 GCA_046594105.1 Thermoanaerobaculia bacterium
GGCGCCCATGAGGCTGGCGGTCTGCCAGCGGTTCGCGGTGAAGACGGCGCGTGCCACGCCCGACTCCGTGGCGATCCAGAGGACCTCTTCGCCGCTGGGGCTGCGCCACAACCGGGCATCACGAATCTGATCGGAGGGAAGGCCGTGACGCCGATCGAAGGTCTCCGCGAGGTCGCCCCGAACGCGCACCAACCCGCTGCGCGAAGCGACCCAGGCGCCCGCACCTCGCACGGGATCGATGAAGGTGGTGATCGAATAAACCTCGTTCGAACGAAGCTCGCCGCTTTCCACGCTCCACTTCCGGGCCCCATCAGACCGCACTCGATAGAGGCCCTGGCGGAACGCAGAGATCCACAGCGACTCCCCTTTCGCATCGACGGTTCGCTGGAGGTCTTCGATCTGCCCCGGCACCATCCCCGCCATCACAAACGGCTGCCAGGCAGTCTCCCCCTCGCGGCGGAACCACACTCCCAGATCGCCTGTCCCGATCCATTGCCGCGTCTCGCTGAAGAGCTGCGTGGTGACGGCCAGAGAGCTCAGCTGCCCGAGAGGCAGCGAGGCATTACCAGGGTCGGGCCGCCACACATTGTTTGCCAACTCGAAGATGCCATGGTCCGTGCTGAGCAGCCAGATGTGGGAATGCCCTCGGGCATCCCTGGTCTCCGTGACGCGATAGGCATGGTTCGACAGCCCCGCGGCCACGCGGGGAACCGATTCCCATCGACCTCCGCGCAGCCGAAGGATGTCTTTGTCGACCGAGGCCGCCCAGAACGCGCCGGTGCTGTCCCCGCCGATCCGGCGGTAAACGCTCCCACGATCGCGCGTCGTCTGCTGCTGCCATCGATGTCCGATGAAACGGTAAAGCCCCTGCGCCGTAGCGGCCCAGGCGAAGCCGTCCACATCCACCCCGACCGTGGTGACCACACCCTCCGGCAGGCCGTCGCGCGGCGTGAAGCTCTCGAAGGAAGGCGCGCCGATGGCGGTGAGGTCGAGACCGTCCGTCGTCTCCGCAGATCGAGATCGTGTGGGAAAAAGAATGAGTGCGAATGCGAGGGCGAACGAAACAGCGATCCGGTTCGCCGTGAATGATGTGGGCATGGGGGACTGACTGGATTGTAACGTCGGGCGGGGACGCGAACGGCGGTCCCTACCCCTGCTGCGGCACCGGCACATCGTCCTTGGTGTCGGGCGCTGGCTCGGGGGCGGCCAGCGGCTTCGACTCCCGCCCGCTGCGCTCGGTGGTCTTCTGATCGGCAGCGGCTCGATCGAGCAATGCGATCTTCAGCACCTCTTCGACGTGATCGACGAAGTAGAACTGCATGTCGCGCTTGATCGCTTCGGGGACGTCGACCAGATCGCGCTCGTTCAGCTTCGGAACGATGACCGTGGTGATCTTGGCCGCACGCGCAGCCAGAACCTTTTCCTTCAGGCCCCCGATGGGCAGCACGTCGCCGCGCAGGGTCACTTCGCCGGTCATGGCCACATTCCGCTTCACCGGCCGCCCGCTGATCATGGAGATGATCGCGCTGGTCATGGTGATCCCTGCAGACGGCCCGTCTTTGGGGATGGCCCCTGCGGGCACATGGATGTGGATGTCGTGCGTCTCGAAGTAGTCGGACGGAATGCCCTGCTCGTCGGCGTGCGCTCGCGCATAGGTCAGCGCCGCCTGCGCCGACTCCTTCATCACCTCGCCGAGCTGTCCGGTGAGCACCAGTTTCCCTTTGCCCTTCACCGCCAGCGCCTCGATGAACAGGATGTCGCCGCCCACCGCGGTCCAGGCCAGTCCGGTGGCCACCCCGACCTGATCGCGCTCCAGGAGCTCTTCGGCGAAGTGCTTCATCGCTCCGAGGTACTTCTCCACGTTCGCGTCGGTGATGCGGTAGCTGGCGTCTGATTTTCCTTCGGCCACCTGCACGGCGATCTTGCGACAGACCGTTCCGATTTCGCGCTCGAGGTTTCGCAGGCCCGCTTCCTTGGTATAGCCGGTGATGATCCGCATGATCCCGGAGTCGGTCCAGGTCACCGGCGTTTCGTTGAGGCCGTTCTCCTCCATCTGCTTGGGGATCAGATGCTGTTTGGCGATCGACATCTTCTCTTCGTCGGTGTAGCCGGAGAGCCGGATGATCTCCATGCGGTCGAGGAATGCCGGCTGGATGGTGTCCAGGACGTTGGCGGTGACGATGAACATCACGTTGGACAGGTCGTACGACACGCCGAGATAGTGATCGCGGAAGGAAAAGTTCTGCTCCGGATCGAGGACCTCGAGCAGCGCCGAGGACGGATCGCCGCGATAGTCCGCGCCGATCTTGTCCACTTCGTCGAGCATGAAAACGGGGTTGGAGGTCTGGGCCTGATTGATGCCCTGGACGATGCGGCCGGGAAGGGCGCCGACATAGGTGCGGCGGTGGCCGCGGACTTCGGCCTCATCGCGAACGCCACCGAGGGAAATGCGCACAAACTTGCGATCGAGGGCCCGGGCGATCGAGCGTCCCAGCGAGGTCTTGCCCACGCCGGGAGGTCCCACGAAACAGAGGATTGGACCTTTCATCTTCGCGCCGCGCAACTTGCGCACGGCGAGGTACTCCAGGATCCGTTCCTTGATCTTCTCGAGGTCGTAGTGGTCCTCATCCAGAATGGTGCGGGCGCGCTGCAGGTCGTGGTTGTCCGCCGACATCACACCCCACGGCAGGCCGGTCATCCAGTCGAGATAGGTGCGGATGATCGACGTCTCGGCCGAGTCGGGATGCGAGCGTTCCAGACGTTTGATCTGCTTCTCGACCTCCTCCCTGGCCTCGGCGGGGATCTGCTTCTCCTCGATTTTTTTCCGATAGTTCTCGACGTCTTCGGCGACGTCTTCTCCCTCACCGAGCTCGCTCTGGATGGCCTTGAGCTGTTGGCGGAGGAAATACTCGCGCTGGCTCTTGTTCATCTCCCCCTGGGCAGCGGAGGAGATCTCCTGCTGCATGGTCAGAAGATTGATTTCGCGCGTGAGCAGCTCATTGACGCGTTTGAGCCGGTCGACCGGATCGATGGTTTCGAGGATCTGCTGCGCTTCCTCCAGCTTCAGATCGAGATTGGAAGCCGCGAGATCGGTGAGACGCGCCGGGTCGTCGAGATTCGCGGCGATGACCATGACTTCCGGGGAAATGTTTTTGCCGAGACTCACGGCACGATCGAGATTCTGCTTGACCGCGCGGATGAGGGCCTCGACCTCCAGCGAACGATCCTTGGTGACCACCTCTTCAATCCGGGTGATCTTCGCCTTGAAGAAGGGAGCGGTCTGGATGAAGTAATCGACGCGGGCACGCGAGAGGCCCTGGACCAGGATGCGGATGCGCCCGTCCGGGAGCTTGAGCATCCGCATGATGATGGCCACCGTGCCGACGCGGTAGAGATCGTCCTCTGCCGGATCCTCGTTCTGGAAATCCTTCTGCGCCGTCAGCATGATCACCCGGTTCTCGGCCAGGGCCTGATCCACCGCGTTGATGGACTTCTCACGCGATACGGAGAGGGGCACGATGATGAACGGAAAGATGACCAGGTCCTTCAACGGAAGGACAGGAAGGACATCGGGGATCTTGATCGGTTCTTCCTTCGCGGGTTCGTTCGCGTCGCTCATATCAACCTCTCCGAAAAATGCGGGGGACCTGATGGGAACCGCTGCAATGGCTGTTCCCGTGAAGTGTCGTGTTCACCAACAGCTATCTCTTCGCCGGGCGCGGTGTGGGATCTCACTGTCAGACGATTTCTTATCGGCATCATTCTTCTCTTCGCGCTGCGCGCCCTGTGATTTTTCGGACTCATTTCAGCTGGTGCAACTCCTTCACGAATGCATCCACGTCCTCGAAGCGGCGGTAGACCGATGCGAATCGGACGTAGGCCACAGGGTCCAGCTCCCGCAGCCGTTCCATGACCATCGTTCCGATCCGCTGGCTGGCAATCTCCCGTTCGCCGGACTCCTGCATGGAGGTTTCGATCGAGTCGGCCAGCCGCTCCAGGGTCTCCTGCGGCACCGGCCGCTTGCGGCAGGCCACCTGAAGACCGCGCATGAGCTTTTCCCGATCGTAGGGCTCGCGCCGCTCGTCGCGCTTGACGACCTGAAAGGGCAGGTGCTCGATCTTCTCGTAGCTGGTAAAACGGCGTCCGCACTGCGTGCACTCACGACGACGCCGGATGACCTCGCCTTCGCGCCCTTCGCGCGAGTCGACGACGCGATCTTCCGTGTTTCCGCAGAAGGGACAGCGCATCACGGCGCCGTATATCACGAGAGGATGGGTGGAGCGAGGGAACCACTCGCTGCCGCGCGCACCCTTCGTCAGGCCGCGGGCGGCGGATCGGCGACTTCCTTCCCCGCGGCGGTCAGATCCCGGAATCGCAATCCTTCGCGCAGGAGCAGCGCCACTCCGGCGACCACCACCGGCAGCGTACCGACGAGGTGAAAGAGGAGCGTGATGGCCACCGATGGATCGATGTCGAACCCGTAGTAGGTCGTCAGCAGCCACTGACTGATCTTGTGAAAGCCGCCCACGCCGCCAGGAGTGGGGATGGCGATTCCGACGGTGGTGACGGCGCTCAGAAAGTACGTGGAGTCGAAGGGCAGGACGTGATTGACGGCTTTCATGACCGCCCAGAACTGCGCGGTCAGGCAGAGCCAGATTCCTGCGGTACAAGCAAGGACGGTCGCCAGTGCCGCAGGCCGATGGACGATGTCCAGGGTTCTGACAAACGCGTCGAAGAAGCGCATCCAGGGATCACGAAACCGCTTCGGCAGCAGGCGTCCCAGCCGTTCGTGAAGGCGTCGCACCGCGGTGCTGGAGAAGCCCAGTCCGATCATGAAGAGAATCAGCGCCGTGAGCACGCCACCACACACGGCGCCCCCCACATGAATGACACCCTGGCGCCCGGGAAAATCGTTCCAGTGCACGATGCAGAAATACACGAAGAGGGCGAGGATGCTGATCAGGTCGAGCACACGTTCGGACAGGACGGTTCCCAGCGCATCCACGAAGCGGACTTTGCTTCGCCGCGCCAGCAAGGCCGGACGGGCCACGTCGCCGGCGCGGATGGGGAGAACCGTGGACAGCATGTATCCCGTGCAGTTCGCAAAGAAGGTGGGATAAAACCCAGGCATGTCCGGGCCACCGATGAGAATGCGCCAGCGCTGCGTCCGGAAGATGAGGGTGGAGAAGTTGATGAGCAGCCCGGCGATCAGCCAGAGCGGGTCTGCCGCTTTCATGATCGCCCAGACGTCATGAAGATTGCTCTTCCAGAGAAAGAGTCCGAGGAAGAACCCGGTCAGAGCGATGACCAGGACGATCTGGAGAATGCGTTTCAAGCCGGGAACGTTTGTATCACACGGATCCAATACCGGCAGATGCGCACGTACCACCGGTCCGACCATGAGCAACCTTCGCGTTTACACGAATCCGATCTTCCGCAGTCACGACACCGGCGTCGGCCACCCCGAGCGCCCTTCGCGCATGGACGCCGCCTTGGAGGGAGTGGCCCGTGCCGGACTCTCCGATCGAGTGGTGGCCGAGGCGTCCGTGCACGCGGAGACCGACCGCATCATCGCCAAGGTGCATTCCAGCGACTATGAACGGGAGCTCGAGCATGCCTGCCGCGCAGGGATGCGACTGTTTCACTCCATGGACAACCCGATTTCCTCCCGCACCTTCGCCGCCGCCCGCACCGCCGTGGGCTCCGCTCTCGGGGCTGCCGAGGAAATGCTGACCGGGGAGACCACGCGCGCGTTTGTGGTGGCCAGGCCCCCGGGCCATCACGCCGATCGCGTCGCTGCGATGGGCTTCTGCTTCTTCAACACCATCGCCTGCGTGGCCGAATGGCTCCGCGAGCGCGAGGGAATCGATCGGGTCTTCATCTTCGACTTCGACGTACACCACGGCAATGGCACCCAGGCCTTGTTCGAGGAGCGCGACGACGTCTACTACGCCTCGACCCATCGCTTCCCGTTCTATCCCGGCACGGGAGCGTCCGACGAGATCGGGCGTGGCGCCGGTCGTGGTTTCACCCGGAATCTTCCGATCGCCGCAGGAGGAGGGGACGCCGAATATCTGCGCGCGGTCGAGGACGACATCGTGCGGGTGATCGACGACTATCGCCCGGACGTGGTGCTCCTCTCTTCCGGATTCGATGCCCATCGCCGCGATCCCCTCGGCGGGATGAACGTCACCGAGCAGGCATACGGAGCGATCACCCAAAGGCTGGTCGAAGCGGCCGAGCGCCACGCCAAGGGCCGCATTCTTTCTTTGCTCGAAGGTGGCTACGACCTCGAAGCGTTGAGCGCCAGCGTTGCCGAACACGTTCTGGCTCTGTCGTAGACTGCCCCGGGAGGTTTCCCATGACCGTTGATCCCGGCCGCTTCCACCCCATGACTCCGGCGCCACCTCCGCCGCCAAAGCAGTCCACTGGCTGCGGCAAACTCGCATTGATCGGCTGCACCATCGCCTTCCTCCTCGGCGCCGTCGCTGTGGTCGCAGTGGTATTCGGAATCTTCGGCGCGATCAAAAAGTCCGACGTTTACTCCGAGGCCCGCAATCGTGCCGTTGCTGATCCCCGCGTCGTCGCAGCCCTGGGGACGCCCATCAAGACCGGCTTGCTGGTCAGCGGCTCGCTGCAGATCAAGAACAATTCAGGCACCGCCGACCTGGGGTTCTCCATCTCCGGACCGAAAGGCGAGGCTCACGTGGACGCCGTGGCCACGCGCGGCGCCGAACGCTGGACGTTCACCACACTCACGGTCAAGCCATCAGGCCAGCCAGCCATCGATGTGTTGAGACCGGAGGGAAGTCCCTAGCCCGCATTTCTGACACCCATCCTGCTGCGGACGCGGAAAGTGGGCCGTCTGCTTCGGTGCGCTCGGAATCGCTCCTCGACGTACCGTCAAGTACGCCCTCGTCGCGCTTCCTTCGCGCGCCTCGCATCCGAGCCACTTTGCGCGCCCTCGCGACGGACGGGTGCGAGAAATGCGGGCTAAGACAAGCACCCCGGAGAGTCTTCAAACGTAAAAGCGAAGCAGCTCGGTGAAGATCGTCTGGAGCGCG
>JBKJQB010000055.1:0-10442 GCA_046594105.1 Thermoanaerobaculia bacterium
GTTTTCTGGTCCTTCACGACACCACGATCGCCGAGTTTGAGTCGTGGCTGGAGACGGCCCGATAGCCGTCACTTCGTTCCCGGACCGGGCGTCGCCGCTCGTCGACCTCGAACTCCGCCGACCCGATGCGCGAAGCGAGCAGCTCCGCGCTCTCTCACTTTTCGACGACGAACGGCTGGCTTCTGGCCACACCTTCATGATCGTAAAAGGTGATGGTCAGGCGAGCGCTCTCGATCTCCAGAACGGCGAACCCGAACATGGCCGCAACGGGATCGGGAAATAACGTCGGTGGCTCGGTTTTCAGCGCCGCCGGTTTGCGGGCGCGCATGTCCCCGATCCCGGAGCCCGCGCCGCTCACCAGGAAAAGGGGCTTTTTGCGGCTTCGAAGGTTCCCCAGCAGTTCGAGGTCGTGATCGTGACCGCAGATGTAAAGGTCGACGTGTCCCGATGTCAGCAACGGTAGAAGCCGCCGCATGTTCTGCTGATCGAGAGAGTTGATTCTTCCATGCTCGCCGGAGGAGTAGATGGTGTGATGACCCACCACGATCCGCCACGGCTTGGTGGACTCCCGCAAACGCTGCTGAAGCCACGAGGTGATTGAGGCCGCGGTTCCGCTCTGGAGAAAAGGGCGATCCCAGCGACTGGCCAGTGGCTGCGTGTCGATCATCAGCAAATCCGCCGCTGCGGTCTTGACCACGTAGTTCTCCGCCGGAAATGACCAGCCGGGGACGGTTCCGGTTGCTTCGATCTCCGCGGCGGGGTTGGCGGCAAAACTGGCGCAGGCGTCGGACTTCGTCCGGTTGCGGGAGGGGTCACCGTAATCGTGGTTGCCGAAGACGGGGAAGATCGGAACTCCGGCCGGCCCGAAGTGCTCGGTGATCTTCGTCCACTGAGGGTCATCCACCGAGGAGACGCCGCACTGATAGAAGTTATCGCCCACCAGGATGATGGCATCGATGGCGCGATCCTTTTGCACCGCCAGGATTCCGGCGCGCAGTCGCGAGTGAGTCGCACCGGCGTCACCGGTGATCAGGAGCCGGAGGGCAGGCCCTTTCGCTTCCAGCGTCAGGCTGGCCGGCTCCCTCACCGGTTGCCTGGCGTCGCCTGCAACCAGGGGAGCGGCAATCAGGAGGAAGGGGAGGCAGAGGGCGATTGCTCGTGGAGAGGCCATGGCCCCAGACTACCTCGCCCTTCGGACTTTCGTTGCAGACTTGTCGTGACACGGATTCGACGCGGTCTTCCCCGATCGAACTGGATGAGGAAGTGTTGTCAGGATCCCAGCGGCGCACCGCGCCGCCAGGGCCCAGATGGCATGCTGCTTGATGAAAGATGAGGCCGGCCATCGCGAATGATCTTCTTTTTCCTGATGTCCCTTGGAGTCCTCGCCGGTGATCTGACCGCATCCCCGCTCCTCTCCGAGCGACCGAGGGTGGTGATCCTGGGGTACCACGAAGTGGAGCCCGGCGGTGTTCCGGCTCACGCCACCATCCCCCGCGGGATAGCCGTGTCGAACGCTCCCGCCGAACTGAACCGTTACACCGTCAGTACGGACGACTTCCGGGCCCAGCTCGACTCGCTGGATCGTCACGGCTACACGGTGATTCCGTTGCGGCATCTCAAAGAATTCCTGACCGGAGCGAGACCCTTCCTGCCGGCGCGTTCGGTTGTCATCACCGCGGACGACGGTTGGATTTCGGTGAAGACGCAGATGCAGCCGGAGCTCAGCCGGAGGGGGATGCCCTTCACCGCCTTTGTCTATCCCTCGGTTGTGGAGCAGCACTCCCAGCATCCCTTCAATCTCACATGGGAAGATGTCGCCAGCCTGTCCGCGCAGGGCGTGGACATCGAAAGCCATTCGCTGTCGCACCCCTTTCTGAGCCGGGCGCGACATCCGGAGATGGAGGAAGCGGCGTATTCAGAATGGCTGGCCATCGAGCTGAGAAAGAGCAGGGAGCTGCTGGAGGAGCACATCTGCAGCGATGTGAAATTCCTGGCCTATCCCTTCGGAGACTTCGACGAGACGGTGGTGTCGGCGGCGAAAGGGGCGGGATACACCGCCGCGGTCACCGTGCGAAGAGGGGTGGTCAACACAGGGGCTGACCCCATGATGCTCGGCCGGTTTCTATTGCATAACGACACTGCGCTCGGCGAGTTCGAGTCGTGGCTGGAAACGGCGAAGTAAACGAGTCTCAGCGGCTCTCGCTGCGGCGCTTCACGCACCAGAGCTTGCGGCGCGCTCGTCGACTACAGGCCAGGTTCCTGCCTGCCATTGGCCACCCATCAGCAGGCCTGCGGAGGCGAGATACACATTGATGTCTTGTGCAGGAAAGTCGCTGTCGAGCCGGGTGGCGGCGGCGCGAACGGCGTCCGCGGTCGGGGGAGTGTAGTCGTCGATCTCGATCGAGCCGTTGACGTGCGGCACGCCCCATTGATCGAGGAATGCGGCGAGCAGCTTCGACTGGTCGTGCGTGTGGTACAGCATCAGCGCGGTGTCGAAGGCCGCCTCGAATTCTGCCGCTCCGATGCGCGAGGCCAGCAGCTCCGCTTTCTTTTCGGGAGCCATTTTCCGGATCGTCTCGTCGCGGAAGTTCATGGCCCGGGCCAGCTGCGCGGCAGCGAGCATCTTCGCCGAGTCGTCGCCGTGCTTCCAGAATGCGGTGAGAATCCTGCGGCGCTGGTCGGGGTCGGCGAGCTCTTTGAGGATACGGCGGGCGGTCCACATGGCCGCGTATCCTACGCCACCTCGTCGACGGCCGGAGCGTCCTCGTTTCTGTAAGGAGAGGCCTTACGGGGTGTAACGGCGAGTGGGGATGCCTTCCACTTTGCTGATGCTCAGCTCGGCCATCAACCGGATCAGCTGGCGGCCTTCCGCATCCGCCTTCTCGAAGGTCTCACAAAGCATGGCGATATTGTCGCGGCCCTCCTCGGCGGAGATGGTGAACCCGTCGGAGGGCTGGTCGGAACGGGTGGTGGTGGTGCGGCGCCATGCACCGTTGATCAGTTCGAAGCGCAGGAACTCGGAACCCTTCCCGGTCTGGAAAATCTGCGCCGCCTTGGCCGGGACACCGTGCGCGTTTGCCTTCTGCTCATCCAGAGCACGGGCGACCACCTCCGAGATCATGCGCCGGAGGTTTTTGGCTGAGTTTCCGATGGCCTTCTCGATGGCCAGGCCGGCGTGGTAGATGCTTTTTTCGTTCTTGTCTTTGGCCAGTTTGTGCAGCGTGCTCCGGGTGACGCGGCACTGCAATTCGATTCCGCTTCCTTCCCAATCGAAGATCAGCAGGCATTCCTGGCCGATGGCTGGCAGAGTTCCCTGGTGGGCGACGCGCAGCCCATTGAGCGACGCGTCCACGATGAAGACGCGCGAAGATCCGATCTTCCCTGCCATGGCGCGGACCAGCGTCACGCGCTGGTATTGACGTCGTTCTTCGGGTGGGGCGGCCACGTGCAGGGATTGTAAAGCAAGGGGACGGTCCTGCTCGCTGGGCAGGCGCTCGCTCATGAGGTCGTCGCCAGCTCCAGGAAACGACGGGCGTCTGCCGGGCGCGGAATGTTGTTGAACATCACGTAAGACGGAGTCCGGGCGGGAAGACGGGCGATCAACTCCCGTAGCTCCTCGTCCGTATAAGGGCGATAGAAGCTCCCGATTCCATGCAGGCGCCAGTAGAGAAACTCCGGAGTGACCGAGGGTCGCAGGAACGGGTCGACGGCATCGGCGAGGTTGAGATCCTGGGCGAGCTCCCGGAGCAGAGCGCCAGGCCACTCGCCGCGGGGCTCGAACAGCAGCTGGGTGCCCTCCGGCCGTTCGATTGCGTAGAAGAAGTCTCGCAACGCCGAGACGTTCTCCTCAGTCGGGCGGAAGCTGGCCGGGCACTGGAAAAGGATGGCGCTCGCGCGCAACGTGCGGGCGCATGCCAGTGTCGTCTCCCAGGCACGCATGACGATGTCGGTGGCCTGGAATCCGCCGCAGTCCCGACGATCGCCCGGTGCGAGCGGAGTCTTGAGCCGGCGATAGGTGCGGCTGGTCGCTCGATGGGTGATGAGCTGCCAGGCTTTGATGGTGAACTCGAAGTCCTCCGGCGCCGCCTCGCGCCACCGCCGCAGCGTAGCCAGTGGTGGAGGTTCGTAAAAAGTCTGCTGCACCTCGACCGCCGGAAACGTCCGGTAGTAGAGGGTCTGATTGATCGTGAAGCCACACAGTCCGACCTTCAGCATCGGCGGATCCCTGTTCACGAATGGGGCCGGGTTGGGAAGGCAGACCCGCGGGCAGGATGCCCGCGGCACGGCCGGCAGGGATGCCGGCGCTACAAAAGGCGCTTCCTTTCGCGCTGCCGCGATTCCCCTCTTCCCTATAATGCTGCCTCTTCGAAGGGGTCAAACCATGACGTCGTGCAGCCGTCGGATCGCAGTTTTAGTCGTTGCTGGAACCTCGGTGTTTTCGACGCTCATCGCGCAGACGCAAGCGGCGCTGCCCTGCGCTCCCACGGGCACGGGCTGCGCGGTCAGCCTCACCGTTGCGGGGGAGATGCGCTGGCGGATGGTGGGACCGTTTCGCGGGGGACGGACGGTCGCTGCCGTCGGGATTCCGGCGCAGCCGAATGTCTTCTACATCGGCGTCAACAACGGCGGCGTCTGGAAGTCGACGGACTACGGACGGATCTGGACGCCGATCTTCGACAGCCAGCCCACCGGCTCGATCGGTGCCATCGCCATCGCACCCTCCGACCCCTCGACGGTTTACGTCGGCAGCGGAGAAGGACTGCAGCGGCCCGACCTCTCCACCGGCGACGGCATCTACAAATCGACCGACGCCGGCCTCACCTGGACCCACCTCGGCCTGCGTGACGGTCAGCAGATTCCGGCCATCATCGTCGACCCCAAGGACCCGAACCGCCTCTTCGTCGCGGTCCTCGGTCATCCCTACGGACCGAACGAGGAGCGCGGCATCTTCCGTTCAACCGACGGCGGCAAGTCGTTCACCAAGGTGCTCTTTCGCGACGAAAATACTGGCGGGATGGATCTGGCCTTCGATCCCTCCGACTCCCAGACCGTGTACGCCGATCTCTGGCAGGCCCGTCAGGGACCATGGGAGAACGGTGACTTCGCCGGTTCCGGCAGTGGCCTCTATAAGTCTGTCGACGGAGGCACGACCTGGAAGCGGCTGACGGCCGGCCTCCCGTCCAACAGCGAGGGGCTGGGCAGGATCGGGCTGGAGGTGGCCGCCGCCGATCCGGCCAGGCTGTACGCCATCGTCGATGCCACGAAGCTTGGCGGCCTCTATCGGTCCGATGACCGTGGCGAGAGCTGGAAACTGATCAACGCCGACACCCGGCTGTGGGGACGGGGAGGAGACTTCAACGAGGTCCGCGCCGATCCGAAGAATCCGGATGTGGTCTACGTCGCCAACGTGGTGACCTGGAAGTCCACCGATGGCGGGAAGAACTTCGCAGCCTTCCGGGGTGCGCCGGGGGGGGACGACTATCACCGCATCTGGATCAACCCGAACGACACGAAAACGATCCTCATCGCCTCCGATCAGGGTGCCATCATCACGGTGAACGGTGGCGCGAGCTGGAGCTCCTGGTACAACCAGCCAACCGCGCAGATGTATCACGTCAACGCCGACAACGCCTTTCCGTATCGGGTGTGCGGCGGGCAGCAGGAGAGCGGCTCGGCCTGCGTGCAGAGCCGCAGTGATGACGGCGCGATCACCTTCCGCAACTGGAGTCCGGTGGGCGTGGAGGAGTATGGCTACGCCGTTCCCGATCCCCTGAATCCCGATCTGGTCTACGGCGGAAGAGTGTCCCGCTACGACCGACGCACCGGCCAGACCGCGCAGATCGGGCCGAAGCCGCTGCGCACTTCCGGATACCGCATTCTCCGCACCGCTCCGCTGGTGTTCTCCACGGTCGATCCCCACATCCTCTTCTTCGGTGCGAACACCATCTGGAAGACGGCCAACGGTGGCCAGAGCTGGACCGAGATCAGTCCCGACCTGACGCGGAAGGAATGGGCCGTCCCGCCGAACGTCGGGGTGTATGCGACGACGCCGGCGGCCAAGGTCACCCGGCGCGGTGTGGTGTACGCCATCGCCCCTTCGCCGCTGGAGGGCAACCGGATCTGGGCGGGCACTGACGATGGGCTCATTCACATGACGGCCGACGGCGGAACGCTCTGGAAAAATGTGACCCCCCCTGAGCTGCGACCATGGGCCAAAGTCTCCATCCTGGAGGCCTCGCACTTCGATCCTCTGGCTGCGTATGCGGCCATCAACACCTTCCGGCTCGACGATCTCCGCCCCCACATCCTGCGCACCAGCGATGGCGGCGCGACCTGGACCTCGATCACGGCGGGGATTCCCGACGGCGGGATCATCAATGTGGTCCGCGAGGATCCGAAGAAGAAAGGGCTGCTCTACGCTGGCAGCGAGCGGGAAGTGTTCGTGTCCTTCGACGATGGGGACCACTGGCAATCGCTGCGGTTGAACATGCCCGCGTCGTCGATCCGCGATCTCATCGTTCATGGAGACGATCTTGTGGTGGCCACGCATGGTCGTGGTTTCTGGATTCTGGATGACGTCGAAACGCTCCGTCAGTCGTCCGCAGCGGCGGCGGAGAGCGTCTTTTTGTACAAGCCGCCGCAAGCGTGGCGCTGGCGATGGAATCAGAACAGCGACACGCCGCTGCCACCGGATGAACCAGCGGGACAGAATCCGCCGGAGGGAGCGATCCTCGATTACAGCCTGAAAAGCGGGGTTTCCGGGCCGCTGACTCTGGAGATTCTCGACAGCAAGGGCGCGATGATCCGTCGCTACTCGAGCGCGGACAAGGCGACCCAGCCCGCCGACGCCGGCCAGGTTCCCGCGTATTGGATTCGTCCGCCACAGATCCTTTCCGCCGCGGCCGGAGTGCACCGCTTCCTGTGGGACCTGCGCTACGCGCCCGCGCCTGGAACCACTGTGCGTTATCCCATCGCCGCGATTTACGGGGACACCGCACCGATGCCATCGTCGCCATGGGTGCCCTCCGGTTCCTACACCGTGAAGCTGACTGCGGGCGGGCGCAGCGTGACGCAGCCGCTGACGGTTCGCATGGATCCGCGCGTGACCACCTCCACTGCCGGTCTGCAACGACAGTTCGAGCTCTCCAGGGCCCTCTACGACGGGATCGTCACTTTGACCGGCAGCACCGACCGCCTCCACGCAGTGCGCGAACAGCTCAAAGCACTGAAGGGGAGAAGCGGAACCCTGGAGACCTCGCTCGATGCTCTGGATCAATCTGCGGCGACCCTGGAGGGAGCCGCCGCGGGCGGGTCGAGTGCGCCGTCAGACGCTCCTTCGTTCGAATCCGTCGCCGCGTCGCTGCGGTCCCTGCTGTCCCTGATTCAGAGTGCCGACGTCGCTCCGACGACGCAGACCGTCGCTGCAGTCGCCGAAACACGCAGCAGGCTGGCCGCGGTGCTGGAGCGCTGGAAAAAATTTGAGTCGGAGGAACTCCGGGCGCTCAACGCGAAGCTGAGCGAGGGGAAGCTTCCTCCCATCCGCCCCGACGCCACCTTGTCGCAGCGCATGTCTGCTTCGGACGAAGACGACTAGGCCGGCACGGCCGGCGGCGCTGCCGGCACGGCCGGCGGCGCTGGTTGCCCAAGGCTCCGCCATGATCGCGCTTCAAGACTTTCTGCCGCGCAGGAGCGATTCCGAGCGCAAACCATGAAGACCTGTGGCGACCGCCTTCGGGGCCGCAAATGGATTCGTCCCGCTTTTCCCCGCGCAGGGCGCCAGGGCTTGACTGTCTGGCGCGCCTTGCGCGCGCCCTCCATCGCTCTACGATCTCCCGATTGTTGTCAGGAACCTGGACCGGTGAATGGGAACCTTTTGCTGAAGCGCGTGGAATCGTGCATGTGGTTCCCGGCCGAACGGCGGGCCGCACCCCGCTTTCCTGTGCATCCAGTGCGGACTGATTTAAGCTTCGGAGGTGCCCGCTTACGTCGCCTTTCTGCGCGCCATCAATGTCGGGGGCCGCACCGTGACCATGGCCCGCCTCCGTGCGGTCTTTGAGGCCACCGCCTGTACTTCGGTAGAAACGTTCATCGCCAGCGGGAACGTCATTTTCCACACGCGATCCACGAACGCCGCGGCGACGGAAACCAGACTGGAGAAAGCCCTGCGGGCAGCGCTGGGATACGAAGTGGCCACCTTCCTGCGGACCCCCTCCGAAGTCGTCTCCATCGCCCGTAACGATCCGTTCGATGGGGAGGAGTCGTCGAAGGAAGAACATAGCCTTTTCGTCACCATGCTGGCCAGTCCGCCCACGGAGGAATCCAGGCGGAAGCTGATGTCGAAAGCGTCCGCCCTCGATGCGTTCGCCGTAGTCGGTCGCGAGATGTACTGGTTGCGGCGATCCCGCGAGACCGGTTTCAGCGGGGCTCAACTCGAGCGGATCTTCGGCCAGAAAGCAACGGCGCGGAACATCAACACCGTGCGTGCCATCGCAGCGCGACTCTCCCCGGCGTAGGCCACCAGTCTTCTTCTCGCGGAAAGCGCGCTGTGGTCATGTGCGCTCCCGGCGATTGCGGCGCGCGGCCTTGAGTTCACCGGCATCGAGAAAGGGCCAGACGCGATGGTCGCCCTGCCTCTCGAACCAGCGGCGATACGGCCGCCAGATCAAGCCGAAGGTCAGGATGCTGGGGATAACGCCTAGCACGCGGAGCCAGGTGGGCAACGAGGGCCAGCGATAGTCGCCGTTGCTCTCCAGGAACAGAATCCAGCGGGCGATCTCGCCGCGGTCTTCGCCGGTCAGCCTCTGCGGATGCGGCGTCTCCCCATCCGCCGGTTCGAGCAGCGAGGCCTGGGCCACGATCTCCCGGACCCCGCGATCCGTCGAACGGGGAGTGCGGGCGCGAAATTCAGGGCGAGAAATGCGGCCCGCGGCCAATCCGTCGAGGAGCTCGATGAGCTGGTCGCGTGAGATGCGGTCGATCATGGTTTTCGCTTCGTTCGGAGCCTGCGCGGCAGAACGTCTTGGAGCGTGATCTTGGCGGAGCCTTGGGCAACCAGCGCCGCCGGCCGTGCCGGCTACCGAGTGGCAATCGTAGTGCAGGGGAGAGTGCGGCGCCTCGTGCACGATCGGCATCGATGTGCGACCATGACATCGCGCAGCGTCCGCCACGGCATTCGTCGCCGCGGCGTGGCTGCGAGTCGTCAAATGACCGGCCGCCGGAATGGGCGGAAGCCAGGAGGACAAAATGGCCAAAGGAAACAATAGTCAGCGCAAAGAGACGAAGAAGCCGAAGAAGGACAAGAAGTAGAAGCCTTCGCCCCACCGTCCGCCTCCGTTGCTCGGGAAGCCGGTCAACGGAGGCGGCGTACCCAAGGTTCGAAGTCAGCAGGGTTCGACGTCAGCAGACGACCATCCCCGGGCCGCGGTGACACTCACTCTCCGGCGCGAAAGTTCAGCTCCAGCGCCAGGCCGCCCGGGTCCTCGAGAAAAATCTGGGCATCGCCGCTTCCCGGTACCTCTCGGAGCCTGTAGGGAACCGAGTGGTCTTTGAGGCGCTGCACAGCATTCTCGAATCCGGAGCATCGGAGCGCGCAGTGGTCGAAGGGCGCGTTCGTTGTTTTCGAAGTCTCTCTCTCTTTCTCCGTGAGATGAACCAGAGCGCGATCCTGGGCGTAGAGCCAGAAGCCTGGTGTCCGGAACGGCGGCCTCGGGCCTTCCTGCAGTCCGAGGATGTCTACGTAGAACGCTCGGCATTCGTCGATCAGGGAGCGTGGACCGCTGATGTTGATGTGATCGATTCCCAGAACCTTCATTGCTGCAGTGTAACGGCCGGCGCAGCTTGCTGATCTCAGGCGAAGTCTGCGATCAGCGCCGGCCAGCCGTCAGCAGCGGATAGGGATTGATGGGCGTGCCCTTCCACCAGCGCTTGTCCGCATCGAGGAGAAAAATCGCAAAGTGCAGATGCGGCGTGTCCTTCGGCGCGTTGCCGGTGGTTCCCACGTATCCCACCAGTTCACCGCGCTTGAGCTGCTGGCCCTCATGCAGGCCGCTGGCGTAGGAGTCGAGGTGCGCGTAGTAGTAGCAGTAGCGGCCTTCCCGATCGAACTCGTACACGGTCAGGCCGCCGGGAACGCTGGTGAACAGTTTCTTCACCACTCCCTCCTCGGTGGCGATCACCGGCGTTCCGCGCGGCATCAGGATGTCGATCGCTTCATGTTTTCTGCCCCCACCGCGACGTTCATCGAACATGTCGTGGAGCGCCGACGCCTTCACACCAGTCACAGGAATGAGCAGTGCACGGGAAGGCTGATTCGCCGTGGGAGCAGGCGCGGAAATCGACGAGACCTCCGAGAGCGCTTCCTTGAGCTGCGCCGGAGGGGCTGCCGTTGAGGAAGGGGGAGCCGATGCCGCGGTCGCCGCGGGAACGGCCGGCGGAATGGACTC
>JBKJQB010000113.1:0-7854 GCA_046594105.1 Thermoanaerobaculia bacterium
GGGGGAGGTTGCTGGGGAGCGACGTTCACCTCCCACTCAACGATGCGACGCACCGATCACCAGCTTCCAAGAAACCGTCGGAAGGCCGTGCTCTTCCATCGAGAGTCCTTCTCCCCGCACACGGGGAGAAGGTGCCGAAGGCGGATGAGGGGAGCTCACTCCACGAAGCTGAACCCCTCATCCCCGCTTCGCGGACCTTCTCCCCGTGTGCGGGGAGAAGGACTCTCGATGGGGAGGTCCGCAATTGTTCCGACATAGAATCGCGTCCATGACTGCGCCCCTGGAGACCTGGTGAAACTCGGTATCGATGGCTTCGACTATGCGGATCTCGCCGATCCGAAACGGCTGCAGGATCTCGCGCTGGCGTTTGATCGCTACGCGGCCGCGAGCGACGAATCCCTCTTCGCTCGTTTTGAAGGCTACCGAGCCTCGCTGCAGGGTGGCATCGCTCATGGAGGACTGACCGAGCCGGAAGAGTCGGAACTGCTCATCGAGATGAGCCGCCCGCTTGCGTCGTTCACAGAGGAGCTCTTTCACACGGATGGCACTCCCATCAAGCTGCGAACACAACGCGACGCCCAGGTCGCTCGTTTCAAGAAAGACTTCGTCACCAAACGCGTGGCGAAATGGCAGGAGGTGGCGACGGCGGATGACGACGCGGCCATCGGCCTGCTGATCAAGAGCCTGGCCGGCCACTCCGATCGCGACGCCGAGCACGCGCTGGCTGTCACCGCAAACCGGCTGCTCGATCTCGAGCGCGAATACCCGCGGGGCGCAGCATCGCTAAGCCCCTCGGAACAGACCCGCGCCGCCCTGGCCCAGCTCCGCGATGAGCTCCGCGCAGCGCATGTTCTCCAGGACATCCTCGGGCCACGGGAGCACCACGACGCGGCATCGCCCGAGAATCTTGCCCGCGAAGCGGCCGCTCTTCACGCCGTCATCGATCGCCTGGTGGCCTGGAGCTCCGGACGTTGGAAGAGCGGCGCCTTCGCCGGATGGAGCTCCTTTCAGTTGCCGAGGCCCGTCGTCTATGACCATCTCGTGGAAACCGAGCCGGTCGATCGTCATCGAGTCTCCGGAGAGCATGAGCACTTCCGCCGCCGTGACGGATTCCAGCTCACCGACCCACGGGCCACCCCGCGCGAGGTGACCGACCAGGCGCACTACTGCATCTATTGCCACGAGCGGAAGAAAGACTCCTGCTCGCGTGGCTTCCAGGAAAAGGAAAACCGTTTCAAGGTCAATCCGCTCGGCGTGCCGCTGGAGGGCTGCCCGCTCAAGGAGCGCATCGGCGAGATGAATCTGCTGCGCGCCGAGGGGGAGTCCATCGCCGCGCTGGCCGTGGTGATGATCGATAACCCGATGTGCCCCGGCACCGGCCACCGCATCTGCAACGACTGCATGAAGTCGTGCATTTTCCAGAAACAGGATCCTGTCAACATCCCCCAGATCGAGACCGGTGCGTTGACCGACGTCCTCTTCCTGCGATGGGGCTTCGAGATCTACGCGCTGCTCACGCGATGGAATCCGCTGAACGTGCGGCGTCCCTTTGCCCTGCCATACAACGGAAAGAACGTGCTGGTGGTCGGGCTGGGGCCGGCGGGATACACGCTCGCCCATTACCTGGCCAACGAGGGATTCGGCGTGGTGGCCATCGACGGCTTGAAGATCGAGCCGCTGGAAGAGCGCTGGATCCAGGAACCGATCCGCGACGCGCGCGCTCTCTGGGACAAGCTCGACGAACGGATTCTGGCCGGGTTCGGCGGCGTCTCCGAATACGGCATCACCGTCCGCTGGGACAAGAACTTTCTGAAGATCATTCGCATCGCGCTGGAGCGCAAATCGAACATCCGGTTGTATGGCGGCGTACGGTTCGGCGGAACCATCACCATCGAAGACGCCTTCGACCGCCTCGGATTCGATCACATCGCCATCGCCGCAGGCGCCGGCACGCCGACCATCGTGCGGATGAAAAACAATCTCATCCGCGGCATTCGCAAGGCCTCCGATTTCCTGATGGCCCTGCAGCTGAGCGGCGCCGGCAAAGCGAACTCGATGTCGAACCTGCAGGTGCGGCTGCCGGCCATCGTCATCGGCGGCGGACTGACCGCCATCGACACCGCGACCGAACTGCTGGCGTACTACCCCGTGCAGGTTGAGAAGATCCTGGCGCGCTATGAAACCCTGTGCTCCGACCTCGGCGAGGCAATGGTGCGTGCCGGATACGACGCTGAGGAAATCAGCATCCTTGACGAGTTTCTCCTGCACGGGCGCGCCATCCGCGCGGAACGCCAGCGCGCGCACGGCGAAGGAGCGAACCCGGACTTCCTCCCCATGCTTCGCACCTGGGGCGGCGCCACCATCGCTTATCGAAAAACGATGGGGGACTCGCCAGCGTACCGGCTCAATCACGAGGAGATCATCAAGGCTCTCGAGGAGGGCATCACCTACGCCGAGAACCTCTCGCCGGTGGAAGCGGTCCCCGACGAGTTCGGCCACCTGAAGTCCGTGCTCTTCTCGCGACAGGCGGTGGAGGATGGCCGCTGGAACGACTCCGGCGAAGTGGTGGAACTGCCTGCGCGGGCGATGATGGTCGCGGCGGGAACGAGCCCGAACGTCATCTACGAGAAAGAACATCCCGGCACATTCAAGCTCGACAAGTACGGCCAGTTCTTCCAGAGCTTCGCGGCGATCGCTACCGCATCCGGCGTGGCACAGCCTCATGAGCTACAGGAAGTCGATCCGGTTCGCGAACAGGGTTTCTTCACCTCCTGGGCGCATCCGTCCGATCCGTCGAAGCGCATCACGTTCTATGGCGACAACCACCCGCGCTATGCCGGCAACGTGGTGAAGGCGATGGCTTCGGCGAAGGACGGCTATCCGTTCGTCACGGGGCTGTTCGCGGACGAACTGCTGCGCGTGGATCGCGGCGCCGAAGCGCAGCGTCTCCGTGACGATCATTGGACGAAGACCGTCGCTGCACTGGACGAAGGGCTCATCGCCCGCGTGCATGCGGTGAACCGACTCACGCCCACCATTGTGGAAGTGGTGGTCCGCGCGCCGTTTGCCGCGGAGAAGTTTCTGCCGGGACAGTTCTTCCGTCTGCAGAACTTCGAAGCATCGGCGCCCGAGGTGGAGGGGACGCGGCTCTCGATGGAAGGCATCGCTCTCACTGGAGCATCGGCCGACGGAGCCAGCGGGCTGCTCTCGATGATCGTGCTGGAGATGGGAGGATCCTCGCGCATGGTCGCGCGGCTGAAGATCGGCGAAGCGGTGGTGGTGATGGGTCCAACCGGCGCGCCGACGGAGATCCCTTCCAACGAGACGATCCTTCTCGCGGGCGGCGGCCTGGGAAACGCGGTGCTCTTCTCCATCGCTCAGGCTCTCAAAGACAACGGCTGCCGGGTCATCTACTTCGCCGGCTACAAGAAACCGCAGGATGTCTTCAAGCGCGATGAGATCGAGTCGGGAACCGATCAGGTGATCTGGTCGGTGGATGCGGGTGAACCGATCCTGCCGCGACGGCCGCAGGATCTGTCGTTCGTCGGCAACATCGTGCAGGCGATGCTGGGGTACGCCACCGGAACCCTCGGCAACGGTTCGCGGCTGGTCGAGTTCCGCGACATCCGCAGAGTGATCGCCATCGGCTCCGATGGGATGATGCGCGCGGTGAAGGAGGCCAGGCACGGCGTGCTCGCGCCACACCTCGCGCCGGACCACGTCGGAGTCGGCTCCATCAACTCGCCGATGCAATGCATGATGAAACAGGTGTGCGCGCAGTGCCTGCAGCGCCATGTCGATCCAGTGACCGGCAAAGAGAGTTTCGTCTTCTCCTGCTTCAATCAGGACCAGCCTCTCGACTCCGTCGACTTTCAAAACCTCCGGGCCCGATTGCGCCAGAACACCGTGGTGGAGAAATTGAGCAACCTCTGGCTCTCGCGACTCCTCGCGGTGGCCGATGGAGTGGAAGCGGAGGTGCTGCCGCTGCACCCGTCATCCTAGGCCCGCACGGCTGGCAGCGTTGGTTCGCGCAGCGTCCGCCACGATTTTCGCTTCAGCCCCGTTTACTCGGCCGCGTTTGATCACAGATGCCACGCGAGCGCGTCATTAGATGTGAGGGTACTTACGCAGGAAGCGCAGCGATTGATGGTGAGAAGCGGGAGCCTCCCCATCGAGAGACCTTCTCCCCGCACACGGGGAGAAGGTCCGCGAAGCGGGGATGAGGGGTCCTGCTTCATCGCGTGAGCGCCCCTCATCCGCCTTCGGCACCTTCTCCCCGTGTGCGGGGAGAAGGACTCTCGATGGAAAACACGGCCTGTGACGGTTTCTTATAAGCCGCGCTGAGCTAACACCTGTCATCCTGAAAGCCGCGCAGACGGCGAAGGAGCAACGGAGGATGGCGCTAGGGTGATCACTTCACGTCACCGGGATTGCCGTCTTTCGTTTCACGTAGATCGTTTTCTCCACCGAGGCGTGAACGACGCCCTCCGCATCGATCAGATCCACACCGTACGGGCGATCGATCGACTCTCCTGTGGCCGTCAGCGCGCGAATCTCGTCGACCTCCGTTTCGCTGATCAGAAACGTTGCGGAGAGTGTGCTGCGGCCCGGTTTGCGGAAGCGGATGGAGGCCGCCTTGTCCCAGACAACGTAATCGCGCCCCAGGATCCGCATCAGCATGATCATGAACATGGGGTCGACCGCTCCGTACATGCTGCCGCCGTAGATCGTCCCGACGAGATTGCGCGTGCGCCAGGAAAGCGGAAGCCGTATGCGCACTTCACGAAAATCGCGAGCGATATAGGTGACCCGCCCTCCCGTTCCTCGGTAGGCGGGAAACAGGTTGAACTTCCAGCGCATCCAGCGCGTGGCCGCTGACTCAGGCACTGATCCGCTCTCCCGGCATCGCCGCCCACAGGAGCAGGGCCGCGGCGATGACCAGTTCGGCCACTCCGTTGGCGATCAGGTCGGGACGGTGATTCTGCAGCAGGGAAGTTCCATGCGCCGCCAGCATCGACACCGCGATCGCCAGCGGATAGGCCAGAAGATTCGAAGCCAGGAAAAAACGGATGGCCAACCAGCCCAGCAATGCCGTGGTCACCGCGGAGGCGAGCATGAGGGGCCGCTGCGCCGCGGTGGCGGAAGGATCGAGCGACAGGAGCAGCAGCGCGATGGTGGCCATCGCCGGTGCGATCCAGGCCTTGCCTCGAAACCCCCGCAGCGCGACGAAGAACAGTCCGATGGCCGCCGATCCAATGACGGCGCGGACCAGAGACTCTCCGACGGCCAGAAGCGCGGGAAGGGGGATGGCTACGGCCTCGGTCACGTCGAAGCCGCGGACCGCCGCAGCGCCGGGAAATCGGAGAGCGATCCATTCCAGCGCGACCCGCCGGATGGCTGCCATGGCAATCACAGCGAGAACCGCCGTCGCGGCGTGACGCCCGAGGCGCGCGCGAACACTGCGCATCCCGAGCGAGAAGGCCTGCGGATAGGCGATGTCGATCGCGGCCACGGCCAGGAAGATCAAACCCATCTGCAGCCCGATGTCCCGCACCAGATTGGTGGCATGACCGGTCAGAAACGTGTCCCACCCGATCGACGTGTTGTAGGTGAACTGATCGCTCTGCCAACGGCTCAGGGCCGCCGCGATCGGCACGATGGCCAGAACCCCGGTCCAGGCCAGTGCGCGTCTCCAGGGGAAGTGATGGGCGCGCAGCGAAGCGACGAATCCAGCGACGATCAACGCGAGGATGCTCAGGCCGCCGATCACCTTGAGCACGCTGAGGACGATGTTGGTCACCGTGGTGGGCTGGCGATACGCGAGGTCGGGAATCTTGACCGTGGAGGTGAACTGCGTCACCTCAGCCCCTGATACGCGCACGCTCACGCGTCGTGACGCGCCAGAGACGATCGGTGTCCGCTCCTCGAAGTGGAACAGCCAGTCGCGCCGGTTCGGCTGCTGGAAGCTCAGAGCCTCCCGGACGCCGAAGGCGCCGACGTCGACACCGTACCGTGCGAATGCCGCTACCGCGATGGTTTGAGCCTGTGGCTGCTCCAGCCGAGGGCCGGGGCGCTTCTCATCCTGATACTTGTGGTACCCGACCACTCGATTCTTTCGAGGATCGACTTCCAGGAACCACTCGTCCTTCTGCTGGGGAGCGAAGAAGCGCACCGTCCAGGTGGCGGCCGGGATGCGCTCCCGCATGAGGGTGGTGAGGGAGGGCATGGACATGCCGTGCTGCAACAGGTAGGTGGCGGCGATCGAGTCGAAGCCGCCGGGCGAACCGCCTTCCTCGCGCCCCGACTCGCGATCCCAGGAACGGAATCCTTCGACCGGAATGGCGATGCTGCGCTGGTAGTGCGCCGGCTGCGTGGCGACGAGGTGCGCGGCGGCCACACCCCTGGCCTCGTTGCGAGTGATCCGGTAGTCGACGACATCATCGAGAGAAGGAAGGTCGGTGGTGACCAGGATCGCCGCCAGGATCACCAGGGCCATGACCACGATCGCGCGCCGGGGAGAGACGCGCCTGGACGCCGGAAGGTCCTCCTCCACGATGGGGGGCGCGGTAGCAATCGGCTCCGGCTTCGGCGGCATGGTCGCGTTGGAGAGATCCTCGTCGGGGATGAACCCCTTGTTCCTGATGTACAGAACGATTGAGAGGACCATCGGAATGGCGAACACCAGGCTGGAGAGCGCGCCGGAGATCACGTAGTAACGATTGCCCGAACGCAGCAACAGCATCGCCGTGTAGAGAGCGTCGACGGTGTAATGCCAGATCAGCAGCGGGAGCAGTCCGAACCGGAGAAACAGAAACCCGAGGATCACGCCGGCGAACCCGACCTCCAGGCCGCGGATGTAGAACGGCTGGTTGGGATAGGTGGCGTGTCCGAATCCCCAGATGAAACCGGCCACCACGATGGCGGCGATCCGCGATCGCAGCAGCTTCTCGAAGAAGGGAATGGAGAACGCTCGCGACATGAATTCTTCCGACAGCGCGGGAAAGAATCCAGCGAACAGCACGGCCACCCAGGGGAACGCGCTGTTCAGCATTTCGTCGTAGGGAACTTCGGCGGGAGCCCACGCTCCGAACTTGCCGGCGATCACGTAGAACGCCACCTGGTAGGCCATGAACAGGGCCACCAGGGAGTAGCCGAGAACGAACGAGAAGAAGACGCGCTTCGAGGTGAGCGCCCTGCGGGTCCAGATGCGCGGGATGGCCAGATGTTGCGGCAGTCGCTGGCGGTAGAGAATCTCGCCGCTGCCGACGATGACGATCAGCAGCATGGCCACACCCACTCCCTGCAGAATCGCCCCGAAGGCGAACTGCCCCAGGAAGGCGGGATAGGAACTGGTGGTGACGTACTCGGCCAGCGCGCCCGGATAGGAGTTCAACGCCACCCCGCTGACCAGCACCACGCTGACCCCGCCGAGCCACAGCAGCATCCGGATGGGCAGATCGCCGCGCATCAGCCGGGTGATGAAGAGCACCACCGCGGCGATCATGGTGATCACCAGGAAGACGGTGTCGATGTTTCCCGCCAGGAGATTCTTCGATCGCAGTTCCCGATACTGCCGCTGCCACTCCTCGGGGACGCGGAGGTGGCGCGAGTAACCGCTGATGCGGTCGCCGTCGACCGTCATGGTCACGCGATCGGGTGCACCGGCGGGGCGGATGGAGCGCGACTCCCACGTGAAGATGCGCTGCGCGCGATGCGGCAGGTTGCGCTCGCTCTGCGACACCAGTTGCAGATCGTTCAGCGCGATGTGGTTGGCGACCAGAAAACGCTCCGCCAGCGCTCGCGCCGCCGAAATGGGCGGAGTGGGAAGCGGGCGATCCTCGGGGATCTTGTCGC
>JBKJQB010000076.1:0-6747 GCA_046594105.1 Thermoanaerobaculia bacterium
ATCATCGCGCGTCTCATCTCCGTAGCGATTCCATTGACGGTCATCCGAAGATTCCAATCGATGCCGAAGGGGATGATCCGGATGCTGACCTGGGGCGGCCTTCGCGGCGGCATTTCAGTTGCGCTGGCGTTGTCACTTCCTCGATTCGAAGGGAGGCAGGCGATCCTCGACGCGACGTATGCGGTTGTCGTCTTCACCATCATCGTGCAGGGTCTTACGATCGGCCGCGTAATCCGCCACCTCACCTCCGGAGCCAGCGCATTCGACTCTGCTTCCTCGTCGGGTGCTGTATCAACGCCTTCGCAGCACTCCGGTTCTTGACCCTTCGCGCGTGATCTCCAGGTGCGCAGCGACATCGTCGAGAATCCCGGCAAGCGTGCCCAAACGAAGTGCATGGTGCAGCGGGCGCCGGGAGTTCTCTCGATTGCGTCACCTGCTGATGACCGCGAGCGCGGGCTGAACCTTCGGTGGAGGGGACAGGTCTCGCCGCCGCAGTTCGGGCGGCAGCCCCGAGCGGCCGTGGACGACGAGCCACGGGTAGATCGTTACGTAAATGTTCGCCAGGTCGTGAAAATGCTGCGTCGTCTTTGGTTCGATTGCCGCGAGGTTATGAACTCCGAGCGGGTCGTGCACCGGATCGACGAGAGTCTCCATCGGCATCTCCAGCTCCAGCGGACCGGACGCGCGATAGGACGCGTGATAGATCCGGCGCCTGGTCGCCAGCGTCAGAACGCGCTGATGAGCATTCCACATCGGCAGAACGCGCGCGCGGAGCGCCTGCTCGTTGAACAGGTCGGTCCCCATGCCGGTGTTTGCGCGGAAGTGGATGAGGCGGAGAATCGTCGGCATCAAATCGATGTGGGAGGCCGGACCCTGGATCACCATTCCGCCCGGCAGCAACGGGGAGTAGATGATGAGCGGCACGCGGTGCATGAGCTGGAGCAGAGTTTCGTTCGTGGAGATCGGACGCTGATAGGGCGGGATGGCCGAGCCGTGATCGCCAGTGATGATGAAAATCGTATTCTGGAACCAGGGCCGCTTTCGCGCGAGACGAAAGAAATCGCCGATGGCCTCGTCGGTGTAATGAACCGTTTGCACCATGTCGCCGCTGCGCTTCAGGGTCCTGCTGGCTCCAGCGGTTGGTAATGCCACGAGGGGACCGGCATCCGCCGGGAGCTGGAAAGGATGATGGTTGGTGACGGTCAGCACCATGGCCGCGAACGGCGCGCGCGCTTTGTCGAGAATGGTGATCGAGTTGCGCACGAGAGCGCGGTCGGAATAGCCCCAGTTCGTGCTCGGCTCGCTGCTGGAGAAGGAGCGACCGTCGATGACCTGGAATCCTCGAGGAACGTAGAACGAGTCCCGCCGGTAGAAGTTCGAGTCACCGCCGTGAATCCAGAGAAGTGACCGCCAGCCTGATGCGCGAAGAATCTCCGGGAGACCGGTCACTTCCACCGAGGGCCGCGACGTCATCAGCACCTCGTGAGGGATCGGCGGCAGGCCGTACCAGGCGGCAATCTCGCCGGAAGCGGTGTAGGTGCCGGCACTGAAGGCGCCGTCGACCCGAACGCCGTCGCGCGCCAGCGCGTCGAGATTGGGTGTCACCCCGGGAGGATCGGCGCCGTAGCAGCCCACCTCCTCCGCGCGAACGCTCTCCATGAGGATGAAAACGATGTTCGGCTTGACGGGAGACCGCATCTCCACGAGCTCGTTCGCCGGCCGCGGGCGATACGCCAGCGGATACTCGAAGTCGACGTAATCGCGATCAGGTTCCGGCCCGGCAAACTCGCGGATGGCGGTCGGACTCATCGCCGGCTTGGGAACGTCGAAACGTTCGTGAGGTGAATCCATCGCCTCGCGCTGGATTGCGAAGATGGATACGATCGGATTGCGGGCCAGGCCGATCCGGGGAACGACAGCCGACAGAACGGTGGCTGCGACCGCCGAGATCGCACCGAAGAAGACCATGCGTCCCAACCGGAGCCAGCTTGTTTCGGTCTCCCGGATCCTCCTGGCAAGGGTCGGAACCAGACCGCCGGTGAGAAGGGCCAGACAAAAGAGGAACGCCGGCGTTCCGGTCAGCGATCCGAGTGCCAGGGTCCAGGGGATGTCGCCGCGGAGGTCTTCGGGGCGGATCACGTCTCCGAAAAAGACGACGGCTTCGGATCGGAAGATGTGGAGCACGGAGATCGCTGCGGCAAACGCGAAGAAGAGAGGGCGCGTGGTTCGCGGGAACCGGCGCGTGCAGACCAGCGCAAGCGCGCCGGCGAGGAGGAACACCGCAACGTCCTGCAGGATCCCCGCGAAAAGCCACGCAAACGGATGCGTCAGCGGCAACGGGACATCGTGCGCGATGCGCAAACGGACCAGGGCACCGACGAAAAGCGCCCACCCTGACGCGGCGATGATGAGGGACCGGGTGCGGATGTCTGAGTCGTGATCGATTCGCAACGCGCACAACTCTACAGGATGTCGTTGATGAACCGCCCGGGTGGGCCACTGATGTGGCAGCGGTCTTTGCCAGACCCCACAGGAAGCCCTCCCCCATCAAACGAGCTGCGCCGAGTTGAGCCGGCGGACGTGCAGCCGTGTGGTGAGCTGACCCTCTTCCGCCGCAGCCTTGCGCGCCAGCGGCGCGCAGATGAGGTTAGCCGGCGGCAAACGCAAAGCGCGCAGCCACCGGTTCAGGGCAACGCAAACCTGCGCGCCCCGGCAGGGGCGCCAGAACAGACGCTGGTCACCACAAATATCGCTCATCGAATTCGATTTCGTGCATTCGAAGGAATTCCTCTCTGACGCCCCTGCCGGGGCGCGGTGATTTCGTCGCTCGTGAACCGGTGGCTGCGCGCTGCGCGCTTGCCGACCGGCTACCCTCGCAGCGCCCCTGCCGGGGCGCGTCCTATTCTCCGCCGACTGCCATTTTCCGCGCCAGCGGCGTGCGCTTCAGGATCAAAGACGCGATCCGCACCCTGGAGAGAAACCGCGCCGAGGCCGACGACGAGCACAACGAAGAGAGAGCGAAGGTTCTTCATGGCCATCACTATATGCAGTGGTCATCTTCACGATCATTGCTCCGCCGCACTACTGCTGGAAGGAGATCGTCCCGGCACGCACCGCCGCCTCCTCTTCCGCGGTCGGGCATTCCACCAGGAACTCTCCATGCTTCGGATCCACCGCGGCATTCAGCCTCGACTGCCACGTTGCGGGATCTGCCGGTCCTTCGACCAGGATCAGCCACTGAAGACCCGGCATGGGGCGGTGTCGCAGGTCGTTGCGTTCGATCGCCCCCTGGGCGTATCCGGGATCCGTACCGGGAACCAGCTGGTAGCGGGCTTTCAACAGAACGTCATCGGTCATAGCAGTCGCTTTCGGCGCATGCAGCGCCCACAACAGAAGAATGAGGATCATCGTGATTCGTGGTGCAAAGCGAAGGGACCGGCGCGGAGGAAGCGCCCGTGTGGGGAGCCGGAAGGGTAGCACGAAAGGGCGCCGCCGCCGCAGCGGGCGGCGGCGCCTGATCAACCGCTACTTGTCGTTGTACAGCTCGACGAATTCGTAGATGTAGTTCCCGGTACCCACGGCGTCGGAAAACTCGTTGAGGAAGACGCCCCGGCTGCAGGTACCGAGGCCGGCACTTCCTGGTGTGGCGGAGCCGGCAACGCGATGCATCCACGAGCTCAAGGTGCCGGCGGCGCCGCAGGTGGCCCGCTCAAAATCGTATCCGGCTGACGTGTCCATGGCCACAGTCGGTCCATCGACCGTGGTGGCGCCATTTTTCAGCGTGTAGGTCTCACTTCCATTGATCTGCGGCATGGTGTTGGCGGAGTTGATGTACACGACGTTGGCCGCGAGCGTCACACCCCAGAACGTCTGGAAAGCCGTCTTGGTGGCGTTGCGCGCGATGATCACGTAACCCTTCGAGGCGATGGTCGTCCCGGCCGGGATGGTGTAATTCAGAGTGGCGTTGGCCTGAATCAGCGTCCAGCCGCCGATGTTCACGGCCGCCCCGTTGCTCACGGTGACGCTCACCGCCGCCGAGGTCCCCACGTTGCCCGCCGCGTCGTAGGCCTTCGACGTGAGCGAATGAGAGCCGTTGGTGGCGGTGGTGGTGTTCCAGCTCCAGGAGTACGGCGAGGCCGTACTGGTGGACTGCAGGGTGCCGTCGAGGGAGAACTCCACCTTCGTCACTCCCACGTTGTCGGATGCCGAAGCGGTCACCGTGGTCGTGCCGCTCACCGTGGCACCGGCTGCCGGTGCGGTGATCGAGGTGGCCGGCGGCGTGGTATCGGCCACCGCGTTGCTCACGGTGACGCTCACCGCCGCCGAGCTCCCCACGTTGGCGGCGGCGTCGTAGGCCTTCGAGGTCAGCGAATGCGTGCCATTCGTCGCAGTGGTGGTGTTCCAGTTCCAGGAGTAAGGCGAGGTTGTATCGGTCGTCTGCAGCGTTCCGTCCAGATAGAACTCGACCTTCGTCACTCCCACGTTGTCCGATGCGGAGGCTGACACCGTGGTCGTGCCACTCACGGTCGCTCCGGCCAGCGGCGCAGTGATCGAGGTGGCCGGCGGAGTCGTATCGGACACCGCGTTGCTCACGGTGACGCTCACCGCCGCCGAGCTCCCCACGTTGAGCGCCGCGTCGTAAGCCTTCGACATGAGCGAATGAGAGCCATTGGTGGCGGTGGTGGTGTTCCAGCTCCAGGAGTACGGCGAGGTTGTCGCGGTGGACTGTAGAGTGCCGTCGAGGTAGAACTCCACCTTGGTCACTCCCACATTGTCCGATGCCGAAGCGGTCACGGTCGTCGTGCCGCTCACGGTCGCTCCGGCCAGCGGCGCCGTGATCGAGGTGGTCGGCGCAACCGTGTCGCCGGCGGCGGCGTCATCGATCGTGAAGCTGCGGGGCAGTCCGGAAGCGACCAGCTCATTCGGACCTTGATGGACCGCGCCGTCTGCTGAGACGGTGAAGATGTTGACGCCATCGGTCGTGACTTTGATGTTGCCGACGCAATAGCCCGAACGGCTCGTGTTCGTCGAAGCCGGACTCCCTTCTTCGCTCTGCAGAACGAACGTTGGCGGGGCGGTCACGCAGGAGGTGGCTGCACCCAGCAGAACGCTGTCCACCACTTTGATGCGCGGGAGATCCCAACCCGCCGATTCCCCGGCGCCCACCCCGATGATGGCCACGGCCGGCTTGATCTTGCTGAAATACGTCGGGTTGGTGCTGCTCTCGCTGCCGTGATGGTTCACGTGCATCAGATCGACGCCGCCGGCGCTGATTAGCGGATTCGTGCCCCCCGGGGAGATGGCGTTGATGATCGACGTTTCGACATCGAGTTGCAGGGTGCCGCGCCCGGTGCAGGAGTCGGGACCGCCACCGAGGTCGCTGGCCCAGATGTAATCGAAGCCGCCGTATTTGATGAGCAGCGCGATGGAACGGTCGTTTTCGTTGCTGACGGCAACCGATCCCCCACCGATGATCGAGCCATCACGGGCGATGCAGGTCAGAGTAGCGCCGCCGCCGAGGGCGATCACCGTCCCCACCGGCATGGCGATGGGCGCGCCCGCGGTCGTGGCGGCCGACGCCGAGTTCCACGAATCGACGCACGGCGAGGCGTAAGCAGAGCCGTTGGAGTACTGCTTGACGCGCACGTTGTAGCCGGCGTTGAGGACTTCGCCCAGGCCGCCGATGTGATCGCAGTGCTGATGGCCACCGACGACATAGTCCAACCCATTGACAGGCTGGACCCCGATCGACTTCAGGTAGGGGACGACGTATTGCGTCCCCAGCCCGGTGTTGCCTGCTTCCAGCAGAACGGTGGTGCCGTCGGGACCTTTGATGAAGACCGAGCCTCCCCATCCGACATTGATGTAGTGGATCTCCAGATTCTGTGCTGCAAGGGGAAGAGCGACCAGGATCAGCAACACGGACAGCAGCGACCGGACAAGTCTCATCAAGTTCTCCTCTTCGTTTTGGGGGCGATTGCCGACCGTTCGTTGCAATGGCCGTGCGGAGTTGCAAGCGCGGCACTGCCCCTGCTTTTACCAGAGCATTCCCTCGTGAACCGCTTCGAGTGCCTCGATCGTCTGGTCAGCAACTGAACACGACGTGGGTCAATTGAACGACGAAGTGGTCAACTTCAGACCACCAAAAATAGATGTTAGCAGTCAACGGAGGAACGGTGAACCAACGATGTTTCCCGCTGATCCTGGTGACGCTCGCCCTGCTCCTGGCCACCAGTACATTCGCCCAGCAGAAGACGATTCTCTTCGATGCGGCCCATGGATCGGCCGCACCTCATCGCCCATGACGGTGGTCACGGCGTGCGTTTCGCCGTCGAGCTTCACGAACTCGACTTCGAACCCTCTCCCGCCTCATACACCAGCACGACGGTGCCGATGTCGCCCGCCTCAAGGCTGAGTGTCTCCAACCGCTTGGTCAGCACCACGCGATCAAGTTCCCGGATCATGAGAGGACCTCCGTTTTGATGGGAGCATCACGGTCAGCTGGCCGGGTAGACAACACCTCGGGCCGCAACTACGCGATTCTGCGCAACCGGGTTTCCACGGCCTGGGGCAGCGACACCCGCACGAAGTAGCTTCCTGGGAAGAGATAATCTTCGCCAGATTCGTCGATCACTCGAATCATCTCGTGGTCGTCCGCAAACTCATCCTCGATGACGCGGTACAGCTTTCGTATCTCGAGTGATGCAGGGTAATCGTCGTTCCGTACGCAGATTGCGAACCGGCCGG
>JBKJQB010000194.1:0-4030 GCA_046594105.1 Thermoanaerobaculia bacterium
GTGCCGGCCACCAGTCCCATGGTGGGCAGGACGCTGGCGGAGGCGGCCATCGGGCAGTCCACCGGAGCGATCGTGGTCGGTCAATGGACGAGGAGCCGGTTGCAGGGACGCTGCGACGCCTCCATGCGCATCGAGGCGGGCGCACTCCTGGAGATGGTCGGTCATGAAGAGTCGCTCGATCAGGCTGCCGTGCTGATTGGCGGCGTGTTTCTCCGTCAGGCTGGACCTTTCCTGATCGGAGGCTTCGGCGAGGTCGGTCGCAAAGTTCATGAGCTCCTCTCCGACGCGGGCGAGCAGGTCAAGGTGATCGAGCGTGTCCATGCGCCCGGCGTGGACGTGGTGGGCAACGTGCTCGATCCCTCGCTGCTGGAAAAGGCGGGATTGGAGACGGCGCGCGCGGTGGTCCTCGCTCTCGACAGCGATGATGCGACGCTGTTCGCAACGGTGATCGTGCGGGACGCGGCGCCGAACGTCACCGTGATCGCCCGGGTCAACCACTCCCGCAACGTCGACAACATCTACCGCGCCGGCGCGGACTACGCGCTCTCCATCAGCGACATCTCCGGCGAGATGCTCTCCGCCCGCATGCTCGGACGGGTGGCCCGCACCCGCGATGAGCAGCGCCAGGTGCTGAGGGTGCCGGTATCCCACTCCGCCGGAAAACTACTGCGTCAGGTTCCGCTCCGTGAGCACGGCTGTTCCGCCATCGCCATCGAGCGCGCCGGTCTCTTTCTCGACGCGACCTCGGCGTCGGAGCTGGCCATCGGAGACTACGTCTACCTCTGCGGAATCAGCGACTCGCTCCCCACCGCTCGCGCCTGCCTCTGAGAGGACAAGCTGTCCCCCCAAGAGACCAGAAGTCGCGGTCAACGAACCACTCCACAAGCACTTAGCGCGGCCCACCGGTTGCAGCAGTCGCGGATGAGGAGAAGATCATGAGCTCGAGACAACTGATCACCGCCATCGCCACGTTCGCCATCAGCGCCTCGGCGTTTGCGTATCGCGCACCGTCTGGCACCGCCTACCGGTCACAGCCGCGCGTGCTGGACAGCCGCCAGGTCAACCGCAGCGATCGCCACTCGGACCGCTCTCTGAAAGCAGCGATCAAGGCCAAACGCAAGGAGGTCAAGCAGCTTCGGAAAGCGGGGGACCCTCGTGCCGCCCAGGCGGAGCAGGAGCTGCGCTTCCTGCGCGATCAGCGGAAACAGAATCACGGTCAGGCCAGGAACAACCACCAGTTCGACGATCGCGGCAACCGTCAGTTCGGGGATGGCGACCGCGACGGCGATCGCGTCCACGGCAAACAGCATCGAGACCACAAAGATGACGACGGCGATCGGGTCAAGGCCAGACATGATCGCCATGACGATGATGATGACGACGATCAGGATGATGACGATCATCACCGCTGAACGATGATTCATCTGCAGCCGGCGGGGTAGAATCGGCGATCCGATGAGATCGCCCCTGCCCCGTCCGGCTCCGGCCAATGTTCCTTCAGCCGGTTGAAATCGATGCCTGTTCTTTTCTTCACCGGCTATCCCGGCTTCCTCGGATCCCAACTTCTTCCCCGCCTGCTGCAGCGCCTTCCCGATACGACCGCTCTCTGTCTGGTGCAACCAAAGTTCGCCGCACTGGCGAAAGAACGAGCCCGTCCCCTCGGCGACCGGGTCCGCTTCGTGGAGGGAGACATCACCCGGCGCATCGAGGCCGATCCAGCTGGTGTCACTCGGATCGTTCATCTCGCTGCGCTGTACGACCTGTCGCTTCCGCGCCGTCTCGGGCTGCAGATCAATGTGGAAGGAACCGCGAACGTGCTCGACTTTGCGGAGCGATGCCGTGAGCTCCAGCGCCTGCACTACATCAGCACCTGCTACGTGAGCGGCCGGTACGAGGGTCTGTTTCGGGAAGAGGATCTCGACGTTGGCCAGACCTTCAACAATCACTACGAGGAGACCAAATTTCTCGCCGAAGTTGTGGTGCGCTCACGCAGCGGTCTCCCCTGGACGACCTATCGGCCATCGGTCGTGGTGGGCGACAGCGTGACCGGCGAGACGCAGAAGTTCGACGGCCCCTATTTCGTGATGCAGTGGCTTCTGCGCCAGCCGCGCATCGCCGTGCTGCCGGTGGTGGGCAATCCGCGGCACTATCGATTCAACGTCGTTCCCCGCGACTTCATCGTGAATGCGCTGGAACATCTCATCCTGCATCCCCAAACACCGGGGCGCACGTATCAGCTCGCCGACCCGGCCCCGCTCACCGTCGACGAGACCATCGCGGCCATTGCCCGGGCCACGCATCGAACCATCCTGCGGGTTCCCATTCCTCGCAGTGCGGCGAAGTTCGCCATCGATCGCATTCCGGGCGTCCATCGGCTGATGCGCATCCCTTCCGCTGCGGTCGATTACTTTGTGCAGCCGACGACCTACGACACCTCGAACGCGCGGTCCGCACTGGAACCTGCCGGGATCGGCGTTCCAGCGTTCGCCGAATACCTTCCGGCGCTGGTCGAGTTTGCTCTGGCTCATCCGGAAATCGGCTCCGCAGCCATGGCCTGACCGGCGCTAGTCCGGAAACGGTCATTGCCGGGTCCGTTGACTGCGCATGAGCTTCCCGACACCGTTTTGTTGAAACCAGATGCGTCCGATGAGCATCTGATCTTCGTAACATCAGCAACCGGATGAAGCGGTCCACCGCCCCCGGTTTTCACTTGGAGGAACCTGCATGAGCTCAAAGAAATCGACGCCGTTCGCCACTTTCGCCTTTGCCGCAGCGGCGCTGACCGCGCTCGCGTTTCAGGGCCCCGTTCAGGCGGCGCCCGCTACCCCCGCAATCAAAGGAGCAAAGATGGACAAGTTCGTCAAACCTTCCGATCAGGAGCTGAAGAAAAAGCTCACCCCCCTGCAGTACCAGGTCACCCAGCACGAAGGCACCGAGCCGCCGTTCCGCAATGAGTACGCGGACAATCACAAGGCCGGGATCTACGTCGATATTGTCTCGGGAGAGGCGCTGTTCAGCTCTCTCGACAAGTTTGAGTCAGGCACCGGATGGCCGAGCTTCACCCGTCCACTCGATACCGCGAACGTGGTGACCAAGACCGATCGCAAGCTCTTCATGTCGCGCACTGAAGTCCGCTCGAAGCACGCCGACTCTCACCTCGGCCACGTCTTCGATGACGGCCCCGCGCCGACCGGCCAGCGCTACTGCATGAACTCCGCGTCCATGCGCTTCATCCCCGTCGAGAAGCTGGAGGCCGAGAGCTACGGCCAGTACCTGTCGCTGTTCAAGCAGGCGCCCGCCGCGCACGCCGTCCGCAAGTAGCCGGCACGGCCTCGCAAAGCGTCCGCCATGATTTTCCGCATCAGCACGCGTTCACTCGATCGCGCAGGCGTAGCGGCGGGCCGCCTTTCGGAACGCCGGTGCACGTTCGCTCCGCTCGTGGGAAATCGTCGAAGGCCGTGCACTTCCATCGAGAGTCCTTCTCCCCGCACACGGGGAGAAGGTGCCGAAGGCGGATGAGGGGTCCTCGCTTCTCACCATTAATCGCCACCTCCCACGCAGCGCTCGCTCATCTGCATGCGGCCAAGTAAACACGGCCGAGGCGAAAATCATGGCGGACGCTCTGCGAACCACGCGGCCGGCCGTGTCGGCCTCACGCCGCGCGGTCGACCGCTGACGGTACGTCGATTGGCTCCAGCTTTTTTCTGCGGCCGCTCTGGGTGAGCGCCAGCCCGGCGAGGATGACGATCATGGCCAGGATCGCGGTGGACGTGAGCGGTTCGTGCAGGATCGCCCAGCCCAGAATCACCGCGACGACGGGATTGATGTAGGCGTAGAGCGAGAGGGTGGTGGTTCGGATTTTCGTGACTGCATAGACGAAGGCGGTGTAGGCCAGCAGCGATCCGAAGAGGGTCAGATAGAGAAGCGCGCCGAGGGTCCGTGGCGTGGCGGCGAAACGATGCGCCTCGCCGCTGGCGAATCCCACTGCTCCGACCAGCACGCCGCCGGCGAGCATCTGCAGTCCCGAGGA
>JBKJQB010000357.1:0-13618 GCA_046594105.1 Thermoanaerobaculia bacterium
AAGCGCGAGTTGAGCTCGGCGGAAGAAGAGACCACGCCCGACTACATGCTGGCCCGTGCGAAGACCGAGCACGACGTCAAGGAGGCCATGAGTGCCTGAAGTCGTGCCCAGCACTGAGGCCTATCTGATGCTGTCGGCGACGCTGTTCGCCGTAGGGCTGACCGGCGTGATCATCCGCCGCAACATGATCACGGTCCTGATGGCCATCGAGTTGATGCTGAACGCGGTCAACATCAATCTGGTGGCCTTCTCCCAGCACCTGGCTTCGCTGGAAGGCCAGATTTTCACGATCTTCATCATTACTGTGGCGGCCGGCGAGGCTGCGGTCGGCCTGGCCATCATCATTCAGCTATACCGGCTGCGGAGCAGCATCAACGTGGACGAGGCGAGGCAGCTCAATGGTTAATCCGGCCATCCTGCTGCTGATCCCGATCCTGCCCGCCCTGGGCGCGCTCATCAACGGCGCACGCGCCTTCCTCTGGCCGCACACACCGAAGAATCGCTTCTGGACCAACGTCGTGGCACTCGGATCGACTGGCCTCTCCGCGATTCTCGCAACTGTCTCGGTGATGTCGTACGTGGGTGGCGGCACGGAACACGCCTTCGAGCACTCGTACTACACCTGGATCCCGGCCGGATGGGGTCACGTCGGTTCGCAGATCGCGAACTTTGCTGTGGACTTCGCCTTCCGGCTCGATCCGCTCTCCTGCACCATGCTGATGATCGTGACCTGGATCGGTTTCCTGATCCACATCTACGCCACCGGCTACATGTCGCACGACACGGGCTACACCCGCTTCTTCACTTACCTGAACCTGTTCATGTTCATGATGCTGCTCCTGGTTCTCGGAGCGAACTACCTGGTCATGTTCGTGGGGTGGGAAGGCGTCGGACTGTGCTCCTACCTCCTGATCGGCTTCTATTACCAGAAGAATTTTGCCGCGGACGCCGGCAAGAAAGCGTTCATCACCAATCGCATCGGCGACTTCGGTTTCATCCTCGGCATCTTCCTGATCTTCAACACCTTCGGAACGTCCGACTACGGCAAGGTCTTCGCGCTGGCCTCGGCCAACCCTGGGGCCTACACCGGCATCGCCACCACCATCTGTCTGCTCCTGTTTGTCGGCGCCTGCGGCAAGTCCGCGCAGATTCCGCTGTACGTCTGGCTGCCCGACGCCATGGCCGGACCGACACCGGTCTCGGCGCTGATCCACGCGGCAACGATGGTGACCGCCGGCGTCTACATGGTGGTTCGCTCCAACGTGCTGTTCCGTCTCGCTCCTGATGCCATGCTGGTGGTGGCGACGATCGGCGCGCTCACTGCGATCTTCGCGGCCACCATCGGCATCGCCCAGACCGACATCAAGAAGGTTCTGGCGTACTCCACCGTTTCGCAACTTGGTTTCATGTTCCTTGCTGCCGGAGTGGGAGCTTTTACCGCGGCGATCTTTCACGTCATGACCCACGCCTTCTTCAAGGCCTGCCTCTTCCTGGGAGCGGGCTCTGTGATTCACGGGTGCGGCGGCGAGCAGGACATGCGCAAGATGGGCGGCTTACGCAAGTACATGCCCTCCACACGCATGACCATGCTGATCGCCTGCGTGGCCATCGCAGGGTTTCCGCCACTGGCCGGATTCTTTTCCAAAGACGAGATCCTGGCCAGCGCCTTCGCGCACCACAAATTTCTCTGGCTGCTCGGAATGCTCGCGGCCACCTGCACATCCTTCTACATGTTCCGTCTCTATTTCATGACGTTCTCGGGTGCCTGGCGAGGTGCTCACGTCACCGGCATCGAAGAGTCGGAACCGAAGCACGCCGGGCACGACCTGATTGCAGATCGGAAACATCTCGACTCCGGCGATCAGCATTCAGACAAGGGCCACGGTCACCACACGGATGTTCACGAACCGCACGAATCGCCGGCCAGCATGACCGGCGTGTTGTGGGCCCTGGCCATTCTCTCGATCATCGGCGGGGCCTATCTCGGCTGGCCGGCGATCTGGGGAGGTCACGTCCCCACGGCGTTCCAGCACTGGCTCGAGCCAGTATTGCTGCCGCTGGGAGGGGAGCACTTCGAGTTTCACGAGGCCGGTGCCGCTGCTGAGTGGGCGCTAGTGATCGGGTCGATCGGAGTGGCCGCTCTGGGCTGGTTCCTCGCTTACACGCTCTATTACAAGGATGTTGCGTTCGCGCGGGCGACCCGCTGGGCCACGGCCCTCCGGCCAGTCCATCGCCTGCTGGAAAACAAGTGGTACGTCGACGAGATTTACAACGCGACGGCAATCGGCGGAACGCTGGCACTCAGCCGCGCGCTGTCCTGGTTCGACGCGCATGTTATCGACGGGCTGGTGAATCTGATCCGTCACATCACGGTCTTCCCGCTGGGACACGGTTCGTCGCTCTTCGATAAGTACATCGTTGACGGGGCCGTCAATGGAGTGGCCTCCACCGCCCGAGGCGGCTCGAGAATGTTTCGCAGAATGCAGAGCGGTGTCGTGGAGAACTACGCGTTGGTCATGGGCGGTGGGATCATTCTCATCGCTGCGGTTTATCTGTTTACCAAGCCGTGAGTGCTGACCGTGCGCCGGCAGGCTCACGGCAGTGATGGCGGTCGCAGCTGCACTCGGGATCTCGCACTGAGGGAGAGAACCACGGAATGGGCATTCTCAACATCGTTACCTACATCCCGCTGATTGGCGCACTGACCATTCTGTTCTTCGTGAATGGGAAGAACGGTGCGGCCATCCGATGGACTGCGACCATCTTCGCGGTGATCGACTTCCTCGCCTCTCTGGTTCTCTGGTTCGGCTTCGACCCGAAAGCCACCGGTGCCCGGCTGTTCCAGTTCCGCGAGACGTACTCGTGGATTCCCTCCCTCGGAGTGAACTACGACTTCGGCGTCGACGGGATCTCGGTGCTGCTGATCCTCATGACAACGTTCATGGGCATCATCGCCGTCGTCTCTTCTTTCACCGCCATCCAGACCCGGCAGAAGGAGTACTACGTCCTTCTCCTCCTGCTGCAGACAGGGATGATCGGCACCTTCTGCGCACTCGACTTTTTCCTCTTCTACGTCTTCTGGGAAATCATGCTCGTGCCGATGTACTTCATCATCGGCATCTGGGGAGGTCAGCGCAGGCTCTACGCGGCGATCAAGTTCTTCCTCTACACGCTGTCGGGATCGGTGCTCATGCTGCTTTCAATCCTGGCGCTCTATTTCTTCAACGACGGCGGGATACCCTTCCTGCACATCAACGGGCTGCATGCGGGACAGACGTTCAGCGTGCTGCGGTTTCACGAGATCGGCCATCTCATCCCACCGACACTCCAGTTCTGGATCTTCATCGGCTTCTTCCTCGGGTTCGCCATCAAGGTCCCCATGTTCCCGTTCCATACGTGGCTTCCCGACGCACACGTGGAAGCGCCCACCGCCGGATCGATCATCCTTGCGGCTGTTCTTCTGAAGATGGGTACCTACGGATTTGTACGCTTCGCACTTCCCATCCTTCCCGAGGGAACCCGGCAGATGCTTCCGTTCGTCGTGACCCTGTCCATCATCGGGATCATCTATGGAGCACTCGTCTCTCTGGTGCAGAAGGACATGAAGAAACTGGTGGCGTATTCGTCCGTCTCCCACCTCGGATTCGTCATGCTCGGCATGTTCGCCCTCAACCCAATGGGGCTGAAGGGATCGGTCCTGCAGATGATCAATCACGGCATTTCCACCGGGGCCCTCTTTCTGCTGGTGGGGTTTCTCTACGAACGAAGGCACACGCGAATGATCGCGGACTACGGCGGGATGGCCAAGCAGATGCCGATGTTCGCGACGTTGTTCCTGATCGCCGCGCTGTCCTCAATGGGGTTGCCCGCATTGAATGGGTTCATCGGTGAGTTCACCATTCTTCTGGGCGTGGCAAACCGCAGCCTGGTCTGGGCGGCCTTCGCGTCAGTTGGCATCGTGCTTGGCGCTGCGTACCTGCTCTGGCTCTATCAGC
Source organism: Thermoanaerobaculia bacterium (assembly GCA_046594105.1). Taxonomy (GTDB): domain Bacteria; phylum Acidobacteriota; class Thermoanaerobaculia; order Gp7-AA8; family Gp7-AA8; genus JBDSGC01. The sequence goes on from JBKJQB010000357.1 coordinate 3,996, forward strand.
GAGTCTTCTGGGGTCCGCTGGACAATCCGGAGAACCGCGACGTGCCCGACCTCAACAGACGCGAGCTGGGGATGATGCTGGCGCTGGTGGCGTGCATGGTCTGGATCGGAATCCGGCCTGGCGTCTTCTTCGACATGATCGAGGAGCCTGTCAACTACATCGTTCGCAAGGTGGAACCGGGTTACTTTGAGCGGAATCCCGTGCAGTACGCGGCGCCTGGTCATGCCACCGAGGCGCGCAGCGCGCCGAAAGTGGAGGCTGTCGAGGCGGCTCGATGACCTGGTCGGATCTCGTTTATCTGGCGCCGGAAATCATCGTTTCCATCGGTGCCTCGTTGCTGCTGATCCTTCCGGTGATGGGGGGACGGCGCTCCGATGGCCTGGCCCGGACCGTCATGCTGCTGGTCCTGGCTGCGACGGCGATCGCAGTGCTGATCTGTTCGCATCTGGTGCCGGGCCTGGTTCAGTCCCGTTCACTCCAGACGATGTTCGCGCTCGACGCGTTCTCCATCTTCTTCAAGTTGATTTTCATTGCGGTGATCGCCATGGTCACCCTGCTTTCCGACGATTTTCTGGCCGAATCGCGGTATTCGCGCTGGGAGTACTACTCGCTCCTCGCATTTGCTCTGTGCGGGATGATGTTCATGGCTTCGGGGATCCATCTGATTGCCATCTACGTCGGGCTGGAGCTTCTTTCCCTCTCCAGCTACATCCTGGCCGGCTATTACAAAAACGAGACGAAGTCGACGGAAGCGGCCATGAAGTACTTCGTGCTCGGCGCGGTCAGCTCGGCGATCCTGTTGTATGGCCTCTCGCTGATCTATGGCGTCTGCGGCTCGCTCAATCTGCTCGATATCGCGGCCGCGATGTCGGTGATCGTCACCAACGACGCGCTGATGTTCGGCATCATGCTGCTGGGGGCGGGACTGTGCTTCAAGATCGCTGCTGTGCCCTTTCACGTGTGGACGCCGGATGTCTACGAGGGCGCTCCCACACCGGTGACCGTGTTCATCTCCACGGCTTCCAAGGCTGCGGTCTTTGCAGTGTTCGTGCGCATCTTCTACGTCGGTCTGCACGATTTTCATCTGGCCTGGAGCAACGTCTTCGCCACGATTTCCGCGCTCTCCATGATCCTGGGGAATCTGGCGGCGATCACGCAGGACAATGTTAAGAGGATGCTGGCGTACTCATCGATCGCACACGCAGGCTACGTGCTTCTCGGTATCATTTCCCTGAACGCGTTCGGCCTTCGCGGAGTCCTGATCTACTCGATCGTCTATCTCACGGCGAATCTCGGGATCTGGAGCATCGTGCTGATGCTTCGACGCCACGAATACGCAGGAGAGCGCGTGGCTGACTTCGAAGGACTGCATCGGCGGTCGCCCGTATGGGCGTTTGCCATGATCATCTTTCTGCTCTCGCTGGGAGGAATCCCTCCCACGGCCGGGTTCATCGGGAAGTACTTCCTGTTTGCAGCCGCTGTGCAGGCCGGTTTCGGATGGCTGGCCATCATCGCGGTGCTGATGTCTGCGGTTTCCATGTTTTATTACTTCCGGCTGGTGGTGGCTATGTATCTGCGCGAAGGAGTCGAAGCCGAGGTAGCGATCACTCCGTCCCTTCGGCTGGTCGCCGGGATCTGCCTGTTGATCACGCTCCTTCTGGGGATCTACCCGCCCTTGATGATTGACCCGGTGACCGCATCGTCTGATGCGGTTGCAGCCCGGGCCGCGATCGTTACCCATGTCGGACGATAACGACAACAAGAAACCGCGGCAGTTCGATCAACTCCTGGAGGCCTCGTCTTTGGGGCTGATGTTCCCCATCGCCATCGGATTGGGTTATCTCTGGGGGTGGGGAATGGACAAGTTGTTCCATACCCAGCCATGGCTGACCTGGACTTTTACCGGGCTTGGGGTGATCGCCGCATTCATCAATCTGTTTCGTATTGGAATGCGCGATGACGGCAGCGCAGGATGAAGCGCCGGAGGTCGTGCTCAGGCGCGTCCGAGGCATCAGCATCGCGGCGTACTTTTGCTTCGTCATTCCGGTTCTGCGCGCGTCTGGCCCGGCTGGATTGCTTGGATTGACTTGCAGTGCACTGGTCACTATGATCAACTTTCTCTGGCTGGAGGAGATCGTCGAGACCATACTTCAGCCGACGCCGCACCTACGCGCTTGGAGATTGTCATTGCGTACTCTGGCGCGCTTCGTTCTCCTGGGTACGGGGCTGGCGATCACCATCTTCGTCGCTCGTTTCAACGCGGTCAGTGTGTTGCTGGGGTTCTCGATCGTCGTAGTGGGAATCATGGGTGAAGCCTTGTATACGGTGTACCGCACCTTCTTCGAATAAACCACGATGGAACACGAAAGCTCGATTCTCTACGGACCGGTCAACGCGCTGTGGCACAGCGTGCAGCACCAGTTCGGATGGGACATTCCTGATCATGTGATCATGGCCCTGCTGGTCCTCGGGATCTCGTGCGTGGTGTTCCCGCTCGTCGCTCGAGGAATCAGCAAAGATACCCCCGGTCCCTTCCAGCACATCCTCGAGCTGGTGGTGGGAGGGCTGAAAGCGCTTCTGGCCGACATCGTGGGTCACGGCGGGGAACGATTTCTTTACATCATCGGCTCCTTCGCCGTGTTCATCTTCGTTTCGAACATGTTCGGACTGTTCTTCTTTCTGCAGCCACCGACGAGCAATCCCAATACGACATTTGGTCTGGCAGCGTGCGCGTTCCTCTACTACAACTACCAGGGGATCCGCACGCAGGGCCTGGGACATTATCTGAAGCACTTCATGGGGCCGATGCCGCTGCTGGCCCCCATCATGATTCCCATCGAGATCATTGGACACCTGGCTCGGATCCTGTCTCTGGGGATGCGCCTGTTCGGCAATATTTTCGGCGAACACATGGCCACCGGCATCTTCATGGGGATGCTGCCTTTCGTTCTGCCCTGGCCGATGATGGGCCTCGGGATTTTCGGAGCCTTCCTCCAGACCTTCGTTTTCATCATGCTGACGATGGTCTACATCGGGGGAGCAGTCACTGTGGAAGAGCACTGACATCGAAAGATGGGAGTTTCTGAATTCTGGGGAAAGGAGAGAATTGGAATGAGCAAAGTGAAACCTGTATTGATTTCCTTCGCGCTGGTGCTGATGGCCGGCGCGGTCTTCGCACAGGACGCGGTGACCACGACCACCACCGCGCCGGGAGTGCGCTGGGGTGCCATCGCGGCAGCATTCGTGCTGGGCATCGCCGCTGCGGCTGGCGCAATCGGGCAGTCGCGTGCGATCGCCGCAGCGTGCGAAGGAATCGCGCGGAACCCGACAGCGGCTGGCCCGATCCGACTGGCGATGATCATCGGTCTCGCGCTGATCGAGTCGCTGGTCATCTACGCGCTGCTGATCGCGTTCTTCGTCTACAAGCTCTAACTTCAGCATCAAGGTACGACAACGGCCCGGCTCACCGCCGGGTCGTTTTGTATTTCTAGCGGCAATTCCGGCGAGCGAGTTCTCCAGCCGTCTTGACGCTGGCGGCCCTCACGACTCTTGGATCGCACCCGGAAAACCGGCTGGTTGGATCTTCTCAATGAGAGCGGGCACCGCCATTGCTGAGTCAGGAGCGGGAGGTACGCTTGTGAACTGGTTCAATTTATCGGTCGTTGGCTGGGTAATCCTCATCGCGGCGGCAGCCATCGCTGCCTACCTGCTGCACGTCCCAACTGTATGGATAGCCATTGGTGCCCTGGCATTGCTGGGGGTGGGCGTGATCATGTCGGTGGCAAAATCGAAGCCCCGAATCTGAGTTTCAATCTTCAGAAAGCACGAGAGCCGGCTTAGCGCCGGCTCTCGTTGTTCCAACTGCTTTCCAGCGAGCTGGGCCTACTGATTGGCAATCATCCGAGCGAGAGCAGAAACCGCGATGTCGGCCGTTACGGAGTCAGTGAGCGCGATGTCTTTCACGGTCGACCAGCTTCGCGCGCCGAGGCTGTACGAGAGGTAGCTGACGCGATCTGGGAGTGTATTGCAGAAGATGAACGTCTTTCCGTCGTGAGAAGTGATGGTGGAAGTTCGCCCCGACCAGCTCGTTGGTAAGGATCTGGCGGCGGGGAAGTGGGTCGGTACCCCAGGTCCGTTCCCTGGACCCCGGCCCACTGGAATGCGGACTCGCGCGTCGGCAATTGGTTTCAGCGTGACCCGATGGAACGTGCTCGTCTTCGAGTCGGCAAAGAGAACGTCGACGGAACTCTGATCGCCCCCGTCCAGCACAGCAACGTGTCGCAGCAGTTCGCGATCCGCGTTTGGATCGGGGCCGGCAGTAACGGAAGGAGTCTCGATGAGATTGAGAAGATCGTGCAGCTCGATGGAGCGAATCGCGCCCTTCTCGACGTTGAGCAGCGCGTAGCGGGCTGCCTCTCCGTCTCCGCTCTGCTCCCACCACGCCGCGTGAAGCAGCAATGCGGGGACGTCGGCATAAGAACCGTCTTTCTGCAGCTGAGAGACGCGGCGCGTGATTCCGACGCTCAGGTTGTAACGCACCACGTACGGTTTGGAGTCAATGGAGACAGCGGGTGTCCACTTCCCGTTCTGATAGGTGGCCACCAGAATCTCGCTCGACATCGCGTTCGGCATGCGAAGCCACACGAGGAGCAGCGTTTTGGAGTCGGCATCGTAGGCCAGTGCCGGACGCCAGTTGATTCCGGTATTGAGCGTCTCCGGGACCACGGCCCTGGTCACGATCGCTCCCCGCTGAACGGTGAGAGCAAGTTCGCTGATCGTTGATCCGGCGGCGCTGTCGCCGACCAATTCACTCACGATGCTGAAGACAGTCCCATCACTGGTGACGAGAACATCACGATCGATCATCGCAGCGGACGTCGCCACGGGGACGAGAACGAGAACGAGCAGGAAAAGGAGACGTTTCATAGTTTGAGGTTCAGCATGGAGCGAAGATCGATGGTGAAGAGGAGTCGCTTCAGACTACGGAACTGGGGATAAAAGCGTGCGAGCTGCTCGAAGTGATCCTCGGCTCCGTCCATGTCGCCGGTCTTGTAGGCGACCTCGCCGAGAAGGTAGTGAGCGTTGCGATGCTGACGCGGCTCGTTCGCGAGCTCGAGTCCCTTTTCGCCGACCTCTTTCGCTTTGTCGAACTGCTGGAGGTCGAGATAGCCATAGCACAGGTCGATGTAGGAATCAGAAAGGGAACTCGGCACCTGGATGGAGTCAATGACGCTCTCGATCATGGCGATTCCTTCGCCGGTCTTGCCAGTCAGCAGCTTGTTGTAGCCAAGGTTCTGGAAGATGGCCACCCGCGAAAAGTTCTGCTGGGCCTGATCCTCAAGCGTGTTGAGCAGGGCCAAAGCCTGCTCGAAGCAATCGATGGCCTGATGAAACTGAGAGTCGATCTCGTACACGATTCCGAGATCGTTGAGCGCAGCAAGCTTCCAGAACGCCTCGTCTGCTTCAGCGGCTGCGTCGAGCGCGATCTGACCATAGAAAATCGCACGCTTCGTTTCATTCGCCAGTCGATGCTTGTACATCAGGGCGTAGCCGGCGAGGAAGGTGTGATGCACGTTTCTGCGGCGCATCAGGATCGAAGGAAGTGCCTGGACTTCCGGTCCGCTGCGCTCCATGGCGATCAACGCGTCCGCTTTGTTGATGGTGATCAATTCGCGACGCTCGTCGTCCAGCGCGAGGACCAGAGCCTGGTCGTACAGCGCGAGCGCTGTTTCGAATTCCTCCGCGCGAACACACGCCAGCGCCTGCTGGCGGACCCCTTCAGACTGCAGTCTCGTCGGTTCAGACATCGTCACCCTCGCTCCCACCCTCGTCCGATTCCCACGTGCCGTCCTCTTCCTGCCGCCGCTTGAATTCGATGAAGCTTTCCACTTCTTTCTGGGCAGAGGGGCTGAGGTTTTTGAACTTCTGCGCCAGCGATTCACTACGTTCGCTATCCTCGAAAAAGTCCGCGATGCTCAAGTCGAAGGTACCAAGGATTTTCAGCAGAGTGTCCAGTCCAACTTTGTATTCTCCCTGCTCCATTCTCGAGAGGTCGGACTGGTGAACGCCGATGCGCTCGGCAAGCTCCACCTGCGTCAGCTTGCGCTGGCGGCGGAGTTGCCGGATCTTCCGGCCCACGAGTTCGAGTTGTGCAGGGTTGTGCATCGGGCGGTTCCGTTGACTTTTATGCTGTACCGGCAATAAACTGCAGGCTCAATCTACGGACTGCAGACCGCGGTGTCAAGTCCCGAGGTCCTCCAAACGTTCAAGAACGCCCACCTTCTTCGCGAGCTCGTCAAACGAGACTTCCGCGCCCGTTTCACCGGTTCTGCGCTTGGCGTTGTCTGGGCCGTGCTCCAGCCGTTGAGCCTGGTGGTGCTCTACTGGTTCGTTTTTACCTATATGTTTTCGCGGGGCCCAGCCGTGAGAGACGACCACTACATCGACTTTCTCATCGCCGGCCTACTGCCCTGGCTTGGGTTCAACGAAGGAGTCATCCGAGCCACCACGAGCATCGTGGAGAATGCTGCCATGGTTCGGCGGCTCTCCTTCCGCAGCGAGCTTCTGGTAGTAGTGCCGAATGTCTCGGCCATCATCTTTGAATCCATTGCTCTGGGCCTCTTCTCCGTTTTTCTGCTCATTCGGGGTACTCCACCGCTCTGGATCTGGGCTCTCCCGTTGGCGTTGGCTCTTCAGTTCGCCATGCAGGTCGGATTGGGTTGGTTTCTGGCCGCCGGCTTCGTTCTGTTCCGGGATCTGATCCCCATTGTCGGGTTCCTGCTTTCGGTGCTCTTCTATCTGAGCCCGATTCTCTATCCCGTAGCGGGACGGTTCGCGGTCTTCTTCGCCTGGAATCCGATGACCCCGCTCCTCGGTTTGTTTCGCAGCGCGTTGCTCTGTGCCGCGTTACCTGCAGCCGGTTCGCTCGTATTTCTGGTGACGGTTGCGACTGGCTTGTTCACCGGGGGACTTCTGTTTTTCCGGCGGGCACAAGGGACGCTGGCCGATTTGATCTGATTCGCAAGCGAGTCAATCCGAGGAGATTTTGATGTCGATCAGAAGTTTTCTATTTGCTATCTCGTTGTTCGCCGGGGCCACTGCCATCCACGCGCAAACGACTACGCCGAGCGGTTCACCCCGTCCGACAGGTGGGACGGCGGAGGGCTCTGCTTCACCTGCTGCGCCTCTTCCCGATGGTGGCGTGCCGGTCTATATCCGCCCGGAAACGGCGCAGCAGCGAGCGGCGCGGCTGGGAACGGCGGAAGATCCTGGGTTTGACCCTGACGAAAACAAACATTTCTGGCGTTTCGGACACTCCTATCATATCACCCGGTACGAACGTCGCTGGGCCGCGTACGACCAGCCCGATCCGGCATTCGTGCGACCCTTGGCGCTCGTCAACTTCGCGATGGAAATCTATCAGCAGAATGACAAGTGGTTGTGGGTGTGGGCGCTGGATCCGGAAGCTGAGGACGTGACGCACGCCGCAGCCGAGGCTCCTCCTGTCAGCCGCTTCAAACCGGACCACATCGCTTTTTTCGAGCGTATCCGTCCCCAGTTTTCCCCAGTAACCCCGCCGCCCAGCGGGAAGACCCTCGTCTTCGAGAGCTCGTCCTCTGGCCTTCCGACGAACGGCTCGTGGCGCAGCTCCCTCGCCGTAGCAGATATGAACGGCGATGGGTTTCCCGACATCATCCTTCCCTCCCAGCGCAAGGGAAACGGGATTCCGTTCATCTTCTTGGGTGACGGCAAGGGTCACTGGCGGAATTGGGAAAACATCCGGTGGCCCCACACGGTGGACTACGGCGGTGTCGCCGCAGCAGACTTCAACCGCGATGGGCATATGGATCTTGTTTTCGCCGTGCATCTCAATGGGCTGTATGTTTTTCTCGGCGATGGAAAGGGGAACTTCACTGAGGTATCCAAAGGCCTCCCTCGCGACTTTCCCACCCGACGGGTACTGGCGATGGATGTGGACGGAGACGGTTATCCCGATATCGTCACCAGCAGTGAAGGTCCGACAGCCCTGGAACGCGCAGAGAACGCGGACTACGGCAAAATTCGTTGGTATCTGAACCGGAAGAAGGGCACGGAATGGTCCGGCGGCAATGTATCCGCGCCCCCGATCCGGATCGGAGGAGACTGGCTTTCCGCCGGCAATTTCAACGGTGATCACACCCCCGATTTCGTCTCCTCCAGCGTTTTTCAGGGCAGCACAGAGGTCATTCACCTGAGTGACAAGCCGGGACATTGGAAGCCGTTGCCGAGCGACGGCGACCTCCTGCCGTCCATTTCCTACTTCCTGGCGAATACGACGGGCAAGTTCTCATCAAAGAGGGTGGATGACGCGATCGTCTCCTTCATCCGGTACTGGCCGAGCGACCTGGACAGCCGGACGGTTCCCACCCCCACCATTACCGAGATGACCAGCATCGACCGGATCAGCTTTTCGAAGGGCGGAGCAAAACGAATTCCGATCGTGCGCTGGTCCAGCCGCGCCGGCATCTGGGGCCTGGCTTCCGGCGACTTTGACGGAGACGGAAATCTGGACATCATCTATGCGCGAGATGACCCCCGGGAGGCAGTGATTCTGCTGAACGATGGCCAGGGAAAATTCAGCAGCGCGACGCTGGAGGGTTTGAAACTCGACCAGAATCACAGCTACGACATCAAGGTTGCGGATCTGAATGGGGATGGCCGGCCGGATGTGATCGTGATGTATGAGATGACAGCGACCACGACGTTGGCTGAGCGTGATGGTTCGGTTCAGGTCTTTCTCAACCGAGGAGCGAAGACGAGCGCGCAGCGGGCGACGAGCCCGAAATAGAGTCACAGGGTTGGGGTACAGCTCGTGCACTGGCGCGGCTGGAGGATATGAAAATAAACTTCGATTCGCGGTTGCGTCGCGAGCCGCTTTGGGTATAATCCGCGGCATCCTTCGGACGGAACCTATGGCGTAATCCCATAAAAGTGAGGTCGAGGTCTTGACTTCTCGAAAAGTTGACCATACTGTTAGCGGACTAACGAGATCAAATATCGGCGCGGGAGGTGATTGTATCGTCGCGAGAGGGTGACCCGTTGATCGTTCAAATCTATGAATCAAATGATGTGTAGGAGAAACAAGATGAAAAAACTTTTGGCATTGGCGATTACGGCGACCCTCCTGACGGCGGGCTCGGCGTTCGCAGTGGAACGGCATCTCACGCCGCTGATCAGCTCTTCAGGTGCACCCGGAATCGGCGGGACGACCGACAATGGAGCCTCGTGTGACATTGGTGTCACCCCGGCTGCAACCCTTCTGCTGCCTTACTTCGAAGTCGACACGGCGGCCACCTCAGGCACCGGCGCCACGACGCTCTTCACGATCACGAACACGAGCCGCTATCCGCAGATCGCTCACGTGACCGTCTGGACCGACTGGTCTTTCCCGGTTCTCGACTTCAACATCTTCCTCACCGGTTATGACGTTCAGGGCATCAACCTGTACGACGTCATCGTTCGTGGAACGGTCGCCGGCAGCGGTACCAGCGTCACCACGACGCCTGGCGTCCCGACGCCCACTGGATCCACCATCGGCGCGACGCCGTTGGCGAACACGTCCAACCCGAACTTCCTTGCGTCGG
>JBKJQB010000111.1:0-17905 GCA_046594105.1 Thermoanaerobaculia bacterium
TTAGAAGGAGCGTCCCCTCACACGCCGAACTGGCGGAGATGGTGATCGAAATGGCGCCACATCAATACCCCCCACGGATGGGAGCCGAGACGGCCGAACGCGGGATGGCGGGGGAGAGGTCGCTTGCGGTCGGCAGAGTTGAAGTCGGCCAGGAGGCGGCGCAGTTCCCGGTTGCTCTCCTCGATCTCGAGGGATTCCGGCGGAAGCAGTTCGAGCGCGGTGGGCAGGCTCCGGGGCACTGGGGCCACATAGATGGCGATCTGCTTCAGGGGAAAAAATCGCAGCGGTGTTTTCTTCGGCACCGTGGGAAGCTCGCCGGTGGCCATGCGCATCGATTGCACGAGGTGGGCGAGCATCTGCTCCGGTGTCATCGTGCCCCACCGCCGGGTGGAGTTCGTGCCGACGCGAGCGATCCTCTGCAGGGTCTCCTCGATGACTTCGGGCCGGTGCAGCGACTTCATCGGGCGATGGGGTGGCGGGGTGCGGAGGCCAGGGGAGCCGCGCCGAGCTGCGGATACTGGAAGAACAGCTCGTTCCTGCGGATGAAGCGATTGCGCAGGAGAAACACGTACGGACGCTGGCTCTTGTACGTCAGCAGGACCTCGGTCTTTTTCTGCTGAACCTGATTGGAAAGGCCGTAGGTCGTCCAGGAGAACGCCTGCATGCGCGACGGCGGCAGCAGGGCCCGCTCGGGAGTGCTCATCAGGGCTGTCGTCATGCGGCCGGCGTGCACCAGGTACCCGAGCCTCGACGGATGGAGAGTGAGCTGGTCCAGAGCCTCGTCGGTGATCTGCGCCGCGGCGGTGTGGTCGGGGTGGAGATCGAACGGCACCGGCGCGATGACCATGGTCGGCTGCGTGAAGTCGATGATTTTCTTGATGTCCGACATCAGGCTGGCGTAGTTGTAGAGCGCGCCAGGCGAGACCGCGTCGCCGTACGGGACGCTCGTTTCGCCGGTTCCCAGCGACCGGACGATCGCGTTGCGGTTCTCCATCATCGAGCGAAGGCCGCGGTCGGGGTATCCCAGAACGAAGTAATGATCAGGAGTGAGCCCCAGGATGTGCATGGCATCGCGCGCCTCGCTGATCCGGGTCCGGCCGACGGACAGGTAGTTCGACGTGGTCGGCTCCAGGGTTCGGTGCATCAGCCGTGCGGAGAAGCGGTTGCAGTCGCCTGCAGTGAGGAAGACCACAAACACTTCGGCGCCGTTGGCGATGGCATCGATGGCGTAGCCGCCGGCGCCGATGGCCTCATCGTCGATGTGAGGGGCGACGATCAGAACACGATCGTGCCGGCCGGCCGCAGGGAGGCGTGGGTACTGCTGCATTTTGGCTTCACTGCGAGCCGGATTGAGCAATAGCATCGAGGCGAGTGTGATGATGGTGACCAGCATGAATGAGACCGGGGGAGGAGTACCAGGTGATTATCGCGGCAAGAACGGCTCGCCACAAGCGGAACCTGATTTTCCTGCCTGACCGAACACGGGATTGCCCTTAAGATTCCCTCGTCTGCCACTCCAAACCGCCATGCACGAGATTGACCGGATCATCGCCGCCGCCAACCAGCTGATCGTCCAGGGGAAGCGAGGCATCCTGGTGACCGTGGTGGCCACCCGCGGCTCCACCTACAGGCGGGCAGGCGCTCGCGCTGTCATCAGCGAAGAGGGGCAGACATCCGGGACGCTCAGCGGCGGATGCCTGGAGCGCGATCTGGCGGAACGCGCCCGGCAGTGGCTCAGCGACTTTACGCCGAGGGTGGTCAGCTACGACAGCACCCGCTCGGACGACGTGGTCTTTGGGTTGGGCCTGGGCTGCCGAGGAGAGACGCACCTGTTGATCGAGCCGTTCGACGCGCTGCGCGTGCCGCGGTTGCTCACGGGATTCGCATGGCAGGGACGCGAGGTGGTGAGCTGGACGACCGCTCTTCCGGGGCGCGAGCCGCTGGTGGAGTCCATCCACCCTCAGCGATCAATTCTGATCGTCGGCGGAGGACCGGACTGTGAACCGGTGGCGAAGTTGGCGGAACAGATCGGCTGGCTGGCCACCGTCATCGCGCCGAGAGAGGTGCATCCGTCGAACCTTGCGGTCTCCGTAGACCTTTCGCAATTCGATGCGGCCGTGGTGATGACGCACAATTTTCTTCAGGACCTCGAGCTTCTCGGTGCGCTGCTCCCCAGCTCGATCCGGTTCGTGGGGCTTCTGGGACCGAAGGAGCGGGGACGGGAGTTGTTGTCGAAGATCACCGGACTCTCGGAGCGCGATCGGACCCGACTGCATTCGCCGATCGGTCTCGATCTCGGCGCGGAGACTCCCGAGGAGATCGCGCTCTCGATCATGGCGGAGGTGCAGGCGGTGCTCAATGAGCGGAGCGGCGCGCCCCTGCGGGAATCGGATCAGCCGATCCATGCGCGCTCCGCGGACCCGGTCGCGTGCCCCTGACCTGCATCCTCCTGGCGGCAGGCAGTTCCTCGAGGCTGGGACGGCCGAAGCAGCTGGTGACGTTTCGCGGGCGACCACTGATCCGTCACGCGGCGGAGACCGCCATCGAAGCAGGCGTTCCGAAGCTCGTGGTGATCGTGCCGGCTGCTTCGCCCGACATCGTCGCTGCGCTGGATGGTCTGGTGCTCGAAACGATTGAGAATCCCGGCGCGGCGGAAGGCATCGCCTCTTCGATCCGTCTCGGCGTAGGGAAGACGTCCGGTCCGTGGCTGCTCCTGCTCTGCGACCAGCCGCTGGTCACGCAGCAACATTTACGAGCCTTGATGGCCGCGGGAGGACCGATCGCGGCGACTCAGCACCGGGACGGACACCCCGGTGTGCCGGCGCTGTTCGATGTGTCGATGCGTGACGAGTTGATGGGGCTGCGAGGGGATCAAGGGGCCCGTCGGATCCTGGAGGCCCATCGGGATAGCCTTCATCGGATCGAGTTCGTCGAGGCCTCTGTGGATGTCGATACGGAAGAGGATGTCGCGCGATTCGAGTGAGAGGCGGCCGAGCAAATTAGGCTGAGATAGAAATTGTGGCGGACGCTATGCGAACCCACGCCGCCGGCCGTGCCGGCTGCTGGCCTCAAAATGCGTAGCGGAGTTCGAGCGTGAGGCTGTGGGAGTCGAGGTTGGGATCCCCGCCCGACTGCTGCGCTGCGATGCGGTCTCCGGTGATCCCGGTGAACTCGGTGGCCAGGCGGAGTTTCGGGTGGAGATCGTGCAGCCACGCCACAGTCCATGAAGTGCCGTGCTCGGTGTTGGTCTCCAGCGAAGGAACGCGGTCGCGGTCGGTGGTGCCGAAACGATCGATGCGACCGCTGAACCGGTTCGAGCCTTCGTGCCACGAGACCAGCAGGTACGCCGCGTAAAAGTCGGCCTGCACGAAGACGGGACGCGGGCCCATGCCGGTCGATCCCCAGGTGTATTCGGCGAGCGCGGTCACCGGACTGCTGGTCCCGGCCTGCGTGCTCACGATGTTGAACCGCGTGCGCCATGCGTATTCGCCGCGAACCACCTCGCGGTCGCCGCGATTGTCGATGCGGGTGAACTGGATGAGTGCGCGCTCTGGCAGCTGGGCGCGGAGGCGCGCCGCAAACCCGGTGCGTCCGTCGAGGTCACGCTCGAAGGGCACGGTCCCATCGGCGCGCTGATCCCGGAAGCTGGTACGCAGCGAGAACAGCGGCGGCAGAGGCACCGCTTCGTTGAAGGTGCTCAGACGGTTTCCGACCGACCAGCCCCTCCAGGCCAGCAAGGCGCCCATCGAGTCATTCCCTCGAAACGCGGTCACCCCTCCGCTGAGGTAGAAGTTGGGCTTCCACTGCACATCGACGCCTACCGGCCGCACTTCCTGTCCGATCCAGGAGTTCAGCGCCGAGAAACTCGATGTGTACGGCGACGTCCATAGCGGGCCGATGTTCTCCCGCGAGGTCCCCAGGAAGAATTGGCCCGCGCGCACCTGCCAGGTCTCGGAGTGCAGCTCTGCAAACGCTTCTACCAGCCCGGCGCGCCGGCCTTTGCTGGTGCCGGGTTCGGCGCGTCCGAGGACCTGCGCGTGAAGATTCAGCCAGGACGACGGAGCCCAGTCGGCGCCGAGCTGGGCCACCGCATTGCCACGCCAGGCGGAGTCATGGGCGTCTTTCGCGCCGAGATCCAGACGACCGAAGCCGCCCTCGATCCAGGAGGATTGCCCGCGGACGACGGCGGTGCGACCGGTCAGAAAGCCAGAGAAGACCGGTGGGGACTGCGCTTGAGCGGAAAGAGCGACGGCGCCGCACAGCAGGCCGCAAAGGGCTGGTTTCCAGGAGGTCATCGATCGAGCCGAATCAATCCGGGACCTCGGTTCAGAATTCCGCGATGCGCTGGAACGTCGCCTGCGGCCGGGGCCACGGCTTTCAGCGAGGCCGAGGGTCGTGCCACACCCCGACCTGCTTGCGTCCGTAATCGATGGTGACCAGGAACTTCGACAGCAGTCGATTTCCGACGCGGGGCCGGGCAACGTCCGCAGTCCGAATGTCCACCACTCCGAGACTGATCCCGCCGAGCGCGATGCGGGCCGGCCGTCGCGACGAAGATGTGGCCGGGCCGGGGAGCAGAAGAGTATCGGGCGAGGCGGTGTCAACGATGGCCCGGATCGGTGTGCCGTCGACGCTGATCTCGATTTCCGGCTGCTCCGAAAAGCGCGTCAGAGTCATGAGCTCGGGGTGGATTCCTTCCCGCTGCAGCGTCAGCAGTCCGGTTCGATAGTCGATGGTGATCGCAGAAGACTTCCAGACGTCGGCGCCGATGATTCCGTCGGCCAGCCCGTGAAGGTCGACGACGACCGGTGTAAAGCGAACCGACTGCTTGGCGCTCAATTCCAGCGAATGCGTCTCGCTGGAACGCAATTTTTTCAGATACGAGGGGTCGATCGCGATCGTGGGGTTTGCCGAACCGAGCAGGAATCGCCCGGGGACGCCGTCGATGGACAGCGAGGTCAGCACCAGGAGGTTGTCCTGGACTGTGAAGACGAGGTTGACCTCCTGCCCGATCGGTTCTTTGCTCCACGGCAACCCGCTTTTGCAGGATGTCAGGAGGGAGCAGGCGAGCATTGCGATCAGGATGGATTTCGAGTACATACCGGCGGCGACCGACGACGTAGTTTTCTGCGCGTGAGCGGGCGCCCGGAGGAACCCCAATGCTGAGTGAATTCAAGAACGAGGCCCTGACTGATTTCTCAAGGCCGGAACATCGGTCGGCCATGGAGTCGGCGCTCGTGAGAGTGCACGCAGAATTCGGCCGGGAATACCCGCTGGTGATCGCTGGCGAGCGTATCACCGGCCTGAAGACCTATGAGTCCATCAACCCCTCGCACAAGAGCGAGCTTCTGGGACGTTTTCAGAAGGGCAGCGGGCACCACGTGATGAAAGCCATCGATGCCGGCTGGACCGCATTCGAGTCCTGGAAACGCCAGCCCCTGGAGGTCCGGGCCGGGTTGCTGGTCAAGGCCGCCGGGCTGATGCGCGAGCGCAAGCACGAGTTTTCCGCCACTATGGTTTACGAAGTCGGCAAGACCTGGTCCGAGGCGGATGCGGACACCGCTGAGGCCATCGATTTCCTGGAGTTCTACGCACGGGAAGCCTATCGCTACGGCGGGGAGCAGCCGATCACCAAGATCGCCGGCGAGGACAACGACCTGGTCTACATCCCCCTCGGCGTCGGCGCCGTCATTCCTCCCTGGAACTTTCCCCTGGCCATCATGGCCGGGATGACCACGGCGGCCGTGGTCACCGGAAACTGCGTGGTCATGAAGCCTTCCTCGGACGCGCCATGGATCGCCTATCGCTTCTTCGCGCTGCTGGAAGAGGCGGGGATGCCGCCCGGCGTGGTGAACTTCGTCAGCGGTTCCGGCGGCGAGGTCGGCGATCCGCTCACTCAGAGCCCGCGTATCCGCTTCATCTCCTTCACCGGGTCGAAGGAAGTCGGCCTGCACATCAACGAGCAGGCCGCCAAGCCGCAGAAGGGCCAGCTCTGGATCAAGCGCGTGGTTGCCGAGATGGGCGGCAAAGACGCGATCATCGTCGATCGGGAGACCGCGAGCCTCGAAGACGCTGCCACGGCGGTGGTGGCCTCGGCCTTCGGTTTCCAGGGGCAGAAGTGCTCTGCCTGTTCGCGCCTCATCGTGGACGAAGCCATCTACGATCGATTCGTTCCCATGGTCGCGGAGAAGACGAAAGCACTCCGCATCGGCGCGCCGGAGCTGGCTGACACCCAGATCGGGCCGGTGGTCAACGAGTCGGCCATGAAGAAGATCAAGGAGTACATCGAGAAGGGCAAGAAAGAGGGCGGGCGTCTGGTGGCTGGCGGAGAGCTGCGCACCGGCGACGGCTTCTATATCGAGCCGACGGTCATCGCCGACGTCGATCCTGAGGGAACGATCTCGCAGGAAGAGATTTTCGGGCCGGTGCTCGCGGTCATGAAGGCGAAGGACTTCGATGATGCGTTGCGCATTGCGAACAACACGCAGTTCGGTCTGACCGGCGCGGTGTTCACCGCGAATCCGGAGAAGATCCGCCGGGCCGAGGAAGAGTTTTTCGTCGGGAATCTGTATGTGAATCGCAAATGCACCGGAGCGCTGGTCGGCGTGCATCCGTTCGGCGGCTTCAACATGTCGGGCACCGACTCCAAAGCAGGTGGCCGCGACTACCTCGGCCTGTTCCTGCAGGCCAAAGCGATCTCGCGGAGGGTGGCAGGGTAGGCGGGGTGCGGCATTTGGTCCCGCGAAGGCGCGCTTCACAGTCCAGCCGCCGGCTCTGCCGGGGGAAACCCGCCGGCAAGATGCCGGCGGACCGGCCGGCAAAGATGCCGGCGTTCCGAAAAGTAAAGGGGATCGTGCGTCTAGAATCGCTCATGCGCTTTGCATCTCTCGCCAGTCTTGTTCTCCTCGCCGCCTGCTCTACCGCGAGTGCACCGAACTCAATCGTCCCTCCGAACGCGGTCGCAGTCCCCATCCCTGCAGCCTGGCAGGCTGATCGTTCACCCGCTCCGGTCCCCGAGCTCTGCGCGCTGGTGACCTGCGCTCCCAAGGCGCAGTCGAACGTGCGGATCGAGGGCGGGCGCATCTTCGCCGGCGACAAGGCCCTCACTCCGCAGTTTGCTGCGATCCAGTCTTTTGATGTCTCCCTGGAGCGGAAGGAGGTCGTGTTCTCGGCGAAGAGAAAGGACAACTTCGACATCGGGCTCGTGGCCCTCGAAGGGAGCGACGTGCATTGGGTTCCTGAGGACCATGCGGACGAGACCGACGTGCAGTGGGCTCCCCGCGGAAACAAAGTCAGCTTCGTGGTGCACAACGCTGGCGGGGAGCTGATCCGCTCGGTGCACATCCCGACGGCCAGCCAGCTCTCGGCCGATTTTCCCTACTCGATCGTTCGGCAGCTGGCCTGGGATCCCGCGGCGGAGCGCTACTCGATCGTGGTGGAGACGCCCGATTCGTCGCCGAGAGCGGAGACGCTGCGGTACAACGGTGAGGAGCGGAAGGTGGTCAGTGCGCCGGCGATCAAGTTGGACATGGCCCTCGAACCGTTTGAAGGCGGGGTGATGCTCCGGCCCTCTGCGATGCGCTACAACGAACGGATTCCGCTGGTGGTCTGGATCGATGCGCGTCCCTACGCCTGGAACGATGTGCGCGCCAGCCTGCTCCGGGAGCGCCGGATCGGTGGAATCGTGATCAGCCGGATTCCGGACCCGGCGTTCTGGAATGCCGTCCGGTCCATCCCCTGGGTCGATCCCTCGCAGATCTTCCTGGTGGGCGCGGCCGGTGATGGCGCGGTGCGCGGCATCGCCGGGGACGCCTCGGTTGCGCCGGGCCGCTACCTCCAGCAGGGGAATACGGTGCTGGTGGCGCCTGCTGGCGTACAATCCTTTGCGGCTCGCTACATTGCCGACCTGTTGAAGGGAACGACCCCGCCGAATGGCCGCTGAGGCAATCCAGAAAAAATCGACCGCCCGCGAGTACTACGAAGCTCTCCTGATCGCCGTCATTTTCGTCAATTTCGCCCGGATCTTCGCGTTCCAGGCGTTCAAGATTCCGACCGGCTCGATGGAGGACAATCTCAAGGTCGGCGATCACATCATCGTCAACAAGTTCATCTACGGCCCGTCCGGGCCGCTGGCGGCGAAGCTCCTTCCGCTGCGCGACATCAAGCGGGGAGACATCATCGTGTTCCGTTACCCTCTCCAGCCGGACACCGACTTCGTCAAGCGGGTCATCGGAATGCCGGGCGACATCGTGGAAGTCAAGGACAAGGTCGTATCCATCAACGGAAAGCCGACCGTGGAGCCCTATGTCATCCACGACGATCCCACCATCTATCCACCGCGACCGGCGCTGCCGGAGCCGTACCGGTCGCGCGATCAGTTCGGTCCCTACACCGTTGCGCCGGACAGCTATTTCGCCATGGGAGACAATCGCGACCGGTCGAGCGATTCGCGTTACTGGGGAACGGTTCCGCGCTCCATGATCAAGGGGCGCGCGTTCATGGTGTACTGGTCCTTCGAAGGAACGCCGCCTTCTCCCGAGGCCCCGTTCGTCGAGCGAATCAAGGAACTGGCCAGCGTGGGCATCCACTTCTTCACCCGGACGCGCTGGGAACGGACGTTCTTCATCGTCGACAGCAAGTACCATTACACCCCGAGCCGGTCCCCTGACGAAGCCGGTGAGACCCCCTGACTCTGACCTTCATGATCGATCCGGCCGACGTGCCGTCCGAACCGCAGGAGCCGCTGGAAATCGCCGGCTCCCCGCAGGAGCCTGAGCCTGGCGGGGACCCGACCATTGTCGATCGCGCCAACCATCCTCTTTCGCGGCGACGGGTTCCGGAGAATGTACTCAAGGTTCTCTACCGGCTGCATCGCAGCGGCTACCGGGCCTATCTGTGCGGTGGCAGCGTCCGCGACCTGCTGATGAACCGGCCACCGAAGGACTTCGACATTGCCACCGACGCCCATCCGGCGGACATCCGGAAGCTGTTCCGGAACAGCCGCATCATCGGCCGCCGGTTCCGGCTGGTGCACATCATCTTTCAGGACATGACCGTCGAGGTGTCGACGTTTCGTCGTGAACCGGAGCGGGTGGTTCAGGAAGATGTCGAGAACCTGCTGATCACGGACGACAACACCTTCGGTTCCCCACTGCAGGACGCCCGGCGGCGCGACTTCACCATCAACGCGCTTTTCTACAACATCGCGGACTTCTCAGTCATCGATTACGTCGGCGGGCTCGATGACCTGACCGACGGTCTGGTGCGGGTGATCGGCGATCCCGACGTGCGCTTCCGGGAAGACCCGGTCCGTCTGCTGCGGGCCATTGAGTTCGCGTCCCGCCTCGGTTTTCAGGTCGAGCCGGCCACCTGGGATGCCATCAGGCGCCATCGCAACGACATCCTGAAAGCCTCGCCACCGCGAGTCTCCGAAGAGATTCTCGAACTGCTGCGACGGGGATGGTCTCGCGGTGCGGTGCGCCTCATGCTCAGCAGCGGGCTGCTGGAGCCGTTGCTGCCGGAGGTCTGCCGGACCATCGGTGCCGACGGCCTCGACGAAGGCCCCCGCGAGGGCCCCCGCGAGGGCATCGAGTACTTCTGGAAAATGCTGGAAGTGCTCGATCGCACATCGCAGGCAGGGCGCAAGATTTCCGACGCCGTGCTGCTCTCGGTGCTCTTCCTGCCCTGGATCGTGCACGATCTGGAAGTGGAAGAGGGAAAACGCGACGGGCGGATGCGGATCAGCGACGTGATCCTGTTCATCCGCGAACTGATCCAGCCTGTGTGCGCCCGGATGGCCTTCGCTGCCGGGACGCGCCACCAGATCGAAGCGGCGCTGGAGACGTTCTGGCGTCTGCTGGAGCCGCCTGGCGACCGCAAGTCGCAGTTTCGTTTCGTCTATCGCGAGCCGTTCAACGATGCCATGGCCCTGCTGGAACTGTACGCACTCTCCTCAGGGAAGCATGTCGACGCCCTCCGCCAATGGCAGAGTTTCGCGCAGAAGGTCAAGCGAGAGGGTGGAGAAGCGGCGCCGACCGTCGCCAAACGGCGCCGTCGCAAGAGGAACTGACCTTCGTCCGCGTCCGGCGCGGAGCCCATCCGCCGGCATCCTTGGGGCGGAGGCCGCGCTCCCTACCCATGCCATTACAATCCATGGACGTGTCCGCGCTCCCGATCTACCTCGATCACCACGCCACCACGCCGTGCGACCCGCGCGTGATCGAAGCGATGCTGCCTTTTTTCTCAGAGAGTTTCGGGAACCCGTCGTCGACCACTCACGAGCACGGAAGGAAAGCGGCGAAGGCTCTGGAGGATGCGCGGATCGAGGTAGCGGCGTTCTTCGGCGTGCCGCCGAACGAGGTGTACTTCACCGCCGGGGCGACCGAATCGAACAACCTGGCGCTGCATCTTCTCCAACCTGGCGATGGATTCATCACCTCCGCGATGGAACATAAGTCGGTTCTGGTTCCAGCCGGAAAACTAGCCAGCGCAGGGGTCGATGTGACCATCCTTCTTCCGGATGGCGAAGGATTCATCGCGCCGGAACGGGTGGAGGACGCCATGCGGCCGAACACCAGGCTGGTGTCCATCGAAGCGGCGAACGGAGAGATCGGAACGATCCAGCCCATCGAAGCCATCGGGGCCCTCTGCCGGGCGCGAGGGGTGCGGTTTCACACCGACGCTACCCAGGCGGCAGGCAAGGTTCCCCTGTCGATGGAAGAAGTGGATCTCGCCTCGATCTCCGCTCACAAATTGTATGGACCGAAGGGAGTGGGAGCGCTCATCGTTCGCCGGGGCATCAGGATCGAGCCGTTGATCGATGGCGGCGGTCAGGAGCGAGGGGCGCGATCGGGAACGGTCAACCTGCCGGCCGTCGTGGGCCTGGCTGCCGCGCTCCGCATCCGGAGAGAGGAGATGGGAGAGGAAGCGGCCCGGCTGAGCGGCCTTCGAAACAGGTTGTGGGAGCGGCTGGTGGGGGAAATCAAAGGGGTTCGCGTCCACGGTCCGCGGGAGCTAAGATTGCCGGGCAATCTCAACGCCAGCTTCGAACGGGTGGATGCGGAGTCGATCATGATCGCGATGCGACGTTTCTCCCTGTCGGCTGGCGCCGCATGCAGTTCAGGCGAGCGTGGACCTTCCCCGGTGCTGCGGGCCATCGGTGTCGACGACGCCACGGCCTTCGGGGCCATCCGCTTTGGCCTGGGTCGCTCGAACACAGGCGAGCACATCGACATGCTGGTCGAGGACCTTACGCGGACCGTGCGGCGCGTGCGGGAGATCTCCGCGGCATGAGCGCGAAGGCTTCGGGACAGGGAATCATCCTTCTGGTCGATCACTCGCGCGGCGCGCTCCTGTTTCAGGAGAGTCTGCTGCGCCGCCGGCAGTCGGTGATCGTCACCGCTCTGGCTGGGAGTGAAGGGTTGGAGAAAGCCCGGGCGGAGCGACCGGAGCTGATCATGTTCGGATTCGATCTCTTCGACATGACCGCTCCGGAGTTCTGCAGGGAGATCCGTAACGATGCGGACCTGAAAGGCACCTCGTTGCTGTTCGTCTGCGAGCGGGATTGTCCGGAACAGGGGGAGATGGTGCTTTCGGCAGGCTGCAATGACGTGGTGGTGCGGCCGCTCCAGCGCGCCGAGCTCGACAACAAGATCGCCAGGTTGACCTCCATCCCCTCCCGCCGCGAACTCCGGACCATCACCCGCCTGGAGGTGTCGCTGGAGAATGAGGGACGCTTCGTTCTCGGAAGAAGCCTCAACATCTCGGCGACCGGGATGCTTCTGGAGGTTGACAAGGTGATGGCCGAGGGGCGGATGCGGGTCCACTTCTACCTGCCGGGCGATCCCAAGCCGATGGGCATCGAGGCGGAGGTGCTGCGCGCGGAGTTCACCGGTACGATGTCGAAGTACGGGGTCCGATTTCTGGATGTCGACTCCGAGCAGCGGGAACGGATCGAACGATTTGTTCACCGGCTCAACGCGCGGGAGCGGCAGTAATGGATATCAATCGAAAGATCAGCGAGGCCATGGTCCTCACGAACAATGAGGAGTATCTCCGCGCGTACACTCTGTTTCTGGAGATTTATGGAGGAGAAAATCCTCCCTCTCCCAGCGCATCGGCCAAAGCGGCCACCGGCTTTTCCTACTTCGGTCTCTGCCTCGCGCTGGTGCAGAAAAAGTACAAGCCGGCGATCGATCTGTGCAAGCGCGCCATCGAGCTGCAGTTCTACAACGGGGACCACTACGCCAACCTCACTTGGGTGTACATGGCGGCGGGCAACCGGAAGAAAGCGCTGGAGACGGTCGCCTCCGGGCTCAAGCTTCTTCCCGACCACGAAGGCCTCCTGGAAGTGCGCAAGGGACTGGGAGTCCGCTCCCGCCCGACGGTCCCCTTCCTCGATCGGGCTCATCCCATCAACGTTACCCTCGGGCAGTCCCGGCACGCCAAGAAGACTCCCACGCCAGGCGGAAAGAAGAAGAAGACGTGAACTGGGGTCCGGTGCTACGGGCTGGACGCGCCCCGCGGATGAGTGACCCTCGCCCCGCGACCGCGGGGAGAGGGAGACACGGAGCGAAGCGGAGTGCGGGTGAGGGGTCGTGCTTTCAAACCAGACCCCTCATCCGGCCGTCGGACACCTTCTCCCCGCGCGCGGGGGAAAGGGTATCGAAGACTCAGGGACGAAGTCCTTCTTGTTCACACCTCGCCAGCCTCTCGGAATGACCGCCGCCGTCTCCGTCATCATCCCCACCCGCAACGAAGAGCCCTGGATCGCCGGAGCCGTAGCGTCGGCCTTCCGAGCCGGAGCGTCCGAGGTGATCGTGGCCGATGGGGGGAGCAGCGATCGAACCATCGCCGTCGCGGAGAAGGAAGGGGCGCGGGTGTTGCGCTGTGCCGCCTTGCGTGCCCGGCAGCTCAACGAAGCCGCGAAGATCGCAGCCAACGAGTCCCTGATTTTTCTCCATGCGGATACGCGCCTTCCTGATGGTGCTGCGACCGTTGTGAACGCGTCGTTGACCACAGAGGGGTTTCTGTTCGGCGGATTCCGCATCGGCTTCGTAGAACACGATCGCCGCCTTCGCACCGTCGCCGCCATGATCAACCTCCGGACCCGGCTGACCGGTTGTCCATGGGGGGACCAGGCTCAGTTCATCCGCCGCGAAACGTTTCAGAGAGTCGGCGGCTTTCGCGAGATTCCGCTGATGGAGGATTACGACCTGGCGCTCCGGATGAAACGCGAAGGACCCACGGTGGTCCTTCCCTATAGGGTGGCCACGTCCGGGCGGCGATTCTTGAATAAAGGCGTGCTCCGCACCGCTGCCATCAACTGGTCGATCATCATTCGTTTTCGCCTCGGCGCGGATCCGGACGAGCTGGCGCGGTGGTACCGCAAATGACAAATCGCCCGCGACTGCGGGGCCGCTGACAGGACGCGGAGCGTTTCGATCTCTGGCCACCGGCTCGGCGAGAGTCACTCACCGAAGATTCTTCTCCATGCGGACGAGCGGGAACGGGGTGCCATCTTCGAGGTGCGCGTCGATCGCTTCGACGTCGCGAAAGCCAGAGGCGAGGTACATGGCGTGGCCGCTGAGCATGGCCATCAGTTCCAGCCTCAGAAACCCGGCGGCGCGCGCTTCCGCCTCACACACCTGCAGGATGCGCCGTCCAATCCCCTGACGCTCGTGACCGGGCGCCACGAACATGGCCCGGATTCTCGCAGCCTCGGAGGCCGGATCGAGCAGCCGGGCATCGTCGGAGGCCGATCCGCTTCCGGCATACAGCCGGCCACGCCGGCTCCAACCGCCGCAGCCGGTGATCGTTCCGTCCTCGTCCTCCACAAAGTACGTGCCGTCGTCCACCAGAGCCCCATCGAGATGCGCGACGAATTGGAGCGAGCTCTCCACCTGGCGAGGGTCGTAGACGCGGCTGCCGATCACCGTGATCGATGCGCGCATCACGCGCTCGATTTCCGGGATGTCTCCGGCAGTTGCCTGGCGCAGCGGCATGGCTTCTTTTTCCGCGATGCTCGATTGAAGAAAGGACCGGGCCCGGCGGGAACATGCTCGGGCTGAAGATCCGATGGGCTACGCTAAGAATCTCATGAATGCCTACATCCTCATCGGGGGAAGGTCACGCCGGATGGGATCGCCGAAGCGGGAGGTGATGTTCGAGGGTGCGACCTTTCTGGATCGAGTGGCGGAGGCGGCGCGGGGAGCATTCGAGGAGGTATTCGCCGTGCAGCGCGCCGGAGGAGAGGAGGGACGAGGTCTGAAGACCCTGTTCGAAGATTCGCACGAGCAGGAAGCGCCGGTGTTCGGCGTGGCCGCGGCGATTGGTCACGCACGGCAGCGGTGTTTTGTCATCGCTGTGGACTACCCGCTGCTACGAAGCGATCTTCTGCGGACGCTCCGATCCCGCTTCGAGCAGAGCGAGAAACTGCTGTTGGCGCCGTCCTGGAGTGGCAAGGTGCAGATGTTGTGCGCCGGATACGATCCCGCACTGCTGCCCCGACTGGAACGGCGGATCGCCGAGGGACGGCTCGATCTCCGGACTGTAGCGGATGAGAGCGAAGCGGAGATTCTGAGCGAAGATGAGCTCCGGCGACAGTTCTCCGGCGAGCCTCTGAGCAACGTCAACACGCCGGAGGAACTGCATTCGCTCAGGGAAGAGAGGCCACTGCAATGACGCGAGACTTTTCACATCTGGACGAAACCGGCGGCATCTCCATGGTCGATGTCGGCTCGAAGCGCTCCACCGTCCGCGAGGCAGTGGCGCAGGCCACCGTGCGCATGACGAAACAGACGCTGGCCCGGCTGGTCGAGCAGGCACTGCCGAAAGGCGATGTGCTCACCACGGCGAAAGTGGCCGGGGTTCTGGCCGCGAAGCAGACGCCGGTGCTGATCCCTCTGGCCCACCCGGTGGGGATCAGTTCCGTCGACATCACCTTCGATCTCGATCGCGAAGCGGGAACGATCGAAGTGCGCTCCATCGTCCGCTGCGAGGGAAAGACGGGAGTGGAAATGGAAGCCCTCACCGCCTGCGCCATCGCTGCATTGACCATCTACGACATGTGCAAGAGCGCGGAGAAAGGGATCTCCATCGACGCCCTGCAACTCATGCGCAAGTCGGGCGGCAAGAGCGGGACCTGGGAACGGGAGTAGGGGAGCCTGCTTTCGGAGCGCCGGCATCCTTGCCGGCCGGATCTCGCCGAAGAGAGCCGGCTGGATGGTCTGCCCCCAAAAACTGGTCCAGGCATTTTGCCGGTAGCGGCGCCGTGGGAGCTGTGGGAAACGGCGGCGGTTTTTGCCGGCGTTTTCCAAGTCCTGGGGGAAGGCGCGGACTCATCGCGGCTTTCCTCAGGACGGCAGCTTCCACGGCGTTTCTGTCGCCCGCTACTCGGGCTCCCTTCTGACTGGGCTCCGCAATCCCCCGGCTGGCGCCGGGGGCTACATTCTCGCGCCCGCTGACGCGGGCTGATCACGGACAGATTCGAGGTTCTCGGAAGATCGCATGGGTCAAGTGGGTTCAATCGGCGGGCCAGGGCTCCCAGACACAGGGGAAGATTGGTTATCACATTCCCGCCGCGGATCCGAAGAATTACTACATCGTGGCGCTTCCCGGAAGGAGGTCTACCAGGTCCGGAAATCTTCAAACCGGCTCCCTGGCAGGCGCGATGGACGGCGACTTTTTCTTCAACGTCCCCGCGGAGGCCGGGAGCGAGTTGCTGGCGATCGTGGACGCCTGTGGTGACGAGCACACATCAGTACCGATCATTGCCGACAATTCCTGTCCCATCAACTCTTCCGGAAATCCTCTGGCATCGACATGTCAAAATTGCACCGGACACCCAGTCAGCCTCTCGAGCAGCAGCATGCGCTACACCGACACGGACCCGCTCCCAGCCGCGAACGGGATCCCGATGCGCCGAGTCTACGATTCCGGCGGTGTGGCGGGCTATTTCGGGAACGGCTGGAGCTCGCCGTTCGACGGCTGGCTCAAGCGTTTTGCGGACTATGCCGTTCTCGGTACTGAGACTGACGAGCGCTTCATCTTTGAGAACTACCTCAACCGGGGCACGTTTGTTCAGATCTACCCGCAGACAGTAACCCCCTCCACGCTGACGTACGACGGAACCAACTACACCCTTCGCGGGCCATCGGACGACACCGTCCGCCTCTTCCGCGCCTCCGACGGCAAGTTGGTCTCGTACCAGTCGCGCTCGACCGGACGCGTAGTCAGCGTCACCTTCGGCGCATACGGCCCCACTCGTGTCGACGACTCCTGGGGACGCTGGGGCTGGACCGTCAACACAAACTCAACGACGAACCTGATCGACTCGATCTCCGTCGATGGCACGTCGCTGGTCTGGCAGTACAACTACGGCTCTGGCAATCTCGTCAACGTCAATGCGCCGGGCGCGTCGGCGTGGCGGTCCTACGTCTACTCAGGGACCGCGATGACAGAGGCGCGAGATGCCGCGGGCAACCTGATCGAGTCGCACACCTACGATCAGGGGAGTTACCGGCACATGCTGAACACCACGACCAACTCCATCGGACCGGGTGGCGACATCAGCAACCTTCAATACGACATCGCCGGTCGCAACGCCGACGAGACCATCACGCGTGTCACGTCCGCCTCCGGTGCGGTGACCGACTACTACCAGCGGGCGATCTCGGGAAGACGCCGGACGGTGGAGATTCGCGGCAGCGGATGCGGAGCCTGCGGGTCAAACGATGCGGTGTACGGGTACGAGAAAACCACGGGCGACTTCTCGGCCTACACCGGCAACATCACCAGAGAACAGAACGCCCGAGGGTACGTGACCGTTCGCACGTTCTCAGGGACGCGCGTCACCTCCATCGCTACCGCATACAAGCCCGTCGGTTGCGATCCGGAAACCGACCCGGCTCGTTGCCGGCAGACCCCCGATACGCTGATCACCGTGGCCCTCGAGCCGACCGCTGCCAGTTCGACCACTCTCTTTCAATATGGCGACTCGAACTGGCCGGACCAGCCGACCCTGATCACCAGGACCAGCGTTCGCGCCTCAGGGCTGACGCGGCGCGAGACGCTGACCTACGACGCCACCACCGGCTCCGTGCTCTCGAGCTCGATCGATGGATACACCGGAGTACCCGCACAGGAACAAGTGCTGACCACGACCACCGCTCTCTACAACGGCACCGAGGGAGCGGCATTCAGTCCCGGTGGGGCGTTCCAAACGGCATGGCTGACGCTTCCCCAGCCGATCGGCTTCCGCAAGTCCATCGATGGTCCTCGCGCCGATGTCTCCGATGTCACGCAATGGGTTCACTACCCGCTGAACACGAGCGTTCCCGCAGCCTGGCGCGGTCAGCTGGCCGCCGTCCGCAACCCGCTCGGGCAGATCACCCGCTTCGAGAACTACGACGTCTTCGGCAACGCCGCCCGGGTGATCGATCCCAACGGCGTGGTCAACGAGTCGACTTACGATTCCCTCGGCCGGCTCCTCACCTCCACGATCAAGGGAGTCACCGGCTGCGACACCACCGTGGATCCGCTCTGCGCCACCGACATCACCAGCAGCCGCTCGTTCCAGCCCTCAGCCGGTCCCCTCGCCTCCGACACCCGCGCGAATGGCGCGGCCACGACCTACGGCTACGATAACCGAGGCCGGACCTTGAGCATGACTCGTCCAGCCGCGGGCACCAATAGCGAGAAGATCGACTACACCTGGGACAATGCCAGCGGCAATCGCGCCTCGGAGCGTTACTCGGCGGGTCAGAACAACGTCTGGACTCAGGTGCGCTCCGAGTCCTTCCTCTACGACACCATTGGACGTTTGTCAGAGACCGATCATCCCGACGCCACCAAGATCGTGTACAGCTACGACGCGGCAAACAACCTGGCGGGCGTCAAGGACGAG
>JBKJQB010000116.1:0-2761 GCA_046594105.1 Thermoanaerobaculia bacterium
GTGAGCTCCCCTCATCCCCCTTCGGCACCTTCTCCCCGTGCCCGGGGAGAAGGACTCTCGATGAACCACCTCACGCTTAGATTGAC
Organism: Thermoanaerobaculia bacterium; assembly: GCA_046594105.1. Taxonomy (GTDB): domain Bacteria; phylum Acidobacteriota; class Thermoanaerobaculia; order Gp7-AA8; family Gp7-AA8; genus JBDSGC01. The sequence continues at coordinate 87 of JBKJQB010000116.1, forward strand.
GATTGCAGGCCCGTCCTCACCGCGATCCCCAGATCAGGATCCGCTTGAACGTGTAGAAGTAATTCTCGCCCTCACCGATCTCCGTCAGGAGCCGCCGTCAATACTCGTCGACGAACTCTGCGAATCGATCGGGGCCCAGCGGCTCGCGGTATTCGGTCAGTGTCGAACTCTTGACCCACTCCACCACGTCACCGGCCGCGGGAAGCAGGTGGCCATAAACCTGAACCCGCACGTGCTGACGGGTCATGCCCGCGGAGTGGAGGATGCACGCGTACCGCTCGACTGGCAGGATGTCGGCTCGATGGGGTGTCAGCCCGAATGCGGCGGCCACCTCGCGGGCTACCCGATGCGAAGGATGATCGTCGTTCCAGGGCATCTGCACGGCGAGCTGTCCGCGCGATCCGAGGTAGGAGATCAATCGCGGGAACAGCCGCTCATGATCGGGAATCCAATGCAGTGCCGCATGGGAAAACAAGAGATCGAGACCGCTCGCGGTGAAACTGGCGATGTCGCCCTGCTGGAAATGAAGCGACGGAGAGGTCTGCCCGGCTGCCTTCGCCAGCATTTCCGAAGAGCTGTCGATTCCAGTCGTTTCGCTGGCGTCCAGAGTGTCGTGGAGCAACCGGGTCAGCGATCCCGTCCCGCACCCGAGGTCGACGACGCGCATGTGGGGACACGGCTCGATCAGCGCGGCGAGATCGTGGAATGGCTGCGCACGTTCCTTCTCGAATCGCTGGTATTGCTCCGGGCTCCACATCTGGATGATTACTCCAGCATCCCGGCGCGGAGAATCTCAGCGATCTCGTGGACGATCTGCACCGAGTCTTTGCCGAACGGCTCCGGAACGTTGAACAGGATCTCGATCGAGAAGTAATTGAAGAAGATGCGGGAAGTCAGCAGCACCGCGGAGATCGGCGTGACCGTCGGCTTCATGCGGCTCTTCATTTCCTCCAGAGCTTCCTCGCCCAGAAGCCCGGCATATCGCGATGCCAGATCTCCATAGAACTTGCGGATGTGCGTGCCGTCGAACTCGATCACGTCGACATAGATGAGCGCGATGTACTGCCGGTACTCGCGCACACTGTCGCGCGCGGCCAGCCCAAGCTCCTCGATGTTGTCCGGGAACCGGCCGGCGCCCAGCGCCCGCGTGAACGGGTAGCGCTTGGTCTCGGTGATCTTCCAGAACTCCTCGAGCAGGCCGCGGAAGATCGCCTCTTTGTCAGGAAAGTGGTGATAGACGTTCCCCGTGGAGATCCCCGCCTCATTGGCGATGTCGCGGACGGTCGTTCCCCGATAGCCTCGGTGGGAAAACAGCTGCAGGGCAACATCGAGGACCTGACGGCGACGGCGCTCAGACTTTTCCTCTCGCTGCATCGTGGTGGCGAAGGCTACGCGGTGCGGCCCCCAGCGTCAACGCAAACCGGCCGGGACACTGCACGCCTTTGGCGATCTGTCGCGTCAGATGCTTCTCGATGTCACAACCCGAATTTCAAAAAAAAGGGCGGCCTCGATGGCCGCCCTCTCGTGCTTTCAAGATCTCGATGGCAGGGACTACGAGCAGCCGCTGGTGCTGCCGCAATTGAGGCATTTGTAGCAGGCGCCGTTGCGGATCATGATCGAGCCGCAGTCGCTGCAGCTTGGGGCGTCCTGCTGGTAGAGGATCGGCGCGCCGCTTTTCGGGGAGTTCGGGGTGTCGGCGTTGCGGGCCGGCAGGACCACAGACGCGGGTTTCATCGAGGCCAGGAACTGCTTGTCGTCCTTGTTCAGCGGAGCGACGTTGGCGTTCGGCGTGGCGGTCGTCGATGAGGGAGCCATCATCGGCGTGCCGGTGGAGCTGGTCATCGCCGGAGCCGGAGCGGGAACCAGCGAGAGCGCCGGTGCGCTGTATGCGGTCGGAATCTCGTCGCGCAGGATGACGCCGGCGTGCTCCTGGCTGTCGCGGTCGAGGAACTTGATGGCCAGCCATTTGAAGATGTAATCCATGATCGACTTGGTCATGGGGATCTCGGGATTCTTGGTGAAGCCCGACGGCTCGAAGCGCGTGTGGGTGAACTTGTCGACCAGCAGCTGCAGCGGAACGCCGTGCTGCAGCGCCAGGCTGGTCATGGTGGCGAAGGAGTCCATCAGGCCGGAGATGGTCGAGCCTTCCTTGGCCATGGTGATGAAGATCTCGCCTGGCGAACCGTCCTCGTACTTGCCGACTGTGATGTAGCCCTCGTGGCCACCGATGGAGAACTTGTGCGTGATCGACTGGCGCTCGTCGGGGAGCTTGCGGCGCAGCGCGGTCGGGGTGACGCCGAGATCCGCGAGAGTGCCGGTCTTGTCTTTGGTGGTGGAGAGTGGCTGCGACCTCTTGCAACCGTCGCGGTAGACGGCCACGGCTTTGAGTCCGAGCTTCCACGCTTCGAGATAGGCGCCCTCGATCTCTTCGACCGTGGCGTTGGGCGGCATGTTGATGGTCTTGGAGATCGCGCCGCTGATGAACGGCTGCACGGCGCCCATCATCTTGAGGTGCCCCAGATGGTGGATCGAGCGGGTGCCGCGAGCGGGTTTGAAGGCGCAATCGAAGACGGGAAGGTGCTCGCTGAGCAGATGCGGCGCGCCTTCGATGGTGTCATTCTCGGCTACGACATGAAGCAGATCCACGAGATCATCCAGTACATCGACGAGAATGA
>JBKJQB010000275.1:0-3374 GCA_046594105.1 Thermoanaerobaculia bacterium
ACGGCCAATGTGAGCATGGAGTGGGGAAAGTGTACTTGCTCCAGCGGGCTCGACGCGGAACAGCCGGGTTCTGAGCGGAGCGAACGGAGCGCCGGCACCCTTGCCGGCCGCAGCCTCGGCTTCCAGTTGGCGCTGCGAAAAGGAGCTGGTCTCCCCAGACCATGGCGACACACAGTTCATCAGCCGCTGGGAGCACTGCCCGGGTCGCAGCGATGGATTGGAGAAACGACGCTCTGCCTTCTGCCTTCGGCCGCGTTATCATCTCCCTCCGTTGGAGAGTTGAATGCTGGATGCGCCGCAAGTTCTGGTCGTTGAGGACAACGAGCTCGATCGCAAATTGCTCCAGGCCCACCTGAAGAAGACGGAGTGCGTGACGGAGTTTGCGCGCGACGGGTTGGAAGCGTGGGCGATGCTCGACCGCGATCCGGACCGCTTCGATCTGGTACTGCTCGATCGGACCATGCCTCGCATGAACGGGATGGAGCTCCTGGCCCGCATGAAAGGAGACCCCCGCTGTCGGACCATCCCGGTGATCCTGCAGACGGCCCACGTCGGGCGTGAGGAGATGATCGAGGGCATCCGCGCCGGGGCTTACTACTACCTCACCAAGCCTTACGACAGCGAGATGCTCCTGACCGTCGTGCGCACCGCCGCCGCCGATCGTTCCGAGATGAAGGAACTCCAGTTGAGCCTGCGGAAGGAACTGCAGGTTCTGGGGCTGCTCAATGAAGCGGCCCTCTCACTGCGAACAATCGACGAGGCGCGCGATGTGGCCACGGTCCTGGCGAACGCATGCCCCGATCCAAGCGCGGCGATCATCGGCCTGACGGAGCTGCTGGTCAACGCCGTGGAGCATGGCAACCTGGGCATCGGTTACGACGAGAAGTCTCAGCTGCGCGCCAGCGGCGTATGGAATGAGGAAGTGAATCGGCGGCTGGCGCTGCCGGAAAACGTGGCCAAGCGGGTGACCGTCAAGTTCGAACGAACGAACCAAGAGATCCGCTTCACCATCCGCGACAACGGCTGCGGCTTCGAGTGGAAACAGTTCCTGGAGATCGATCCCAGCCGCGCGTTCCATACACACGGGCGGGGAATTCTGATGGCCCGGCATTTCAGTTTCAGCGCCATCGAATATCGCGGCGCGGGGAACGAAGTGGTGGCCACGTTGCGCACCTCGAGCGCCGCTGCGTGAACCGGGTTGGCCCGTTCGTTGGATCGGGCGTATGGTGAAGCCATCGTCATGACTGAGCAACACGAGGCCGACGCGAAGCTGAATCTGCAGAACCGGCTGCTCGATCTGGTCCAGGAATCCGTCATTGCCACCGATCTTCGGGGGTCGATCACCTACTGGAACCGCCACGCCGAGGAATTGTACGGCTGGCCCGCCTCCGAAGTGTTGGGACGACCCATCCTCGAGGTAACCCCCATCAAACAGTCCCGCCGGAAGGCGGCGGAGGTCAGAGTATTTCTGCGGCAGGGATCGTCCTGGCGCGGAGAGGTCGAGGTTCAGCGAAAAGACGGAAGGATCTTCCCGATTCTGGTCACCGTTTCGCCGTTGATCGACGAAGCGGGTCAGCTGATCGGGATGATGGGTGTGTCTCAGGACATCACCAGTCAGCGGCGCACCTCCGATGAGCGTTGGGAGATGGAAGCGCAGCTCAACGAAGCGCAGCAGATCGCCAACGTCGGCAGCTGGGCCTACGACCTGCGAACGGGAGCCCGTCTCTGGTCGCGGCAGATGTTTGCCATCCACGGCCTGAGTCCGATCGACGATCCGACGCCGGACCTGATTCGTGCCGTCATTCATCCTGACGACTGGCACAGCTTCGACGAAAACACCAGGGCCACTGTTGCCGGAAGCGATTCGTCGACCCTCGACTATCGAGTGTTGCGCGATGACGGCCTGCGCTACGTGCATCTGAGCAAGCGACTGGTGCGCGATCCCGACGGCAATCCCATGAAAGTGGTGGGCATCGCGGAGGATACGAGCACCGCTCGGGCTGCCACCGCCCTGCTGGAACAGCAAAGCGCCCAGCAGGCTACGGTCGCCAATCTCGGAACGATCGCACTGAGCAGAGCCACTTCCGCCCTGCTCTTCGAAGTCGCGGTCAGCGTGACCGCCGAAATCCTCAGCGGGGACGTCTCCGAGATCTTGATGTGGAGGGGGACGAATCTTCAAATGGTTGGAGAATTCGGTCGCCCCGAACACCTCGCAAGAAGCGCTCTGGTCGGCGGAGGCCCCCGGTCCCAGGCCGCCTATGTCACAGGCCTGCAGGATCCCGTGGTGTTCGAGGATCTCCGCCGGGAGACTCGCTTCGACTCATCGCCACTGCTGCTCGCCGAGGGGATCATCAGCGGCATCTCGGTTCCCATTCATGTCCGAAGCGGCCCCTGGGGACTGCTGAGTGTCTACTTCTACGCTCCCCGTTCCTTCACCAGCAACGAGTCCCAGTTTCTTCGTGGAATCGCGGCCACCCTCGGTCAGGGAATCGAACGGAGAACCGCCGAGGAGGAGCTGCTGGCGCGCGCCGCCCAGCAGAGTGCCGTGGCTTCTCTCGGCCAGAGCGCCCTTTCGTCCATCAGCGAAACGACGCTTCATCTTTGCTGCAGTCTGATCCGCGACGCCCTCGGGGTCGACTTCGCCGCTCTGCTTCGTTACCTCCCGGCGCCACAGGAGTTCGTCCTGATTGCGGGGAGCCGGCCGGACCTTCCGGAAGGGCGGCCATGGGATGAGGCGCAAGCCGCCTGCACCTTGTCAGGGAACCAGGCGCTGACGGTCGCGGACTACGCAATCGAGAAACGGTTTGACGCCACCACGTTCGTTCAGGCGGGTGTCCGCTCCGGCCTCTCAGTGCCAGTGCGCAGCGGCTTGAGCCGGTTTGCAGTGATCGAGGTGGGCTGCCTGAGCCTGAGGCAATTCTCAGAAGCAGACGTGCAATTTGTCCGCGCCATGGCCAACGTCCTGGCGGAAGCGATGGAGCGGGAGCTCAGCACCGAGGCTCTGATGACCTCAGAGGCCCGGTACCGGGAGGTCGTGGAAGGCTCCAGCGAGATGATCTACACGCTGTCGCCGGACGGTCGATTCACCTCATTGAACCGAGCGTTCGCGGCCATGACCGGCTGGAAGGTGGAGGACTGGCTGGGCCGGCCCTTTCTCGATCTCCTCCCTCCCGCTGACCGGTCCCTGGGCCGCGAACGCTTCGACGATTTTCTGAGAGACCAGCTGGAATCCCTCGACGACGCGCGTCTGGTTGGGTCGGCCGGCCAGATCATCCAGGTGGCAGCGATCTCCTTCCCCAGAGTGGTGAACGGCGAGGTCCGCGAGGTGTACGGGTTCGCGCGCGACGTGACCGAGCAGAGGCGGGCCGAGAGAA
>JBKJQB010000220.1:0-11292 GCA_046594105.1 Thermoanaerobaculia bacterium
TCGGACGGACCATCAACGCGCTCTATGTGACCTCGTCGCCCGCGGGCGGCGCCTGCCACGCCGAAGACCAGCCCTTCGATCAGAAAGGCTCGAAAGATCTGACCGGGCGAGGCGCCGAGCGTTTTGAAGACGCCGACATCCTTGCGCCGCCTCAGAATCGAGATCAGCACGGTGTTGTAGACGAGAAACATCCCGACCAGCAGCGCAACGCCCGCCAGCGCGAAGAGATTGACGCGCAATGCGCGCAGCATTTTCTCGACGCGCTCGTTGCGGCGCGAGGGACGCTCCAGCCGCGCGTTGGAGGGGAGAAGCGCCGCGATGCGCGCGGCCAGCCTCTCGTCGGGCCCGCTGTCCGGCACGATGAGGTCGATGCGGGTCAAGCGTCCGACCATTCCAAAGCTCGACTGCACGGCCGCGATGTCCGCGATGACCAGCGCTCCATTGAAAGCAGTGGCAGGTCCTCTTGCTTGCAACAGACCGCGAACGATCATGGTCCGGCGAATGCCACCCACGCTCAGTGTCAGTGGAGAGCCAAGCTTCAATGAATGCGCCGTTGCGAAGCTCTCCGGCAGGACGACGGAGTCCTGGCGAAACAGGCTGAGATACGTGGCCACCGACTGCCCCTTCGAGGTGACCACGCTGGCGTAGCGATAGTCGCGGAAATGAAGATCGGACAGCAGGTCCACGCCCAGGAGGCGGACGGGCGTTTCCCACGGCTCGGCGATGCCGTCGGTGTCGATGACCGGCGCGACGCGCAGTCCGGCCTGCCACAGTGGCTGCAGCGCGATCAGCAACGACTCGTCGATCCCCGCATCCGAGACGATTTGATAGTTGGCCTTCCCGGCGACCGCATCGACCGACTCGCGGAACGCGCGCAGTGCGCTCTGGTTCGAGAGCGCGATGGCCACGATGACCGAGACTCCCACGGCGATGCCCAGAATGGTCAGGGCCGTTCGGAGCGTCTCGCGAACCACCGGGCGGAGCACCAGCGCGCGGACGATCAACGGGATTCCGCGATGAGAGCCATCGCTCTCACGCCGCTTCTCCTCTCATGCTGATCCGGCCATCGACGACCTCGATCACGTAGTCGCCATGAGCGGCCGCCCGATCGGAATGCGTGGCCATGACGATGGTCGGGCGATGCGTCCCATGCATGACCCGGATGAGTTCCAGGATGCTCTCGCCGTTTCGCGAATCGAGGTTGCCGGTCGGCTCGTCGGCCAGGATCAGAAGCGGTCGATGGATGATGGCGCGCCCGATGGCCACACGCTGCATCTCCCCACCGGAGAGCTGATTCGGAAAATGTCCGGCGCGGTGCTCCAGTCCGATCTGTCGGAGGACGTCCGTGGTCCGATCCGCGATTTCTCCCTTCGCCACACCGGCCAGAGAAAGAGGAAAAGCAACGTTCTCCGCAACGTTGAGCGTCGGCACCAGATTGAAAAACTGGAAGATGAAACCGATGGAGTGCCGGCGGAGCAGCGTGAGCTCTTTTTCCGACATGCTCGATGTCTCCGCCGTGTCGAGCATGATTTTTCCCGACGACGGTCGGTCCACGGCGCCGATGAGGTTGAGCAACGTCGATTTCCCGCTGCCGGAAGCGCCCATGAGCACCGCGAAGTCCCCCGAGGCGATGGTGCAGGAGACATCGTCGAGAACGGTCACCCCGGCTGCCTCGGAGCTCGGAGCGTAGGTATGACTGACATGTTCAAGAACGACGCGCACGGGCGGATTGTAGTGAAGAGCGCACCGGGGGTCGAAACCCGAAACCAGAAAAGCAGAAGTCGCGATCGAACCGTCAGCCTCCGTGGTTCTGAACGAAGCGAACGTAGCGCCGGCATCCTTGCCGGCCGTGGCGTCGGCTTCCAGCCGGCGCTTCTGGGCGAGCCCCCGCGGGCAGGATGCCCGCGACACGGCCGGCAGGGATGCCGGCGCTACGAAACCTTCTGCCTTCTGGTTTCTGGTTTCGCTTTCCGCCCCCTGCGGCACGATCGCTGCAACAAAATTGGACGATGATGAAGCGCCTCCTTTCTGCTACCGCCCTCGTGATCCTGGTTGCCTGCGCGGGCAACATCACGCCAGCCCGTCAACTGGATGATGCGGCGATGGCAACGGCTGTCCGGGAGGCCATCCGTTCCGATGTTGGACTGCGTGGCGCGAACGTCACGGTGGACGCTCGACAGGGCGTGGTCACCCTGACCGGAATGGTGCGCACGCCAGAGCAGCGCGACCGCGCGGTTGCCGATGCCAGGGCCATCATGAACGTCCGCAGCGTGAACAACCTATTGACGGTAGAGTAGCGATTCGATCGACAAGGAGATGCCCATGGACGACATCAAGACCACCGCCGAGAATCTCAAAGAGGAAGCGGAGACCCGCTTCGGCAAAGCGAAGGAGTTCGTCGGCGACCAGTACGCGGCGGCCTCCGACGCGGTGCGCGATCAGTACAGCAAGGTCCGCGAGAAAGTCGACGACGTCGATTTCGGCGCGATGACCGACCAGATCCGCACCTACGTTCGCTCCAACCCCGGCAAGGCGCTCCTCCTCTCCGTCGGCGTCGGCTTCATCATCGGCCTGATGCTCCGCCGGGATGACGACGAGGAATAGAGACGACGATGCCCGGCAGAACCACTGACGATCACGAAAAGGCGGCGGCAGGCATGGACTACGATTTTCCCATTCGCGAGAAAGCCACTCAACTCGGGCGCGCTCTCGCCGAGAGCGGCCCTGATGGATTCTTCGAAGAGCTCGACAAACTCCTCCCGGAGAGCTGGCGCGAGCACATCGCCAGCTTTCCCGTCACCGCCGTGGCTCTCAGCGTCGGCGTCGGGGTGTGGCTGGGAATGAGGAAGGGCGACGAGATCGTGGCGGCAGGGACCGCCCTGATCACCGCCGCCGCCATGTCGAACGTCTCCAACGTCATGGACGGCGCCGGGAAAGGGAAGTCGGAATAGGCCGGCACGGCCGGCGGCGCTGGTTGCCCAAGGCTCCGCCAGGGATCACGCTCCAAGACGTTCTGCCGCACAGGCTTCTAGGCCAGCCGAACTGGAGGCGGTGGTTCCCGTGGGCGCGGCGGGAACACCCCGAGATGGGGATGATCGCCAGACTCACCCCGGCCGACTCACGAATCGCTTGCGCACCGGACCTCCCCTCTCCACAATGGGTTCCGATGGAAACGCAGTCCCTTCCCATTCCCCAGGTCACCCACGGACACCACCATCTCCCGTCCCTCGCCGCTGAGATCCACAGCACCTATTTTTTCAAAATGCCCCCCCTGCGCGTCCGATGGGGCCAGCAGATCGCCCGCAAGAGGCGCCGCTCCATCCGCCTGGGGTCCTACAACCACGTCACCGGAGAAATCCGCGTTCACCCTCTTTTGAACTCGCAGGCCATCCCTGCGTTCTTCATTCAGTCGATCATTCACCACGAGTATCTCCACCACATGCTCGGCGGAAATCACAATCGCCGCTTCCACAGCCACGAGCGGCAGTTCCGCTACTACCGAGAGTCGAAGGAATGGATCGGGCGCAATCTCTTCCTCCTGCTCGGAATGAAGAAGCGTGTGCCGCCACCGAAGAGCGTTCCCCACGCGCTCCCGCCGCAGATGGCGCTGTTCTAGGGCCGGCACGGCAGAACATCTTGGAGCGTGATCTTGGCGGACCCTTCGGCCAGTGGCGCCGGCCGTGCCGGCCTAGAAGCCTGCGCTGCAGAACGTCTGGAGCGTGATCTTGGCGGAGCCTTGGGCAACCAGCGCCGCCGGCCGTGCCGGCCCTCCCCGCTAACCTTTTTCTCTTTGCGGCGTAATCACTCCCCAGGAGGAGCTCTCCATGCTTCGCATTCGCACCGCCGCCCTCGTCATCGCCCTCGGTCTAGTCACCCTTTCTGCCGCTCAGGCATCGATCGACAGCCCCATTCACCGGACCTTCAATGTCCGCGACGGCGGAACGCTCACCATCGAAGCCGACCTCGGCGACATCCGGGTCTCCAGCGGCGGAACGATGGTCACCATCGACATCCTCCGAAAAGCAAAAACGTCCAGCCGGGAGAAGGCCAACGATCTGTTCCGCGACTATCGCGTCGAGTTCAGCCAGGAACAGAACGACGTACGGGTCACCGCACGCTACGACCGGGTCGCCAACTGGTTCAACCTTTTCGGCAACGATCTGCGCGTCCAGTACGTCGTGACCGTTCCCACCCGATTCAACCTCAAGCTGGCCACCTCCGGCGGCGATGTCAAAGTGGGCGACCTCAATGGAGATGTCCGCTGCAGGACCTCCGGCGGGGACCTCGAGCTGGGACACATCGGCGGAATCGTCGAAGGCAAGACCTCGGGCGGAGACATGAATCTGGCCGCCGTCCGTGGCAACGCCACCCTGGGCACCTCCGGTGGCAGCGTGAAGGTCGGAGACGCCGGCGGGACTCTCGAGGTGAAGACGTCGGGAGGTTCGATCGACATCAACCGCGTGGCCGGCGATCTGCTCGCTCACACCTCGGGCGGCAACATCTCCATCCACGAAGCTCTCGGCATCATCGACGCTTCCACCTCGGGCGGCTCGATCGAAGCGCGCATGGCGCGGCAGCCGCGCGGCGACTCGCAGCTGAAAACCTCCGGCGGCGGCATCGTCCTGTCGCTCGCACCCGGTGTGGCCCTCGACCTCGATGCGCACACCAGCGGCGGCGACGTGCAGACCGACGTGCCGGTGACGCTCCTGGGAAAACAGAGTGATTCGACGCTGAACGGAAAGGTCAATGGAGGAGGCCCGAAGGTCGTCCTCCGCAGCTCCGGCGGCGATATCCATTTGCGCAAGCTGTGACTCGGAATCCGCGTCCCCGGCCGAACCGGTCGGCGACGCCTGACTGACGTCCGTCCGGTTCCCCGGCCCCGCTTTTCACGTCGAGAATCATCCCCGCTTTCATTGCGCGCTGGCTGTCGTAAACTCCGCTCCCCGGAGGATCCCGCCATGCCCATCGACGACGCGCAATTCAAGCTGGCCCTTTCGCATTTTGCCAGCGGCGTGACCGTGGTGACCACGGAACACGACGGCAAGGCCTACGGGATGACCGTGGCCTCCTTCTCCTCGCTCTCCCTCCATCCACCCCTGGTTCTGGTGTGCATCGAGAACGGCGTGCGGACCCACGAAGCGATCGTCGACTCGGGGAAGTTCGGAGTGAGCATCCTGGCGCATGATCAGGCGGTGCTTTCTTCGAAATTCGCCTCGCGCATCGAGGATCGCTTTGCGGGCGTGGAAACGGTCCGCGGGACGCTCGACATCCCTCTGATCGCCCGTGCCATGACCACTTTGGAATGCCGCCTGACCACCGCGTTGCCCGGCGGCGATCACACCATCTTCGTGGGCGAGGTGGAGGCCGTCTCGACGCGCGAAACGGCGCCGCTTCTCTATTTCCGCAGCGGTTACCACGAGATGCGCCACTGATGCGCGATATGCGCGACACCCTGCGCGACACTTTTTCGCGCGTCCTCAACCTGGAGAACCGCCGCCAGGCAATCCGTCGCGGCACCATCGAGCGCATCCCGGCGTTCGCCTCCACCATCTTCGGCAACACCCGCGACCTCACGATCTATCTTCCTCCCGGCTACCAGGAGCGCGAGTCGCTGCGCTACCCGGTGCTCTACATGCAGGACGGCCAGAACCTCTTCGACCCGGAGCGCGCGTATGTCCCGGGGCAGTCCTGGCTGCTGCACGAAGCAGCAGACCGGGCCATCGCCAATCGCAAGGCCGCGCCGATGATCATCGTGGGGATCGATCACGCCGGGGCAGGAAGGATCGACGAGTTCACCCCCACCAGGGAGCCGCAGCGGAATGCCGGGGGGAAGGCAGATGACTACGCCCGGCTCCTGATCGAAGAGGTGAAGTCGATGACCGACGCGACGTTCCGCACGCGGCCGGACCGATCGGCCACCGCGGTCGGCGGTTCCTCCCTGGGCGGACTTCTCTCCATGTATGTGGGACTTCGACATCCGGAGGTCTTCGGCGCCATCGCGGCCATGTCGCCCTCGGTGTGGTGGCACGACCGCGTCATCCTGAACGTCGTCGATCAGTTTTCCTCACCGGCCCGGCCGAGGATCTGGCTGGACATCGGCGGCCGGGAAGGCGGCGAAGCGCTTCAGGATGCACGGCTGCTGCGGAACCACCTCACCGCTCGTGGATGGGATCTGCGCTCCGACCTCCGTTTCTTCGAAGATCGGCGGGCCGACCACAGCGAGCGGGCCTGGGCGCGCCGCGCCCGGGCCATGCTGGAGTATTTGTTCGGGCATTCGCAGTTGCAAACCTCCGATGGCAATTGACACGCTGGGCCGGCCGCTCCGCGATCTCCGCATCTCGGTCACCGATCGCTGCAACTTCCGCTGCACCTACTGCATGCCGAAGGAGGTCTTCGGCCGCGACTTCGATGGTTTTCTGCGGCGCGATGAGCTGCTCACCTTTGAAGAGCTCACCCGCGTGGCTTCCGTGCTGGTCCGGGAAGGCGTGGAGAAGATCCGGCTGACCGGAGGCGAGCCGTTGCTGCGACGCGATCTGGAACGGCTGGTGGCAATGCTGGCGAATCTTCGTGGAGTCCAGGACCTCGCCCTGACCACGAATGGCTCGCTGCTCACCCGGGAAAAGGCGCTCTCTCTCAGCGATGCGGGGCTGAACCGCATCACCGTCAGCCTCGATTCACTCGACGACGCCGTGTTCCGCCGGATGAATGACGTGAACTTCCCGGTGGCCTCCGTGCTCGAAGCGATCGATGCGGCGGAGGAAGCGGGACTGGCCCCCATCAAGATCGACATGGTCGTGCAGCGGGGCATCAACGATCACAGCATCCTGGAGATGGCCGGCCACTTCCGAGGATCGGGGCACATCCTGCGATTCATCGAGTTCATGGATGTGGGGAACACGAATGGATGGCGACTGGCCGACGTGGTCTCCGGTCGCGACATCGTGAGCACCATCGGAGCGCAATGGGCGCTCGAGCCGGCGCAGCCTCACTACTTCGGCGAAGTGGCCGAGCGCTGGCGATATGTCGATGGCCAAGGCGAGATCGGCGTCATCAGCTCGGTCACCCAACCCTTCTGCAGCCGCTGCACCCGTGCGCGACTGTCTGCGGAGGGCAAACTCTACCTGTGCCTCTTCGCCGCAGAGGGCCACGATCTTCGTGCGTTGGTGCGCGGCGGCGCCACCGACGATGAGATCGCGGCGGTCGTCGCCGGGCATTGGCGGTCGCGTGACGACCGCTACTCCGAAATCCGCTCCGAGCAGACCACGCCGCTGCCGCACGTCGAGATGTCTCACATCGGCGGGTAGACGGATGTGCGCACTTCGTTGGGCATTGGCTGCACCGGGAGCAATCGCGGCCTGGTTCGTTACCTTCCTTGTTGGCGTCGTCACGTATGGCATTACTGAGAGCGCTCTGTGTCCTGCCGGCGAAATGGAATCCGGAATGTGCCTGAACAGCAGAGTGCATGCAAATCTGAAAATACTGATCTTCCTTTTCGTAGCACTCTCCGCGATCGCGGTCGTCGCCACAGCCGTCGTGATCGTGCCCACTCACAAAAGGATTGTGGCGTGGGTGGTCTTCGTCACGGGAAGTCTCGCGGCCGTTATTTTCGCCGTCGAGACAGGGAGAGCTCTTGGCGAGGGCATCTGCGCAGTCGTCGCAGGTTTCGTCGCTACCTTTGCGATCGATCGGTACCTGCGGCACATCGCTACGACAGCCGCCCCGCCCCTAACGCACGCAACCTAGCTACTCTTTGCCGCCGTTGAATTTTTCCTTCGACGAGCTCGGCACCGTCGACAGGTCGACGGCGTTCTTCGTCGGCAGGGACGACTTCGGACCGAAGGGCTGGAGGCGGCCGCTGTAGGTCTTCTGGCGCATGGCCAGGCCCTCTTTGATCTGCTGGATCTGGCTCTTTTTCATGTTGGTCTCCGTTGCGACACCCGGGCCATTCCCTCGATGAACTTCGTTTTCCCGCCCTGCGAGGGATGTCTCACTTTCTCATGATCGATCCCCATGCGGGAAAGGGAAGCGCTGGCGGAATTGCCGATGGCCACAATCGTCCGGATCGGAAAGAGCCGCAGCAGCCACGCGATGAACGGCTGACCGATCGACAGCTCGGCGCTGGTGGGGCATCGATTGGAGAGCGGGGTGCCGGCGTGAAACGGGTGGAACGGGAAGGCGTTCCACAGGAGTGGCAGCGGCTCGATCTCGCGGATCGTTCCCCACACCATCGTGGCGCTGGCCTCCGTCGACGGCCTCGTGGTCACATCCGCCTTGAGGAATCCCCGTTCCGCTCCCAGCACGGTTCGTCCGTCATTGATGGTCACGCCACGGAGCATCAGCGACTCGCTGACGAAGGGGATGCCGGTCAGCCGTCCACCTCGATGGCTGGGCGCTTCTCCGATCAGCAGAAGCTGCGGACGGATTGCCGTCAGATCGTCGAGATAGCGCTTCACGTTGCCCCGCCGGATTGCGTTGCCGGCGACCTCCAAACCGGTTCGGGCGAACTGGTTCACGGCAGGTCCTGACAGCTCGGAATCGGAGAGCGCGTCGACAAAGCGATCAAAGCGACGCGACATGGGCGCGCATGATACGAGAGCCAACCCATCTCCCGCCGAAGATCGATGGGAGCCGGCGGAAGCCGGCGCAAGAATGTAGCCCCCGGCGCCAGCCGGGGGTTACGGCGCCCCCCTTTTTGAGCCCGCGTCCGCGGGCGGCAGAAAAGGCCACCCGGTCCTGTCGCCCGCTACGCAGGCTCGCGAAGGAAGCATTCCCCACGGCTGGCGCCGTGGGCTACGTTCTTGCGCCGGCTTCGCCGGCTGCTCGCAAGTACAATCAGCCGCTTGTCAGAACGCCTCATCACGCTCACCAGCTTTGCCACCGCGCAGGACGCCGAGCTCGCTCGAGGCGTTCTGGAGGCGGCGGGCATCGACGCTGCGATCGCCGAGGAGACCATGACCTCGATCGCGCCGTACATGACCCGTCCTGGCGCGCGGCTGCAGGTTCTGGAGAGTCAGGCAGAGTCAGCCCGCCAGATCCTGAACGAGCCCGAAGAGACTTCTCCGGAAGAGCTGGTGCCCGACGCGACCCTGCCGCTGGCAGAACCAAAGGGTTGTCCCGCCTGCGGGTCACCGGACGTGCATCGCACGCGAAAAGCCCTCCGCGCGCTGCTCATCGTGGCGCTGACGATCGGCGTCGGACTCGCTGTGGACCAGACCATGGCCGCGTTCCTGGTGATGCTGGCCGGCCTCGCCTTCATCCTGGTCGCGCCGCGCTGGCGATGCTACGACTGCAGCCACTCCTGGTAGTGGCGGCGGCCATCGGCCGATATACAATCGCCCGCTGTTCTTTCACAACCTACTCTGATTCGGTGTTCGGGAAGCCGGTGTGATGCCGGCGCGGCCCCCGCCACTGTAACCGGCGACGACTCACCCCTCGATGCCACTGCGCGATCTGCGCGGGAAGGCGGGGTGAGAAGAGCGACCCGGAAGCCAGGAGACCGGCCGTCTCAGAGCCCACTTTTGTTCGATCTTCTTCGGAGGGAAGAATCGTCATGAAGCGTGCTCTCGTTTTCCTTTTTCTCGTCGCCGCAGTCCCCGCTTTCTCCCAGTTCACCTCGCAGTCGCAGCCTGCCACCGCCACCGTCGCCATCAACGACCAGATCATCGTCACCGCTTCCGATCTGCCGGAGAGCGTGCTTTCCACGCCGGCGTCGGCCACGGTTCTGACGCGGGCGGACATCGAGCGCCGCGCCGCACTGGACATCGCGGACGTGCTGCGCGAGGTTCCCGGAATCACGCTGGCACGCAGCGGTTCCGCCGGCAAGGCCGCCTCGCTGTTTACGCGCGGAGCCGCATCGACCCAAACCCTGGTCTTGTGGAACGGCATCGAGATCAACAACCCCTACTTTGCCGGTTACGATTGGGGCCGTTTCTCCACCGTGGGCGTGGAACAGGTCGAGGTGGTGCGCGGTCCTTTCTCCGCTCTCTACGGATCGGACGCCATGGCCGGCGTCATCAATGTCATCACTGACCCACGAGCGAGCAGCGTGCGCGCCGACCTCCAGATCGGCGGAAACGGACTGCGCAACGGGGCCCTCGAATTGTCGCACGTCGGTCCTTCTTCCAGAGCGAATCTGGCCTTTGAGCGGCGGCAGGACGACGGGTTCAATCCGAACGACGACTTCCGTCAGAACAGTGGCCATGCCAGCTGGAACTGGATTCCGTCGACCGCCTTCTCCCTCGGACTGAATGCGCGATTGACCAGCTACAAGCTCGGAATTCCGTTCAACACCAATTCCGACGCCAGTGAGCTGGTGGCCAGTCCGGAGCGGCGCCAGTCCGGCCGCGAGGATCAACTGGCCGTTCCTCTGCGCTTCACTTTGTTCGGCCTGACCAGCAATCTGTCCGTATCGGAGAGCCGGCACAAGGATGATTTCAACGATCCGCGCGACCCATTCCTGACGTCGACCACCACGGATTCCAAACTGCGACGGGCGCGCTTCTCGTCGCGGACCGGCCAGACCTTTCTCGGCACACTCATCGCCGGCTTCGACTTCGAACGCGCCACGGTCACCGACGTCACCAACTACGGGCCCAACTTCACCGACGCCCGGCGCAACGGGCGGGCGTTTTTCGTGGAGGATCGCTTCACGCACCCATTCAGCGACGAGTCGCGCCTCGAGCTCAGCCTCGGCATCCGACACGATCGCTTCGACTCGTTCGGATCTCAGACGTCGCCCCGCGTCGCTGCCGCCCTCATCGCCGGCAGCCACAAGATTCGCGCGGCGTACGGCCGCGGCTTTCGCGCTCCTTCGCTGGGAGAGCTCTACTACCCGTTCTTCGGAAACCCTGATTTGAAAGCAGAACGCAATCGCAGCTTCGAGCTCGGATACGACGCAGCGCTCGGCAAGGGCGGGCTCCTGTCGCTGACGTATTTCAACAGCCGCGCAAATGACTTGATCACCTTCAACCCCATCACCTTCATCTCCGAGAACCTGGGCCGCGTGCGCAGCGATGGCCTGGAGTTCGGACTGCAGCACTCCCTCGGCGCCGGCTCCTACACAGCGATCAGCTACACCTACCTTCATCGAAACGAGGACGAGGAAACCGGTCAGCGTCTTCTGCGCCGCCCGAAGCATGGCGGCTCCATCTCCACCGGATACCGCAGCGGCGCGCTCGATACCAGCGTCACGCTCCGGCGTTCCGGCACCCGTGACGACCTGCTTCCCATTGCCCCTTTCACGCGCGTGCCCAACTCCGCGTTCACCACCATCGACTGGAATGTGCAGCTGCG
>JBKJQB010000316.1:0-2721 GCA_046594105.1 Thermoanaerobaculia bacterium
CAGCGCGACGAGATCGACTCCCGTCCGAGACTTCCAGATCGCTTCCGCCTCACTCCCTCTCTTCTCCGCCCGCCGGGTGGCCCCGGAGAAGAGCGCAGTGATCACCATTGCCGCAACGACGGCGGAGCTGACCGCGAGAAGAAACCGGCTGCGCAACGAATCGAACATGCTGAAGAGTAACGCCGCGGCGTCTCGTCCGGCTCGGGAGCTCCGGTGACGACGATCTCGAGCTTGCGGCGGACGCCACGCTGATCGTTTCTGATCGCGCCCTCGCCGGGTTGCGACAGTTCTCGATCGCAAACTGCGATATCGAGTCATGGCTCGCGGCGAACTCTGCGGTGGAGCGGACTGCGGCCCGCCAGCTGCTATCCTTTCTCACGTTGTCCGAGTGGGCCGAAGCCGCTGCGTAGAGATTTGGTGCGGACAGACGCGTGGCGCGTGGAGCGGCGCGCGCAGCGACAGGGGATGGATTGAGTTTTGTCCCCCGACAATGCGGGAAGGACACCAAATGACGCCCGGCTCTATCGATGGCTCACAGCGCAAAGCGGCCAGGATTGCGGGCCTTGTTTACCTGCTTTCATTCGCCACAGTGGTCGCTGTCAATTTTGGCATTCTCGGACGCCTGGTCGTCCGCACCGATCCGGCGCAGACCGCGCGAAATATCCTGGCGCACGAAACACTCTTTCGTGCGGGCATCGCGGGCGAGGTGCTCTACTGCATCGGCGTTCTCGTGGTGAGTGCAGCGCTTTACATCGTTCTCAAGCCAGTGGACCAGAACCTCGCCCTGCTGGCCACCCTGGGCCGCCTGGTCAACGGCCTCACCTGGCTCCTGGTTGCGCTCAATCTCCTCACCGCTCTGAGGCTCCTGAGCCCCGACTACGCGCGCGCGTTCCCGCCAGAGCAGTTGCCAGTGCTGGCACGCCTGTACCTTTCGGGTTTCGACCAGTACTACGTCGGGCTGCTGTTCTGGTCCCTGGGAGCCACCGTTGGCGCCTGCTTATGGCTCAAGTCGGCCTATGTCCCCCGTGCGCTGGCTGCCTTCGGCGCCCTGGCGAGTGCATGGTGCGCCGCATGCACGTTCGTTCTGTTCCTCTTCCCCGACTTCCAGAAGGTAGTGAACTTGTGGTGGTTCGACATGCCGATGGTGCTTTTCGAGATCGCCCTGAGTTTCATTCTTCTGTTCCGTGGCCTGCGACCACCCGGGCTGGTCGCAGAGCAACCGTAGAAACGTGCGCTGGTGCGCCCTTGACTTCACGTTTGAACTGGGCCCGAGCGGCAGGTGGGGGCGGACCTTCGTTGATTTTTGCGAGGGTGTCCGAGGGATAGGTCATCGAGGGCGGACCCCAAGCCGTGCGCTTTGGAATTGCGGCTGCGGGATATGCGAGGCTCCGGCAGCCGCACCCCTCGGAGGCGAAGAACGAAGGTCTGCCCCATTTCCCCCCCGGCGCTGACAACGCGCTGAGCCGCAGGGTCGTAGGCGATAGAAGGCCCGGCCCGTCCGGCATTCCTTTTGCGACTGGACTTTCGATTACCAAAGGGGATGCGTCATGCAAGTTCAGATCTATACGGACAAGAATATCGAGGGTAGCGAACAACTCACCCACGAGGTTCAGGCAGCGGTGGAGGCAACGTTGGGGCGTTTCGGCGAGCAGCTCACCCGCGTCGAGGTGCACCTCAGCGACGAGAACGGCCACAAATCCCGTGGCGAGGACAAGAAGTGCGTCATGGAGGCCCGGCCGGCGGGGATGCAGCCCGTCGCCGTGACTCATGTGGCGGCGACTCTCGATCAGGCCGTCGGTGGCGCGACTGAAAAAATGGAACGCCTCCTCGACAGCACTTTCGGGCGGCTCCACAACCCGAAAGGGCGGACTTCACACGGTGGAGATCAGAACGTCTAACAGAGTCTTCGCCTTGGCAACCAACATGGAGTTCCCATGCGTCAGATCACCACTGATCAAGATACGCCCACTCCCGGAGGAGCGTCTTGATCATGCGTTTGTCCGTGGCGTGTATGGTCTGGTGAACTTCCGCTTTGCTGAGACTTCCAGCAGAGCGCGAGATCGATCCGCACGTGGAACCGGTTTCCTTTCACCCGGAGGATGGCGGGCGTATCTTGGCCGCTGTGCATTAGGTCGTGCGCAATCTGGCTGGAGCGGTGCTGGCCGATGACCATGTGGGTCACCGTTTCACCATGCAACATGGTCTGATCCAGGGCATGGAAGTCTGTCCACCCCCAAGATCCGGCCACCGAGCTTGACCAATTGCTGCAGCGAACGGCGGGGATTGAGCGCTCCAGGCGCTCGGTCGGAGCAGCACATCTGCTGGCTGTTGGATCGGAGATCCGGCAGCCGCACCTCTCTCTCGTGAAACCGTCCGGCGGGTCGCGGCACCTAAGGTTGCTGAAGAGGTGTCACGTGACGAAAGCATTTCTCGCAGCATTCCTCGCACTGGCGACCACCGCCGCAGCGGAACAGGTCATTCCGGTCAACCAGTCCGTGAGCCCAGCCACCCATGAGCTCCGGTTGCGCAATGAATCTTCCTTCGATGCCGCGGCGGTGACCTTCCAGTACGAGTCCCCCGGCCACTCTGCCGCGGCCGTCTCGCCGATCCGCATCGAGCCAGGAGCGGAGATCGTTCTTTCCGATGTGGTGAGGGAGTTATTCGGACTGACGCCTGACGCGATCGGCGAGATTCATGTGCAGGCAGTGGACAGCGTGGAGG
>JBKJQB010000320.1:0-30715 GCA_046594105.1 Thermoanaerobaculia bacterium
GCTCGGAATCGCTCCTCGACGTACCGTCAAGTACGCCCTCGTCGCGCTTCCGTCGCGCGTCTCGCATCCAAGCCACTTTCCGCGCCCTCGCGACGGACGGGTGTGAGAAATGCGGGCGTGGGTTCTCACTGATCGAGCTGTGCGTGGCCGTCGCCATCATGGGCGTGCTGGTTCTCTGCGCTGCTCCCGCCTTCGCCAATTACCGCCGGCGAGCCTCGGTCGTCGCAGCCGCCGATGAGCTCCGCTCGATCGTTCGCGGCGTTCGCGCCCGCGCCATCGCCCGCAACCGCAACTGCGGGGTGAAGTTTCTTCGAGCAGGCCGGGAATGGACTTACTCGCTTTACGAAGATGGCGACGGCGACGGCATCCGCAACGACGACATCGATCACGGAAAGGACCGTCGCTATTTCGGTCCCGCCATCGTGATGCCCTCCGCCCACCTTGCCGCGATCGGTCTCCTGGCAACTCCCGTTCGCGATCCCGACGGCGATCGTCTCGCTCCCACGGCGCCGGCCGTGCAGTTCAACCGCTCCACGATCTGCTCGTTCTCCCCCACAGGCAAAGGCACTCCCGGATCGGTCTATCTGGTCGACGGTGCCGGCCAGTTGTTCGTTGCGCGCGTCTACGGGGCCAGCGGACGGGTGCGGGTTCTGCGCTACCAACCCGCGCGCGGAAAGTGGGAAACGCCGTGAGACGTCTCGCCCTTCCTTCGATCCAACCACGCCGCGCGTCCGATTCAGTTGCCAGCGCGCCTGACGATCAGTTGCTTTGCTTCGAAGGTCTGCACGACCGACAGCGGATTGCGGCGCATCATCTCATCGGAGAACGCTTCCGAGAGCACGCTGCCATCCATGTCGCGGGCCACGGGAAGACCAGCTGCATAGAGAACGGTGGGGACCACGTCGACCGCCACCGCCGGGCGCGCTTTCGGTGGATGGGCGATGCCCTCCCCGGCAATGAGCACGAACCCGTCGTCGGCGCTGGGATCCTCCGGCTCGATCAGATCGCTGATCACGTTCCACGGCGTGGACCGCAACCTCGGAGGTACCGGTCCCGAGGGAGCGACCACCATCAGGATCGCGCCGGGAAACTCGCGCGCGATCGCGTCGAGACTGCGATCCAGCTGCTCCACATAGGCGCGAAGGACCTCGCCTTTGACCGTCGAGCGCCGCGGCAGATCGTTGCTGAAAATGTGCACTGCCCGCTGCGCTTCCTCCAGACCTCCCAGAGTTCCCACGGTCAGTCCGAATTGAGAATCGGCTGCCGACGCGCGAATCATGGCCATCGCGGTGAGGTCTGCGGCCAGCCCGTTGAGGATGCGCTGTCTGGCATCGCCGGTCCCGTTGAATCGCTGAAGCATCGCAGCCGCCGGACTTTGTCCAAGACGCTGGGCCTCGGGGAAAAACGAAACGGGGATTACCTCGTCCGGCTTCCGGGCGCCGCGCTCGAAGTAGCGGTCGGTCACCAGTCGCCAGGCGCCGACCGGTTCGGACCACGGCCAGGCCACGACCGCCGCGTGAATGCCCAGCCGCTCGAACAGGGTCCAGACCGGAAGCGCGTCACCCGAGGGCAACGTGGTCGAGACTCGGCGAACGGGAGGGATCAGTCCCCACGCCTGGAAGCCGATGCCACCCGGAATGATCAGAAAGCGCTCCGCCGGGTTGCTTCCGTTGATGGGGCTTCGGTAGGCGAACCGTCCGGTCACGCCGTGACGGAACGGAAGCTTCCCCGTGGCTACCGAGGCCCAGAGAGCTTTCGCGCTGAGCGTAGGGAACGGTTCGAGGCGCGTGAGATATCCGTGTGTGCGTGCGCGCTCGAAGAAGGGAAGGGCGCCCTCCCCGGTGAGCGTCAGGATCCAGTCGTAGGGCAGGTTGCGGATCGTGATCAGGAGGACCGGACGGCGACCGGGCACCGTGCCGATGTTGGCGATGACGACCTGCTGCTGCTCGGTTCGATAGCGGTCCCGGCGCTGGTAGAGAAAGAACGAGGAGACGGCGATGAGCAAGACGCCGCTGACGAAGAGGATCCGCGACGTGCGCCGGTCGGCGTTGCGCTCGGCGAACCACAGCAACAGCAGCGCGAACGCGGTCCCGGTGATCAGGTTGGTCGCTTTCGACAGCAGCCGGACCGCGTTGACTGGCAGATAGATGCGGAACGCCGCGAGGTGCATCCAATAGATCGCCGCGGCCAGAAACGCCGCCAGCACGACGAATCCGAACCCGTGGGCGCGATAACCCGAGCCGGGAGGAGTGGCGCCGAAAAGACGCACCCGGGCCACGCGGAGCAACCACAGCAAGGAGCCAAACAACACTCCGCACACCACGCCGTAGGCGATGGTCACCGCCGCAAGGCGTCCCAGTGTGATGTCCACCTGCGGGTTCAGAAAGTACAGCAGGTGCGCGATGTACAGCCCGAAGATCGCACCAGCGAGAACACGCTTCAGATAGGCCCAGCGGATCGGCATGTCGTTCGAGATCGCCGCATTCCGTGCGGGAGTGTGAAGCTGACACGCCCGGTGCGACCGATGCGTCGGAGTGTAGCAGCGACCCCCCTGCGCGCCGGAGCGTTCGCATGATCGACGCGAACGCCCTCACGCGCTGCACTTCCCGGGAGGGCGTCCTGGCGCTCTTGCAGTCGCTCGGGTATCCGACGAATCCGGTGGAGATTGTGACCGCGGAGTGGCGGCGAGCAGGAATCGATGTTCCCTGGAACGGAACCACACGGATCGAATTGGCGGCCCGCACTCCCGAGCTCGACCTCTACCTGATCTGCGGAGAGCAGGCCGGCGACCGCATCCATGCCGAGCGATTCCTCCGCTCGCTCGCGTCCTACAACGCGGCCGTGAAGCCCGGCGTCGTCTCCTGGACCGGAGACCAGTTGATCATCCAGGACCTCTCCGCCCGCCGCTCGCTCCGCCGGCTGGAAGTCGATCTCGCCGGTCCGACCATCCATGCCATCGACCGCATCAACCTGCTGGCGGCAGGAACGGATCCGGTGAGAGTCTTCGATCGAGCCCTCGATCGCGAGCAACTCACCCGCCAGTTCTTCGAGCGATTCCGCAAGGCCGTCGAGCAGACCGGCGCTGCGTTGCAGCTGGCCCTTCCTCACGAACGCGCCGAGGCCATCGACGGACAGGCGCTGCTCCTGCTGTCCCGGCTGCTCTTCCTTTACTTCATTCAGCAAAAGGGGTGGCTGAACGGAGAGCGCCGGTTTGTGATCGATCGGGTCGGCGCCGCAGTTCAAGGCGGACGGAACGCGCACGCCACCGTCCTGGCCCCGCTGTTCTTCGGCTGCCTCAACACCACCGGCACCGATCGCGATGCCGCCTCGCTCCGGCTCGGCGAGATCCCCTACCTCAACGGAGGTCTGTTCGAGCCTTCTTCGTTTGAGGTCAGGAATCCGGAGGTACTGCTTCCCAACCAACTACTCGAAGGGATTCTCGAAGAAGTCTTCGAAAAGTTTGATTTCAGCGTCGACGAGAACGACCTGTCGGGCGTGCATGTCGACCCGGAGATGCTCGGCCGCGTATTCGAATCGTTGATGGCTGCGCCGGAGCGTCTGGCATCTGGAACTTTTTATACGCCGCGGGAGATCGTGGACGCGCTGGCTGGTCGCGCCATTGTCGAGTGGCTCAGCGCTGGCGACGAGCCGACGCGAGACCTGCTCGAAACCGTCCTGCGAGGGGGCGCCATGACCCCTCCGGCGAACGCCCCGCAACTTCTGGCGCGACTGGAAAGGATCACCGTTCTGGATCCTGCGTGCGGTTCGGGGGCGTTTCTGCTCGCCGCGTTGATCATCCTGGAGCGCATCGGTCGCTTTCTCGATCCTGGTGCTGGGCCCACGCTGCGCCGGTCCATCATCGAGCGATCGCTTTACGGGGTGGATCTGAAACCGGAGGCGGTCCGCCTCTGCGAGCTGCGCCTGTGGCTGGCCATGGTGTCGCACGCCAGCGCAGACATCGCCCTGGTCCAGCCTCTCCCCAATCTCGACCGCAACATCCTGCAGGGCAACTCGCTGCTCAGCCCGACCGACTTTCTGGGGACGGGCCGGGCCGATGTGTATCAGCAGTGGGTCTACGCGCTGCGCACGCAGTCCGACCTGATCGCCCGCTATCGAAATGCCCGGCCCACGGAACGACCGGCCCTGGCGCGCATGATCCGGGCGACCGACCGGCAGATGGCAGCAGAGCTGATCGAGCGGGCCATTGAGCTCGACGAGCAGGAACTGGAGCGCCTCGCCCTTCCAGAGCGCGACCTCTTCGGCCACCTCCGCAACGCCTCCCTCATCCGTTGCCGCGAGCTTCACGAGCGCATCGGCGGCTATCAGCAATGCCTGGACTCGATCGACAACGGGCAGCTCGACTTCTTCTCGTTCGACGTTCACTTCGCGCACGTTCTGTCGACCGGCGGCTTCGATGTCGTGATCGGCAATCCACCCTGGGTTCGCAACCAGAGGATCAACCCTGCGGCGCGGAGGATGTACCGGGAACGCTATCGCCTCTTCCGCGGCGAGGGTGCCGGAAAGACCGCGGCCTTTCATCAGCCGGACCTGTCCATCGCCTTCTTCGAGCGCTCGGTGTCCCTCGCTGCCAGCGACGGCATCGTCTCCCTGTTGCTGCCGTCGAAGATCCTGAACGCCGGCTACGCCGCGGCCCTGCGCCGGCACACGGAGAGAACGCTCTCGATTGTGGCCATCGACGACTGGAGCGAGGACTCCCACCGTCATTTCGATGCGGACACCTTTCCCCTCGGCCTCACCGTTTCCCGAGCGTCGCGAAGGTCCGCCATCCGCGTCAGCGCATCGCCCTGCTTCGAGATCCGGACCGAAGAACTGACGGTGTGCGGTTCCGCGTGGACGCTTCTTCCGGACGAGGTCCGGCCGTTCTTCGAGCGGATTCATCGAACCTTCTCTCCGCTGTCGACCGTGCTCGGCCGGATGCCGCTGATGGGCGTCAAGACCGGACGGAACAAAGCGTTTTTTCTGGAGGTGAAGCGCGTGAGCGAAGACGAGGTCGAGACCGTCGATGGCATCGTCATCCCGCTCCAGTACGTTGCGCGATGCGTTCGCGGCCGCGATCTGCGCCGGTGGTGCATCAGCGAGCCGGGATGGATGCTCTGGCCACCACCGGGAGGCTGGAAGAAAACTCCGCGCTGGCTGGAACGTCTGGCAGAGGAACGGGGACTCGATCCGTCAGCGTTCGTGCTCAGCTACGTTCGTCCCGAGCACATCGGAATCAAGGTCGCCTGGAAAGATCTGTCGCGCGGGATCCAGGCAGCCGCACTCCCGGATCGATGGCCCGACGGCTCGGAGGTGCGTCTCGTCCCCAATCAGACGCTCTATTCGATCGATACCTCCACACACGAGGAGGCGCACGTGCTGGCCGCCCTGCTCAACTCGAACATCGTGAATGCCCTGGCACTGGCCTCCGTCGAGCGCGCCAAAGACTGGCACTTCCGCTACTTCGGGCGGACCATGTCGCGCCTTCCCTGGCCACAGATCTTTGCGAATGACGACGCCTGGATCGCTCTGGCCCGTGCGGCTCGTCAGTCTCGCGGGCGGGACTGCGAGGTCCTTCCTGAGGTCGATCGCATCGTCGGCGCGCTGTATGGCGCGACGGACAAAGAGCAGGCGGCGCTGCGATGCTTCGTGCAGCGGAGGCTCGGCTTCACCCGTGCCGCCCCCTGAACTCGCCGGCCATCAGATCGTCGCCGTGGAGCAGGCGCTGGAAACGCTGCGCCGGTACGGAGGGGTGTTGCTCGCGGATGCGCCGGGGCTGGGGAAGAGCTTCGTCGCAGCTGCTGTCGCGGAGTCATTGACAAGGTCGGGATGCACCGTCGAAATCGCGGTTCCTGCCTCTCTGATCCGGCAGTGGCGCAGGACGATCGAGCGGTTCGAGGTGGAGGCACGCGTCCGATCGCATCAGTCACTGATGAGCGATCGATCGATTCCAACCGTAGCGGAGCGTCTTCTCATCGTCGACGAGGCCCACGCCTTCCGCAACCCTCGAACCCAGCGATACCAGGCCCTGGCACGCCGCTCCATCGGTGCGCGTGTTCTCCTCATCACCGCGACGCCGTTGTGCAATCGTGCCGAAGACCTCCTCGCTCTCATCGACCTGATCGCCACCGACGACGCGCTTCGATGGCGCGGCGCGCCATCCATTCGACGGGCCTTCCAGGAAAACGACCGACAGGGCATCGACGTCACACTCGCCGAGCTGGTGATCCGCCGCGGGCACGATGTGCTTGCCCCTGCCCTCCCTTTCGGCCGTTTGGAGCGACGCGTGATCCGTCATCCCCTCCCCGAAGTCCCATCGCTCGAGCAACTGCATTTTCCTCTGCTCGCCAGCGGCGCCTCCGGCCACCTTCTCCGCAGGATGATGATTCGCCGGCTGGAGTCGAGCGAGGCCGCACTGGCCGAGTCGCTGATCAGACAGAAGCGCTTCTACGATCGCGCCCTCGATGCGTTGGCCGGCGGGCGGGAACTCTCACGCCGGGACTATCGCCAGCTTTTCGCCGCCGGCGACGAGCGAGAGGCCATGCAGGCCATCCTCTTCTGGGATCTGTTCGCGCCGCAATCCGGGGGCGCCCGGCCGGACGCGTTGGAACAGGAGATCGCCACAATCGAAAAGGTGCGCCTGGAGCTGAAGCGGTCCTCCGGAGCGAAGCAGGCGTTGCTCCTGGAGAGGCTGGCCAGCGACTCCGTCCCGGCGCTGGTGTTCACCGGATCGGTGGCCACCGCTCGATCGTTGTTCACCGCACTGAGAGGTCCTCGCCGGACGGGCATGGCCACATCGCACGGCTGCTGGCCCGCGGATGCCATCGGGGACTTCAGCACGGGAAAACTCGACGTCCTGGTGGCCACCGATCTCGTCAGCGAAGGGCTCGATCTGCAGCGGGCCGGCGTGGTGGTGCACTACGACCTTCCGTGGAATCCCGTCCGCCTCGAACAGCGAAACGGACGAGCCTTCCGCATCGGTCAGCAGCGTCCTGCCGTGACCGCGCTCTACTTCGTGCCGCAGCGGACGGGCTGGAACAGCGGTGTCGTCTCCATCCTCGCTGCGAAGAACCGCCTCCGTCGCGGGATCCTGGACACCCCGCCGGCGAGCGAAGAAACCGGCGACGATCCCTCTCTCGATGCGCGCCGGCTGGCTCTGCCTCGGCGGATTCCCGCCGATTCGCCGGAGTGGAGGTTGCGAACGGCCCTCCAATCTGGGGGCATGGCTACGCCTCCCGCCCTTCTCAGGCCCCATCGTGCCGGCATGGCGCAGCTGATTGGAGAGATGGCCGGCGAGTATCTCGAGACCCGGCGGGTCCGCGAGCTGGAGACGCTGCTCGATCACGAGACCAGGCTGTCCGACCGGTCGTCTCCATTTCTCATCGAGTTTCCGCGGCCATGAGGCGGCGCGGGAAATGCGGGATAATCCCGGCCGGAGAACCCCCCATTTGGATCTGCTGATCGTTGACGACGAGGCCTCGCTTCGGGACTTTCTCACCATCGTCTTTGAAGAAGATGGCTGCCGCGTGGAGACAGCCGATTCGCTCGCCGAGGCGCGCGCGGCGGTGCAGAAGAACGAGCCCGACCTCATCCTCTGCGATCTGATGCTCCCGGACGGTTCCGGCCTCGATCTCCTCCGGGAGGTCAAGGCGCAGAACCCTTCGGTGGCCATCATCATGATCACCGCCCACACCTCCGCGAAGTCGGCGGTGGAAGCGCTCAAGGCCGGAGCGTTCGACTACATCGCCAAGCCCTTCGACATCGACGAGCTGAAGATCATCGTCCGCAACGCCGTCGAGCGGAAAGAGCTGGAAGACGAGAACCTGCATCTCCGCAGCGCGCTGGAAGAACGCTTCACATTCTCCAACATCATCGGCCGCAGCACCCGCATGCAGGAGATCTTCTCCATCGTGCAGCGGATCGCCCGGACCAATTCGACCGTGCTCATCTCCGGCGAGTCGGGCACAGGAAAAGAGCTGATCGCGCGGGCCATCCATTACAACTCGGGGCGTCGGGGCAAGTTCGTCTCCATCAACTGCGGCGCCCTTCCGGAAAACCTCCTGGAGTCCGAGCTGTTCGGTCACGAGCGTGGCGCCTTCACCGGGGCGATCCGCGAGAAGCGTGGATTGTTTGCCGAGGCTGACCGCGGAACGATTTTTCTCGACGAAATCGGCGAGACCTCGCTGGCCATGCAGATCAAGCTGTTGCGGGTGCTGCAGGATCGGGTGGTGCGGCGGGTGGGCTCGAACAGCGAGACCCAGGTCGACGTGCGGGTGATCGCGGCGACCAATCGCGACCTGGCCGAGGCCATTCGCACCGGGACCTTCCGCGAAGATCTTTTCTATCGCATCAACGTCATCCCCATCGAGCTGCCTGCGCTGCGACAGCGCCGGGACGACATTCCGCTGCTGGTCGATCACTTCATCGCCCGGTTCTCGAAGCTGATCGAGATCCCGCACAAGAAGATTTCGACCGATGCCATGAGGGCCATCGAGAAGTATCACTGGCCGGGAAACGTGCGCGAGCTGGAGAACGTGATCGAACGGATGATCGCCCTCGAGCCATCGGAGGTCCTCACCACCAAGTCTCTGCCGGACGCGGTGATCGTCGGCACCGCCATCCCCTACGCGACGTTCGACCTGCCGGAAGAAGGAATCTCACTGCAGGACCACCTGGAGTCGATCGGCAAGATCTTCATGCTCAAGGCGCTGGAACGGTCCGGCGGCAAGCAGACACAGGCCGCCGAGCTGCTCAAAATGTCCTTCCGATCCTTCCGCTATTACGCGAAAAAGTACGAGCTCATCGCCCGCGACGGAAAGCAGGACGATGCCGGGGAGCCCGATCATGAAGCTTGATGCACGCGCCTCATTCTTCGCGCTCGCCGCGGCAACCGCGATCGGTTGCGCCAAGCCACAGAGCGCCGCGCTCTCTCCTCCCTCTACCACCGCGACCGCGGCGACGGTCGCTACCGGGGCCCGGATCGTCTTCCCCGACCGTTCGGCAGTGTCGGTGGAGATCGCCTCGGATCCCGAGACGCGCACTCAGGGGCTGATGTATCGCGATCATCTGCCGGATAGCGTGGGCATGATCTTCCTCTTCCCCAGCACCGACGAGTATCCCTTCTGGATGAAGAACACGCTCATTCCGCTGGACTTGATCTGGATCGACGAAGGACATCGGATCGTTCACGTCGCTCACGATGTTCCGCCGTGCAGAGCCGATCCCTGTCCCGACTACCCGCCGAAGGCAAAATCCCGCGCAGTCCTGGAGGTGGCTGCCGGCGTTGCGGCGAAGCACCAGCTCAAAGAGGGCGACCTGCTTGTGTTCGAAGGGCTCGATCGGGCCGTGGTGAAGTGAGGGGATTCCTCTTCCTAGGAGCCTGCGCGGCAGAACGTTTTGGAGCGTGATCTTGGCGGAGCCTTGGGCAACCAGCGCCGCCGGCCGTGCCGGCCTGCCGTCGCTGAACTTTTCTGCGCGGGGCAGGCGTTGCCAAATTCATGTTTCGAAGCAGAGGGGAAAACCTCCGTGCGACGTACGTCCTCCTCTTCCTGAACGTCGCCTTCTTCCTGCTGCAATACCAGGATGGAGACAAATTCGCCCGCCTGTTCTCATTTGAGAAGGGTGCGGTGATGAAAGGCCAGCTCTGGCGATTCTTCACCTACCAGTTCGTTCAGGCCGGATCGGTCGGCCTGATCCCGATTCCCGCCGTGGTCACGCTGTTCCTGAACCTCGTGCTTCTGACTCTGATGGGCCTTTCGGTCGAGGAAGAGTGGGGGACGTCGCACTTCCTCAGGCTCTATCTGATCTCCACGCTGACCACGGCGGTGGTCGCCGCGTACCTCGGCACGCCGCTGCTCGGCTCCTTCTTCATCAACTTCACGCTGCTGTTCGTCTACGCGTCGCTCTACCGCGATCAGGTGTTCTACCTTCTGATTCTTCCGGTCCGCGTCACATTGCTGGCCTGGCTCGCCGTCATCGCCCTCGCTGCCGGCGTGTTCTTCGGCAGCAAAGCGAACCTCGCGGCGCTTGCAGGGTCAGCCGCCGGCTACGCCTATTACCTTTCCCAACGAAGACGCACCCTTTCGCCCGTCGCGTCGAAAGCAGAGCCGCCGTCATCGGACGACCTTCGCGTGCAGGCTGGCGCGAAGAATCTGACCCGGACCACGGCGATGAAAAAAGCGCTCTCCACCGGTTCGCTTTCCGACATCGATCGACTGATCGAGATGGGGCGTCGCGAGCAGATCGCCGGCGTCAACATCTGCCCTCCCGCCGATTTCAAGCCGGAGCATCCCGACCGCTATTGCATTCGTTGTGAAGGATTCGCGGAGTGTTCGGCGCGGCACCTCACCATCCACCGGCCGGTAGTGGTGGGAGTGACTGCATTGGGCGCAGATGGCGTCCCGTCCTGAACAATCTGTAGGGAAAGCGAATCTCTGCTACCGCCCATCGGGATCACGAGCGGGTCGCACCGATCGCGCTGCAAGGCACCAGCCGGCGAAGCCGGCAACAGATCGTAGCCCCCGGCGCCAGCCGGGGGAAACAGGCGACAAGGGGTTGGTGAGCCCGCATCGCGGGCGACAGAAGCGCCATGCATCTGCCGTGTCGACCGCTCGAATCCCTGCCGCCCGCTGACGCGGGCTCACACCATATAAAACGCTGCGTTCCCTCGGCTGGCGCCGGGTACCGTCTTGCTCCGGACTACGCCGGCGCGGTCTGCTGCTGGTTTCCTGGAAGCGCGGATCACACGAAGAGAAGCTCCTCGAAGCGCGGGGAAACTACACGAAGAGAAACTCCGTTACTGCGCCGGCGGTGCGCCAGGTTTCGGAGGACCGCCATCGCCGCCCCGCCGTCTGCGGAACCGGCGGCGCTTGCGAGGACCATCTCCCTCCGGCCGCGGAGTTCCTTCCGGTCGATTGGAGGGGGGGCGCACTCCTTCGGCAGCCGGACGTTGCGCGTTCTCGTCCTGAGAACCTGCCGGCCGTTCGCGGCGCGGACGCTCGGCACGCGGAGGACGGGGCGGGCGCGGTGGACGTGGGGGCCGCGGAGAGGAAGGTTGCTGCGAGCCCTCGACGTTTCCCTGCATTGCCGCAGAGGGACCCCCCGGCATCGGCGCGGAATCAGGACGCTGGCCGCGACGACGACGGCGACGGCTTCTCCCAGCCTTCTCTCCTTCCGCGCGTGGCGCCGGTGCGGCCGCAGGCGCCGGTGACCCCTGCTGACGCTGGCGAGGATCGGGATGCCGCTGTTGTCCACCTGCTCCCGGTTGCGGCCTGCCGGGTCTCCCTCCGCGACGGGCATTGCGATCGCGGCCGCCTTCCTGCGGTGGGCGCGTGTCGGGGCGGGGAGGTCGGCCTCCACTTCCCTTGCGATCCGTCTTGCCGCTCTTCTGCTCGAATTCCTGCACCTTGCGCTGCATGAACTTGCGAGCCCCCGCATCCTGCCGGTTCTTCACCTCATCAAATCCGCAATACGGGCAACGCTTCCAACCCTCGGGATAGGTCTTCTTGCAGGCGGAGCAGAGAACGCTTTTGGGCAGCGGCATCGGTCTTGGGCACTCGCACTGCGACTCGCGCCGTCGAGCGGCCGGTCCAGCAACGGCCGGCGCAGGGGCTCCGGCGGCGGGCGCATTGTACACTCCGACCCGTGGAAGGAACTCAGGACCGGAGGAAGACTCTGGAGACGCTCATCGAGCTCGCCGGAGGCAGCAGCAACGCCGATTGTTGGGACGATGACCGGGCGGAATCGCTGCTCCGATCGCAATCGAGCGCCGCGGAAGTGCGCGCGCTGGGGATGAGCGAACCAATGATCGATCGGATCTTCGGCGGAGATCCATCGCCCGATGCCCGAGGCCGCCAGGCGCTCGCTGATGAAGGATCCACGCAGCCGCAACCCTCCGCGAAGCCGGTTGCCACCGATCGATTCACGGTGCGTGTCGAAGCACGGTTCGAGTCGGCGCACTACCTGCGCGAGTATCGCGGCATCTCCGAGCCTCTCCACGGCCATTCCTACAAGGTGGAAGCGGAGCTGGCGGCAGAGGGTGGGGGCCTGGATGCCGACGCCATCGCCGTCGACTTCGTCAGCGCGAAACGCAAGCTTGAAGCCCTGGCGAAGTCATTTGATTACAAGTGCATCAACGACGTCGCGCCGTTTGACCGGATCAACCCCTCCGCCGAGAACATCGCCGAGTGGTTTCACGGCCAGCTCTCCGCAGACGTGGCCTCCGAGAGCGCGGTGGTCCGATCGGTCACCATATGGGAAGGGACAGTCAACTCCGTCACCTACCGTCCCACCCGCGCGTGACCGCGGCATCGCCATGAACAAACTCCCGAACCATACCGCTCTGAAAGAATGGGCCTCCGTCATCGAGGCGCTGGGACGCGGAGAGCAGGTGATCCTGATCCGCAAAGGCGGCATCGCAGACGCGGCGTTTGGAGTGGAGGCAGAACGCTTTTACCTGTTCCCCACCAACTACCACGATGCCGGCAGCGGTGAGCCAACCGCGGTAGCCATCACCCATTGGGCCGAAGTGGTCCGCACCTGGACGATCACCGATCTCGACCGGCTGCAACGTCTGGAGCCGTTTGTGGTGTTCGATCGCGCCGCTCTGGAGACACGCTACCGCTTCCGCCCCGATCAGGCGCTCCATGTTCTGGGGCTTCGGACATGGAGACTGCCCCGGCCACAATCCATCGCCATGATTCCAACGTACGGCGGCTGCAGGAGCTGGGTCAGCATCGATGATGAGATCGCCGTCGACGGCTCCACGGCAGCACTGACCGAAGAGTCGTTGCAGCAGAGGCTGACCGAGGTCGACCGGCTTCTTCGGACGCCAGCCGCGGGAGTGGTCTTTCGCGATTGATCCTTCGAATGCAAACCACGATGCGGCGGCCTTTGCGTTTCTGTAGCCCGCGCTGCGTAAACTGACAGCATGGAAGCGGTCATTGTCGTCGTCATGATCGCGGTGGGAGTGATCATCGCGCTGGCGATGCTGGTGAGCATGGCCGCCGCCGAACGGGAGCGGCAGGGAATCCGGCAAACGGTAGCCCGGGGCGACCGCCAGCACGTGGCGGCCTCCATCCTGTTCAACCTGCTCGTTGCCGGCGGAACGACTTCCGAGGAATCGATGCGCGAGATCCGGACGCGAGCGGGCCTTCCCAACCCTGTGTCGACCGGGATCGACATGGCCAGCTGGTCGGAGCGTTACGCGCTCATGGCCACCCCGGAGCAGCGCAAGTGGCTGCTGGAATCTGCTGTTCAACTGCTGGCCGCGCGGAAGGAACCGGTGCCGCTCCGGCAGTACTCATCCCTGCTCGACCTCACCTTCGGCCTCGGATTTCAGATCGATATTCTCAGCAGGTTGCGGGATCAGTATGGTTTCGAATACGTCGATCACGCGAAAAACGCCCGTCCGCGGGAAGCCGATCGAAGCGGAGGGGCGACGCCGCTGTTCGTTCGCAAGGTCGAGAACCAGACCGCACTGCTGGCTGTGCTCGGACTCAGCGGCAGCGTCACCCGTCCGGCCATCATCGCCGCCTACCGGAGACTGGCGGCGCAGCACCATCCCGATCGAGTGTTCGGCGAGTCGGAGGAAGTCCAGCAGGCGGCCGCCCTGCGATTCATCGAGATCACCAGGGCCTACGACGTTCTGCTGGCCACCCACCCTGACTAAGCCGGCACGGCCGGCGGCGCTGGTCGCCCAAGGCTCCCCCAAGATCACGCACCAAGAAGTTCTGCCGCGCAGGCTCCCAGGCGAAGGGGGACCTGGCCCGCCCCCGAAGTGCCCGTTTGCGCTCGCCGCGGCCGGGTGATACACTCCGCCGGTTGGGAATTCGGGCTGTTTACTGATTGTTCACCGCCGCCTTACCACTAGTTCCCGCCTGGCAACCGTAATACATCCATCGAGCGCAGACATTTTCAGGACGGACGTGTCCCGTGCCGATGACGCGGCAGGAATTCTACGAAACGACCCCCCTGAAAGACAACGCAACCGCCACAGACTCGCAACTTGTAGAAGCATCAGGTAGTTAACCAGCAGCATCCCAAAAGAGCAAGGCCTCCGGTAACCATTTTATTCGGAGTTGCATCTAATCAAGGAAGCGGCACGACTTACGCATTTTCAGCAGTGCACCACGGGAGAGAGTATGAAGAGCGCCGTAGCGAACGAGCATGAAGCGGGATGGGATTTTGAGAAGGCAGCCATGCCTTACGTGGACTCCCTTTACAACACCGCTTATCGCATGACGCGGAATTCCGAAGACGCGGAGGACCTCGTCCAGGAGACCTACCTCAAAGCGTACAAGTACTACGACAAATTCGAGGAAGGAACGAACTTCAAGGCGTGGCTCTTCAAGATCATGAAGAACACGTTCATCAACAACTACCGGAAGAAGAAGCTCACTCCGCACAAGATCGACTTCTCCGAGATTGAAGAGTCGTACGAGCGCGTCATCCAGAAGAACGCCCCCGATCTGATCAAGGATCCGGAGAGCGAGATCTTCCAGGACATGATGGATGCAGACGTCAAACGCGCGCTCGACTCCCTTCCACATGACTACAAGATGGTCGTCCTGCTGGCCGACATCGAAGGCTTCTCGTACAAAGAGATCGCCGAGATTCTGGACTGCCCCGTCGGTACGGTGATGTCCCGTCTCTATCGCGGCCGCAAGATGCTGGAGCGCACGCTGCTGGAGTACGCCCGCAAGTACGGCTACATCCGCGGCGGAGCGGAACCGGCCAAGATGCGCTCACGCAAAGACGAGCCGAAGGTTGCGAAGAAAAAAGACGACGCTTCTTCCGATGAGCCTGAGGTTCAGGAACCCGACGAGAACGAAGAGGCCGCGATCCTGTTCAGCGACGAAGAGTTCGAGTTCGAAGTGCCTGAAGAAGAGGAAGAAGAGAAGTTCGAAGTGGAGTGAGTTTCACCACCAACCGATCCATCATCCCCGGCGGCCTCCATGCGAGGCCGCCTTTTTTGCAGATCGCGTTACGGCCGTGCTCGTTCCTCCCCACCACACGCGGAATTTCGTTCTCACCTGCTTCCGTTCCTCGGCAGTGAAGTCACTCGTCGCTCTGAACAAGAAAGAGGAACGGCATTGATGCTCTGTAACGAGGTCAAACGCATGGTGTACTTCTTCCTCGACGGTTCCCTCGGAGGAAGCAAAGAAAAGGACTTCAGCTCGCATCTGAGTCTCTGTCCGGAATGCGAAGCAAGAACCCGGGTTCACAAACGCCTGCGCGCGTTCATCGAGAAGCGACTGGGTCGTGAAAGCGCCCCGGATCGCCTGAAGCAGCGGCTGGTGCGTTCCTTCCGCGCCGCGAAAGCAGAGTGGTCCTGATCTCGGGATCACCATCGCGCCGCCTCTGCTGCATCACGCCAGCGGGCCCGTCCGAACGTTCCCTCCCGGTACGCTAAGATTGCGAAGGGCCACGCGGTGCTACCGCGCAGCCCTGTTGGCGGCGATGGCGTGGACATCCCTTTCACTTCTTCCGACATCTGGTTGCTTCTATCCATCGCTCTTGCGGAGGATCAGCCACCGGTTCGCCTGAAGGACGTGCTCTTTGTCGGCGATGCGCTGCACAAAGCGGTGTTCACGCCGCAGGAATTGCGCAGGGGACTCTCCAAGCTGACCAGGGCCAGCTTCGTCATCGATCGCGAAGGGACCTACTCGCTCACCCCGCAGGCACGCATCATCGTCGAAACCGCGCGCGCGAAGTCTGCCGATTGGCTGAGCCAGGGGAAACAGCTCGAGAGGCAACTCGGCGCGACGCGCGGGCCTGAGGACGCACCCGACTACGACGATCCGCGCTTCCCCTATCCGGCCCTGCCCGATCAAGCAGTGCGCGAAGCCACGGATCAGTACCGTATCGAGTTCGCCTCTTCCCTGGCAAGGCTGCGCCAGGACAGACCTTAGGCCGGCACGGCAGAACGTCTTGGAGCGTGATCTTGGCGAAGCCTTGGGCAACCAGCGCCGCCGGCCGTGCCGGCCGATTCCCCCTTTCCTTTCGACGTCTATACTCCACGGTCGTCCATGAAAAACGTGGAGGTCTACAAATTCGGCGGCGTCGCCGTGGGCAGTCCTGCTGCGCTGCGGACGGCTCTCGATCACGTGCAGCGTGCCGGCGTGCCGCTGGTCGTGGTGGTCTCCGCAATGAACGGCGTGACCGATTCGCTGCTACAGGCCGCAGAAAGTGCGGTCTGCGGCGACCGGCCGGCGTCCGTGGCAATCGCAATGGAGTTCGAGCGGCGTCACGCCGATCTCGTCCGCGAACTGTTCCCCCACGATGCGCCAGCGAAGAAACTGCTCTCTCTCCTCGCCGACTGGACTGCAGAACTGCGATCGATGACCGACTCCATCGGCGTGCTGCGGGAGCTGACTCCGCGCGCGCAGGACGCCGTGGTGGCCCGCGGCGAGCGATTCATGGCCCGCCTTTTCGTCGCGCTGCTCCAGTCGAAGGGCATCGCCGCGCAGTACGTCGATGCCCTGGACCTGATCTTTGCGGAACGGCGGCTCGGCACTCTCTGGCCTGATTTCGCAAAGTGCGAGCGCGCTGCGAAGAAAACGCTCGCGCCGCTCCTCGCGCAGGGAACGGTGGTCGTCGTCCCCGGCTACATCGGACAGGGGCAAGACGGCGAGGTGGTCACCCTCGGGCGCGGTGGCTCCGACTTTTCAGCCGCCACACTGGCTCGAAGTACCGGAGCGCGGCTCCTCACGCTCTTCAAGGAGGTCGACGGGCTGATGACCGCCGACCCGAAGAGTGTTCCCTCGGCTCGCGTGCTGCCCGAGCTCCACTACCGCGAAGCCGCGGAGCTGGCCTACTACGGCGCGAACGTTCTCCATCCGCGCACCATGATTCCGCTGGCCGATCGCAAGATCCCGCTGCTGGTGAGAAACACGTTTCGGGAAGGCGTCGCCGGAACGCGCATCGCGGCCGACGTCAAGGCGGGCAGCTATCCGGTCCGCGCGCTCACTGCCATCCGTAAGCAGGCGCTGCTCTCCATCGAGGGGGGCGGCATGATGGGCGTCCCCGGCGTGGCCGGTCGCGCCTTCAGCGCCCTCTCGGCAGCGGGACACTCCGTCTCCATGATCAGCCAGGCCTCCAGCGAAGCGAGCATCTGCTTCGTCCTTCCCGAGGAGGAGGCCGGGCACGCCATCGCTGCGCTGGAAGAAGCCTTCGCGCTGGAGCGGAAGATGAAACTGATCGACCGCATCACGGCGGAAAAGAACGTTGCCCTCATCGCCGTGGTGGGGCTGGGGATGCGCGGCCGTCCGGGCATCGCGGCCCGAACGTTCTCCGCCCTCAGCGCCAGCGGCATCAACATCGTGGCCATCGCGCAGGGATCGTCGGAGCTGAACATCACGGTGGCCGTCGCGGAGTCGGACGCCACCGGCGCGCTGCAGTCTCTGCACGCGGAGTATCAGCTCGACAAAGTGCGGCCGCTGGCCGATACCACCGGTCGCGAGTCGAAACTCACGTTGATGGGTTTCGGCCAGATCGGACGCGCCCTGGCCGCCCAGCTCACCGCGCAGGAAAAGCATCTTCATCAGGAGATGGGGCTGGCCCTGAAGGTCACCGCGATCGCAGACCGGTCCGGCATCAGGATCGAGGAGAAGGGCTTCACCGCCGCGGCGCTCCGCCGCATGGCGAAGCAGAAGGCCAGCGGCGCTCCGCTTTTCGATCGCCGCTCTCCACTGACGCTCGGACAGCTGCAGGAGATGATGCGTCAGGAGTTGTGGTTGCTGCCGTCGTACCGGCCCATCCTCGTCGATCTCACGTCCGAAGAGACCGCCCCGCTGATTCAGGAGGCGCTCGAGCGCGGATTCCATATCGTGCTCGCCAACAAGAAGCCGCTCGCCGTTCCGCAGATCGAGTACGACCGCCTGATGCAGACGGCGCGCGAGCGTGGACTCTCCATCCGCTACGAAGCCACCGCGGGCGCCGGACTTCCAGTGCTCGATACGCTGGCCAAACTGCAGGAGGCCGGCGATCGCGTCACCACCATCCTCGGCTGCTTCTCCGGCACACTGGGGTTTCTCATGACCGCGCTCGAAGACGGGACGCCGTTCGCCGATGCGGTCCGCAACGCCTGGAAGCTGGGATACACCGAGCCCGATCCACGAGACGACCTTTCCGGCATGGACGTCGCCCGCAAGGCGCTGATCCTCGCACGGAGCCTGGGCATGCGCGCCGAGCTGGCCGACATCGCGGTCGAGCCGTTGTTCGGCGCGGAAGTCGACGATCCCGACCCGGCCACGTTCGTCAGCAATCTGCGCGCACTCAACGACGACTTCGCGGAGCGGATCGAGCGGGCGCGCCGCGCGCGAAAAGTCCTGCGTTACGTCGCCAGCATCTCGCGCCGCTCCATCCGCGTGGGGCTGGAAGCAGTCCCCTCAGACTCGCCGATGGGAGCGCTGCGCGGCACCGCAAACCAAGTGGTCATCCACTCCCGCCGCTACGCAACCAACCCGCTCATCGTGACCGGACCGGGCGCCGGCGCAGACGTCACGGCATCCGGCGTGCTGAACGACATCGTGGCCATCACGCTGGAAGAACGAAGAAAACGTTAGAGGGCGCCGAAGGATCTGCAACGTCGCAGCCGTGGGTTCGATTTTCCCCTCATTAAGATGAGAGGCGCTCCTTCGACGAAGCAGGACCCCTCATCCCCGCTTCGCGGACCTTCTCCCCTTGTGAGGGGAGAAGGACACTCGACGAGGAGGCTCCCGTTTCTCACCATCAATGGCTGCGTCTGGCTGGAAACCGACGCCACGGCCGGCATGGATGCCGGCGCTACGTTCGCTTCGCTCAAAACCGCGGAGCGCATGTTCATCTGCAATCGAAGGCGGCTCAGTGAACACGACTGAGGCGAAAATCGTGGCGGACGCTTTGCGAACCAACGCCGCCGGCCGTGCCGGCCTACCCTCTCTCCGTGCGGACCTGCAGCGTGCGCTTGTAGATGTCGATGATGGACATGATCAGCGAGAACACCACCGGTCCGATGACCAGTCCGACGAAGCCGAAGGCCTGGATCCCGCCGAGGATGGAGAAGAGAAGGGGAATGGCGGGAAGCTCCGCTTTCCCTTTCATCACCCAGGGCCGGACGACGTTGTCGACCACCGAGACAACCAGCAGTCCCCAGAGCAGAAGAAAAATCGGAGCCCAGTAACCGCGATCGCCTGACGATGCGCTGATGAAGAGGTAGACCGTGGCTGGAACCCAGATCACCGCGGCGCCGACCATCGGAAGCAATCCGAGAATGGTGGCCACCGCGCCCCAGAAGGCGGCGCCGGGAACACCGGTGATGGCCAGCCCGATTCCGGTGGCCACACCCTGAGCCAGCGCGCTGAAAATCTGCCCTCGGAACGTTGCGTCGATCACTTCCTTGAGCTTCTCGCTGAACTCGCGGTCGTAGCGTTCCGGCAGAGGCGACAGCGCGGCAAGCTCCTCCAGAATCGCTTCTCCCTCCACGTAGAAAAAATACGCTGCCAGCAGAACGAGCGCGAGTTCCAGAAAGAGGCCGGCAATGCCGCCGAGCAGCAGCGCGCTGTGCGATGCGACCCATGCCGGCACGGCGCGAGCCACGGGGAGCAGCAGCCGCTCAGGGCTGAGCGTGGCGGGATCGAACGTCGGAGCAATTCTGCGAATCCACTGCAGTCGTGATGTCAGGTCGATCCGGTGGAGCATCTTCTGCGCATCGACCGATTGCAGGCGCTGGATCACGGCGCCGGACTGCTGCGCCAGAAGAACGCCGACGATCGTGAAGGGAATGACCACCAGCAGGGTCACCCCGATGAGCATGACCACCGCCGACCGGGCTGGCTTCCCCTGCATGCGATCGCGCAGGCGGCGGTAGGTGGGGAATGTCAACGTGACCAGAATCGCGCCGAGCAGGATCGCGGTGATGAACGGGCGGACGATGATGAATGCCACCACCAGCAGCGCGATCGCCAGCAAGCCGAAGAAAATGATGCCGGTCAGCCGCCATTCGCGCCGCTCCGGTCGCCGTGCTGCTTCCGAGTCCTCGCTCATGGGGATGATTTGTACCACCCCGGCGTGCGGACTGGAACCTCCACCCGATTCCGGCCGGCCCATCGTGCCATGCGTCCGAGCACGCGCGACAGGAGCGCGCGCGCCCGGACTCGAGGACTGAAATGCCGATGAGAGCGAGCAGGCGATTCCGAGCGCGACGGAGCAGAGGAGCCACGATCCGCGTTCGCAGCAGGATGGGTGTGAGCAATGCGGGCTAGAATCCCACCCCCATGCCCGACCGCGACAAATTGATCCTCGTCTCTTCCAACCCGAACAAAGGCATCGAGGCCGAGAGGATCCTCGGGCAGCCGGTGTTGCGGGTCTCCATCAACCTTCCGGAGATTCAGGCGGCGACGGTCGAGGACATCACCCGCTACAAGCTGGAGATCGCCAAAACCAAGGGTTACAAACGTCTTGTCGTCGAAGACGTATCCCTCGGCTTCGAGGAGCTCGGCAACTTTCCAGGCCCTTACGTGAAGTGGCTGCTCGAGGCTGCTGGCGGACAGGGTCTGGCCGCCATCGCCTACGCCCTCAACAACCGCAAAGCGAAAGCGCAGTGCTGCGTCGCCTACTGGAACGGCTCCGAAGGAAAGATCTTTCTCGGGGAATGCTCGGGTGAGATTCTGGTGGAGCCACGAGGAGCTCGGGTCTTCGGATGGGACGCCTGGTTCCAGCCAGCCGGTACAGAGCAGACCTTTGCCGAAATGTCCGACGATCAGAAGGATGCGATTTCCCACCGCGGCGACGCCTACCGCCAACTGGCCGCGCACCTGATCGCAGAGCAGAGTGCCCAGTCTGCGGGACAGTCCTGAGTCCGCACGAGGACACCCTCCAAACCAATCCTCAAATCCCTGCGTATAACTAATTGAAATCAAGGACTCTTGCCGTATCTCCCCTTGGCAGGAGCTTTGAACTGATGATGGCAGCCTCGGAGAATCCGAGGCGCAGTCGAAAGGACTCCCAAATGTGGGTTTACGACGGCGACGAATGGTTGGATGAAAACGCAACGACTCCGGAAGCGAAGCCTGAGAACACGAATCCGCGCCGGGAGGAGTTCTATCCTGAGCTCCAGGTGATCGAAGTGGAGATCGTCCCGCCAACGCGCACGCAGTACATTCCGATGCTTCCGCTCCACTGATCCTTCTCACGGACTCTTAACGACGCAGACGCCGCGCCTCTCTGGCGCGGCGTTTGATTTTGTGGCGGCCGCCCTTCGCGCTTCTACCCCGACTGGCGCAGCCAGCGCTCGATCGCTTCGATGGCGCGATCGTTCTTGAAGTTGTACCACCCTCGTTCCAGAGCCCGATCGAGAGAGAGGGCCTGGCGAAACTCTTCGGGCGACTGAACTGCGGCGTCAAGGCGCTGACGCTGCGGAGGTTCGAGCGCCGCCGTGAAGGCGCGACGATCGGCCTCGTCGGAAACCGGCGTGCGTGCTGGGACGCGGCGAAAGCGAGGAGGCGTCAGCGCGGCGCCGCCCCGCACATCGACAACCTCGCCGCTTTCGGTATCGAGGTAGTGCGCGATCTGCCCCGAGTCATCGAGGAAGGCCACGGTCAGACCTTCGATGTCGACATCGATCCCGGCGGACGACCGAACCGGGACTGATTTCGCCACGGGCGTCGCCACAGGCTTGACCCATCCACTGTTGCGCGCGAGGAACTCCTGCTCGCGCCCCACGGCGTCCTCTTTCCTCCGGCGATTCCAAACGCGCCAGATCAGCCGGATCTTCTGCATCAGGGTGGGCATGTCAGCGGATGATATCTTCGTCGGAGTATGAGTCAGGACCGGCTCGATGAGAGCCTGAACATCGATCAGCTGCCGGCCCGCGACATCGTGCGCATCATCCAGGAGCAGGATGCGCTCGTTCCCGCCGCGGTGGCCGCCGAAGCCGACCGCATCGCCCGGGCCATCGACCTGATCGTGGAACGGATCGCGCACGGCGGT
The DNA here is from genome assembly GCA_046594105.1 of Thermoanaerobaculia bacterium. GTDB lineage: Bacteria > Acidobacteriota > Thermoanaerobaculia > Gp7-AA8 > Gp7-AA8 > JBDSGC01. The sequence goes on from JBKJQB010000320.1 coordinate 21,967, forward strand.
CGACTGGTCTATGTCGGAGCGGGAACCAGTGGCCGGATCGCCATGCTGGACGCGGCCGAGCTTCCTCCGACCTACGGCGTCGATCCTTCGCTGGTCAGCGTGATGCTCGCCGGCGGATCGACCGCCTTCCTCAATGCGGTGGAGGGGGCGGAGGACGACGAAGAGGCCGGAATCGCGGAGATCAACCAGCGCGTCAGCGGCGACGACGCGGTCATCGGAATCGCCGCTTCGGGAACCACGCCGTACACCGTTGCCGCCATCCGTCGCGCCAACATGCTCGGAGCTTTGACCATCGCCGTGACGTCGGTGGCAGGATCGCCTCTGGCCGCGGAAGCGGACATCGCCATCACCCCGCAAACCGGCCCCGAGGTCATCATGGGCTCCTCGCGAATGAAGAGCGGCTCCGCGCAGAAGCTCGTCCTCAACACGATCTCCACCGGCGTGATGATCCGTCTGGGCAAGGTCTATTCGAATCTGATGACGGAGATGCCGGCAACGAATGAGAAGCTGCGAGCCCGCGCGGTGCGCATGGTGGAACTGGTAGCGAACGTTCCACGCCCCATCGCCGCGCAGGCAGTCCGCGACGCCGGCGGTGAGGTCAAGCTCGCTTCTGTGATTGCGCGCAGAAAGATCGGTACCGAAGAGGCGCGCGGTCTGCTCGCTCGCCACCAGGGCAACCTGCGCAAGGCCTTGGAATCGTGATGGTCGCTGCACCGTGGGGAGAATCGCCTGCATGAGCCGCTCGCTATACGGCCGGGCCTTCGTGGGAGGCCGCCTTCGCGAAGGGACGCTGATCACCATCGATGAGAGTGTCATCTCCGATGTGCGCGACGCGGTCTCCGCGCCACCGGACGCCTCTCTGGTTCACGGGGTGATCCTTCCCGGATTCATCGACGTGCATGTTCATGGCGGTGACGGCTCGGATTTCATGGACGGCAGCGAGGAGGCGGTCGCCCGCGTGACCGCCTTCCACGCCGCAAAAGGAACGACAGCAGTGGCGGCCACGACACTCTCCGCCTCGCCGCAGGATCTCCATGCGGCCGTTTCCGCGATCTCCCGTGTGGCCAATCTGCGCGCACCGGCGGCGGCGGAGATCTGCGGGATTCACCTGGAAGGGCCCTTCATCAACCTCGCCCGTGCCGGGGCACAGGATCCTTCCTCGATCCGGCCTGCCGACATTCACGAACTAACGTCGCTGCTCGACCTCGCGCCGGCGTTGCGCTGGATGGTCACTCTGGCGCCCGAACTGGCAGGCGCGCGTCCTCTCATGGAGCACTTTCGTGACCGCGTGCTGTTTTCGGTCGGCCACACGGCTGCTGATTACGCTGAGGTCATCGCTGCCCTGGAATGGGGGGCCAGTCACTTCACGCATCTCTTCAACGCCATGACCGGAATCCAGCATCGCGCTCCCGGCGCGGTGGGGGCGGCGTTTGTTTCGACGGAGGCGACGGCGGAGCTGATCGCCGATGGCATCCACGTTCATCATGCAGTGCTCCGCATTGCCGCGCTGGCCATGCCGAACCGCATCGCCCTGATCTCCGATGCGGTGCGTGCCACCGGGATGCCGGAGGGGCGCTACAAAATTTACGCACAGGAATTCGTTGTGTCCGAGGGAGCGGCGCGTCTGGCGAACGGCTCGCTTGCCGGAAGCGTTCTCACGATGCAGCAGGCGGTGTGCAACATGGTGGAACTAGCCGGCCTGCCGCTCGAGTTGGTGGTGCCCATGGCCACCGAGGTCCCTGCGCGCATCCTGAAGGTGCACGAACGGAAGGGGAAAATCGCGCCCGGCTACGATGCCGATCTGGTGGTGCTCTCCGACCGTCTGACTGTGGATCGCGTGCTCGTTCGCGGAAGGGAGCTCACATGATTTGGCAGGCCGCGTCAGCGCCCGTCCATCATTCGCGCCTCTCATGATCTGGACCCAATTCCCTGACTACGAGAGCCTCTCGTCTGACGCCGCGAATCGCATGCTTGCGGCGGTCCGCGAGAATCCTTCGATGGTCCTCGGCCTGCCAACGGGTCGGACTCCGGTAGGGATGTACCAGCGGGTGGTCGAGCAGTGCGGGAGCCAGTATCACTGCTTCCAGAATGTCTCCACCTTCAACCTGGACGAGTATGTTGGCATCCCGCGGGAGCATCCCGGAAGCTACCTCACGTTCATGAAGAAGCATCTGTTCGACGCCATCGACATCCGTCCTTCGAACGCGCATGTTCCCGACGGCTCCCGCGCCGATCTCCAGGCCGAATGCGCCGCCTACGAAGGGTTCATCAGCGCGGCGGGCGGGCTGGGGCTCACCTTTCTTGGACTGGGATCGAACGGTCACATTGCGTTCAACGAGCCGGGAACATCGTTCGCGTCGAGGACGCGAGTGGTCACCCTCACCGATTCAACGCGGGCAGCCAACGCCGCGCTCTTTCCGGACGGGCGCGTTCCCACGCACTCCATCACCATAGGGATCGCCACCATCATGGAGTCGCGCGAAATCGTGCTGATGGCCAGCGGCGCGGCCAAGCAACCTGCGATCGAACGACTGCGATCGGGAGAGGTCTCCGAAGACTTTCCCGCCAGTGCGCTCTGGCATCACCCACGGGTGACCGTGCTGGTGGCCTAGGCCGGCACGGCCGGCGGCGCTGGTTGCCCAAGGCTCCGCCAAGATCACGCTCCAAGACGTTCTGCCGCGCGGGCTCCTAGCGATCGCCAATCCGATCTGCGGGCACCGATCTCGCTTTCGACTCCCAGCGCCCATGCCCGATGAAGCTGTCAAACGCCGCCCCATCCTCGGCCTGCTCGCGCTCTTCGCACTGTTCATGTCCTACCGCATCTTCGCGGTGTACACGATTCGAGTGGGCGAGTGCCGGCCGAAGCCGGTCGACCCTTCGCTTCGCACAGCAACGCGAAATGAGGGCGGCCAGATCGTCACCTTTCCGGATCGAGACGGATACCCGCGGCAGGCGAAGCCTCTCACCATCCTGACGTACAACATCGAAGGGCATGACGAGCTCTACGATGGAGCGCACGCTGCGAAGATCGCCGAGACCATTCGCCTGCTGAAGCCGGACATCGTAGGGCTGCAGGAAGTCCATCGTGGAACCTGGCAGGTGCGATTCCGCGACCAGTTCTCGGAGATCCAGCGCCAGACCGGCTTGCACGGATTCTTTGCGCCCAGCTACAAGAGCCTGGGAGGCGAGTTTGGAAACGCCATCCTCACCCGGGGAGAAGTCCTCTCCACCACCATCCATCCACTTCCCAGTGTGGGTGAGCCACGAAGCGTCATGGAGTCTGTGGTCCGCATCGACGGCGCATTGTTGAACGTGTACGTTACGCACCTCACGGCCTGGGGATCGCTCAAGAGCAAGGATCGCGGCGAGCAGCTGGAGTGCCTGGCCAAACACGTGCGGACCAGCCGTTATCCCTTCATCCTCCTGGGCGACCTCAACGCGCCGCCGGACTATGCGGAAATCGCGCGCTTCAGCAAACTGAATACGGCCCGGATGGTGGGGCGCGACATCATCCTCACCCATCCGCTGATGCACCGGCGCATCGACTACATCTTCGCCGACTATGGCTGGAAGATCGTCAACGCGCGTGCCGTTCCGACCGGATCGTCGGATCATTACCCCGTCATCGCACAGATGTTCTGGAGCCAAAGCTGATGTTGAAACTCGAAAAAACCCGCAAAGGAACACACACCGTACGGATCTCGCTCATCGCACTGATGGCCATGGTCCTTGTCATCGTCCTGCTGACCATCACGCTCTGGTCTGCCCAGCGGGGAGCCAACGCGCGCCTGAACGTCAAGAACGCCGGCGACTTCAACGCGCTGCTGCCGTCGATCGTGGGGCTGACTCAGGGGAGCCTCGAAGGTGGCAACTCCGTCGAGCTTCTCGAAAACGGCGACCAGTTCTTCCCCCGACTGCTCTCCGACATCGCTGCCGCCAAACAGAGCATCCACGTCGAGTCGTACATCTGGTGGACCGGAGAGATCTGCGACCAGCTGGCTGCAGCACTCGCAGCAAAAGCACGAGAAGGAGTGGAGGTCCGGCTGATGGTCGACGCGTCCGGCGGCCACAAGATGGACTCCAAGCTCGACAAACTAATGAAGGACGCCGGTGTCCAGGTCCGCAAGTTCCATCCCATCACTTTCAGCAACCTCGGGCGCCTGAACAACCGCGACCACCGCAAGGAAGTGGTCATCGACGGTCATATCGGTTACCTCGGTGGCTACGGCTATGCCAAGGAGTGGACCGGTCACGCCCAGGACAAGGATCACTGGCGCGACACCGGAGTGCGCGTGCAGGGGCCGATCGTCAATCGGTTGCAAGCCGCGTTCTGCGAGAACTGGATCGAGGAGACCGGCGAGATCGTCGCCGGAGAGAAATACTTCCCCAAGCCGACCATTCAGGGAAAGACGCAGGCGCATCTGGCCTACACCTCACCGACTGGCGGCGTCTCTTCCGTCCAGGTCCTTTACTACCTGGCCATCAAGTCCGCCCGGAAGCAGATCATCATCCAGAACCCCTACATGCTTCCGGACAGTGATGCCATCGAGGCGTTCGCCGAAGCGGTTCGCCGCGGTGTGGATGTAAGGATCATGGTGCCGGCCACCACGTCGACCGACAGCCCGATCGTGCAGCACGCCAGCCATCACCTCTACGGTCAGTTGCTCCAGCGCGGAGTGAAGATCTGGGAATACAAGAAGACGCTGCTCCATCAGAAGATCATCATCGTGGACGGCACGTGGTCCTGCGTCGGATCCACAAATTTCGACCGGAGGGCCCTGCAGCTCAACGATGAAATCAGCATGGGGATCCTCAGCACGGAACTCGCTGCCAGCCTCCGCGCGGCATGGGACGACGACATGAAGTCGGCCGAACCGGTGGACTACGAGCGGTGGCATCATCGCGGGTTGTGGCACAAAGCGAAGGATGGACTGGCATACTTGGCCAGCTCGCAGCTGTAGAACCGGCCCCAAATCACCGGGCGGGAGTCGCGCTCGAGCGCCGCATGCGATGGTGACACTACCGGCCGAAGGCAACTGGTCTCTTCAGGCGTTGTCCGACGAGGACCATGTTGCCGCTCTCGCTTTTCTGCGGCGCGATCCCCTGATCAACGTGTACCTGATCTCCAGGCTGATCGAAGAGCGTTTCGCATCGTCGGCGCAGATGGTTCAGGTCCGCTACCGTGGGGACATCGTGCTGGTGGCCTCTCTGGCCACGAACATCGTGCTGGGAGCCGACCCGCTGATGCCCGAGGACATCACGCACGCGGCCATTGCCATCGTTGCCGAACGCATCCTCACCCGGATGCTGCCGGTCCGGGCCATCATCTCGCCGGCCACCCTGGTCGAGGCGCTCTGGAGGCGGCTGGGGGCCCGGCTCGATCCACCGACCGTCGTTCGACTCAACCAGCCGGTGTATTCCAATCGTGGACGACTGGATTTCCCCGACCTGACCGAGGCCCGCTACTCGATCATCCGCGATCTCGAAGCGCTGGTTCCTGCCTGTGCCGCCATGCACCACGAAGAGGTGGGCATCGACCCCATGGAGCGGGATGCGGTCGGCTACCGCGACCGGGTGCGCGACCTCATCACCAAAACGCGCTCGGTCATCCGCGTCGCCGAGGGGACCATCGTGGCCAAGTGCGAGTACTCCGCGATCACTTCCGATTGCGTCCAGCTCATGGGCGTCTGGACCAACCCTGCCTTTCGCCGCCGCGGTTACGCACGGGGCATGTTGCGTGAAGTCTGTGGTCACCTGGCGCGACGGGGAAAGGTGGTCACGTTGTTCGTCAACGATTTCAACCATCCGGCGATCCAGCTCTACGAGTCGCTGGGCTTCGAGCGGATCGGCGTCAACCGCGCATTGATCTGGTAGGGGCTCGCTGGCGACCCGTCGCCGCTTCCTCGACGACCGGCCCGAACATTGCACAATTCTCGTCCGTCTGACCGCATGCGGCTTCGGTCGCTGAATTGGACGCAGGAGGTAGAACATGCCGGAAGTAGGCACCGTCAAATGGTTCAACAACGATAAGGGTTTCGGATTCATCAAGCGGGACACTGGCGAGGACGTTTTCGTGCATCACACCGCCATCCAGTCCTCCGGCTACCGCACGCTCAACGAGGGTGACCGCGTCGAATTCGACGTCAAGCAGGGTCCCAAGGGTCTGCAGGCCGAGAACGTCCGCAAGCCCGAAGGCGACGGCGGCGGTGGCGGTGGCGACCAGTAGCTGACCACCGGCGGTTCGCAGGCTCTCAACCCCGTCCCGCCGCTTCAAATGGCACAGGCCCGCCGAGTACTCCCACTCGCGAGTGTCCTTCTCGAAGGGCGTGCTCTTCCATCGAGTGTCCTTCTCCCCGCGCACGGGGAGAAGGTGCCGAAGGCGGATGAGGGGAGTTCAGGCGACCAAGCGGACCCCTCATCCCCGCTTCGCGGACCTTTCCCCGTGTGCGGGGAGAAGGACACTCGATGAGGAGGCTCCCGTTTCTCACCATCAATCGCTTCGCTTCACGTAGCGCCCCCGCTCAGAAATCCCCGAGCCGTCATTCTGGGCGACGTGGGTGGCGGGCGGTAAGCGAAGCGCTCTGCAATCAAAGGTGATCGAAGCGGCCGCGGGCTGAGGCGAAAATCGTGGCGGACGCTTGCGAACCAACGCCGCCGGCCGTGCCGGCTTTATCATTCCGACATGGCGAAGATCACCCTCACCAGCGACGCAAACGCTCATCGCATCACACTCTCCGACCCACCACTGAACATCCTCGATCTGGCCATGCTCCAGGAGCTGCGGGAAGCAATCCGCGCGGTGAAGCCGGACCGTCATGCGCTGATCATCGAGGCCCAAGGGGAAAAGGCTTTCTCTGCCGGCGCGAGCGTGCAGGATCACCTCGGCGATCGCGTGCGCGGCATGCTGGAGGCCTTTCACGACTGCTTCCGGATGCTGGCACGGCTCGATCTGGTGACCGTCGCGCTCGTGCGCGGCGCGGCGCTCGGTGGAGGCTGTGAGCTTGCTCTGGCCTGCGACTTCGTCCTGGCCTCCGACCGGGCTCGATTCGGCCAGCCTGAGATCAACCTCGGCGTGTTTCCTCCCGTCGCCGCTTACCAGTTGTCCAGGCAGCTCCCACCACGAAAAGGGCTCGAGCTTCTGCTGACCGGCGATCCCATCGACGCGAGCACCGCCGAGCGGCTGGGGCTCGTCAACGCCGTCCTGCCCCTCGCCGAATTCACCGCGCAGTCGGATGCGTGGCTCCAGCGTCTCTTTCGACAGAGCGCTTCATCGCTGCGTCTGGCCAAACAGGCCTTCCGCCTCGCGCAAGCCTCAGACTTCGAGGAGCGCCTCGCTGCGGTGGAAGTTCTGTATCTGGAGACGCTGATGAAAACCGGCGACGCAAACGAAGGCCTCAACGCCTTTCTGGAAAAACGAACGCCTGCATGGCGCGGCCGCTGATCAGTTGACTCCCGCCATCAGCCGTTTGATGACCGGGATCATCAGCGCCAATATCAGAGTGGCGATCGCCGCCGTCACGAAGGCGATCATGAACACCTCCGAGTACGTGCGGTGTCCCACCAGCCCGGCAACCCAGCCGGCCACGTAGTTGCCCATGGCTGTGGCGAAGAACCACACTCCCATCATCAAACCGACGACTCTGGGCGGCGACAGCTTGGTGACCATGCTCAAGCCCACAGGGCTCAGACAAAGCTCGCCGACCATCTGAAGAAAGTACAGTCCGACAAGCCACATCGGGCTGACGCGGGCGCCATGCGACTGGAAATATTGCGCAGCCGGAACCATCAGCAGGAACGAAAGGCTGAGCATGAACAGTCCCAGCGTGAACTTCGCGGGACTGGACGGCTCCCTGCGCTTCCTGGACATCGTCAGCCAGATCCAGGCGAAGATCGGCGAGAAGATGATGACGAACAAAGGCTCGACCGATTGGAACCAGCTCGAGGGATAGGTGAAGCCGAACAGCGTCAGCCGCGTCGCCCGGTCCGCGAAAAGAGTCAGGCTGGAACCCGCCTGCTCGAAGCCGGCCCAGAAGATCAGCGCAAACAGCGTGAGGATCGATGCCGCGGCGATCCGCCCCCATTCCTGGCTGGTGAACGCCTTCTCGGGCAGCCCGACTGGAGTGCCCGTGGTGGCCACGACCTTCTTCTCCGGTCCCGAAACCGGTACGAGGTACTTGCGACCATAGACGTACTGGATGATGCCGATCACCATTCCGAATCCCGCCGCGGCAAACCCGATGTGCCAGTTGATCTTCTGTCCAAGCCAGCCGGTGACCAGCGGCGCGATGAAGGCGCCGAGGTTGATCCCCATGTAGAACAACGAGAACCCTGCATCGCGGCGGGGATCGTCGCGGGTGTACAGCGTGCCGACCATGGTGCTCACGTTCGGCTTCAGCAGACCGGTGCCGAGGATGATCAATCCGAGGCCGGTATAGAAGAATGGGAGACCGGGAACGGCCATGGCGAAATGCCCGGTGGCGATGATGATCCCACCGAGAAGGACCGCGCGGTAATGGCCGAGGAATCGATCGGCGATGAAGCCGCCCGGGATCCCCATGAGGTAAACCGACATGGTGTACAGGCCATAGATGTGTGTGGCTTTCGCATCAGGAAAGCCGAGACCCGGTTGCATCACCGATCCGGTCATGTAGAGCGTGAGCAGCGCGCGCATCCCGTAGTAGCTGAAGCGTTCCCACATCTCGGTGAAAAACAGCGTAGCCAGGCCTCGGGGGTGGCCGAACCACTGCTT
>JBKJQB010000250.1:0-4567 GCA_046594105.1 Thermoanaerobaculia bacterium
ATCGAAGATTCGCAAATGCGCCTGCGCATCCGTTGCTCGAAGAAACTCTGGTGCGTCCGCCGGCATCGAAGCCGTTGCCTGTCGCAAGGAATCCATCAACCCATGAAGATGATCCGCGTCGCCCTCCTCGCTCCTCTGTTTCTCCTCTCCATCGCCGCAGCCTTCGCCACCGATGCCGTCAACAAGAGTGCAGCCCTTGCCATCAAGGGCTACGACCCCGTGGCCTACTTCACCGACGGTCAGGCCATCGAAGGAAAGCGCGACTTCTCGCTCGATTGGAACGATGCGCAGTGGCGGTTTGCGTCGAGGGAGCACCGCGAGCTGTTTCGAAAGAACCCCGCCCGCTATGCTCCGCAATACGGCGGCTACTGCGCCTTCGGCGTGAGTCAGGGTCACACCGCGCCGGTCGATCCGAAGGCCTGGAAGATCGTGGACGGCAAGCTCTATCTCAACTACAACAGGAAGGTGCAGCAGATGTGGTTGCGGGACGTGCCGGGATCCATCGAAAAGGCCGACCGGAACTGGCCCGCGGTCCTCGAAAAGAAGTGACGAATCGGCGGGACCCCGACCCGAGCGCAAGACCTCCGGCGAGCTCGCGAACGATTCCCCTGGCAACGATCGCGGCCATCGACTGATCGAACCCAACCGAAGAGAAAGGGAGAGCCGGAGGCCATGCTCCCAGACTCGGTTTGGGGCGGCGTCCGAGGCACCGTGAATGGCGCCTCAGGCGGGATAGTTGACAATCTCCTGAAGCGGGCTGAACATGGTTGCCGGTCCGCCCCACAAACTCCCTATTTTCAAGGTCATAGCCACCATTCCATATGGGCGGACACTTACCGTCTTCGGCGAGGAACCCCGTGCGCAAACACTCACTCAAAGTCATTTTTCTGGCGATCGCTGTCATGCTGCCCGTCGTCGCACTCAGTCAGATCGCGGAGCCGAACGTGAACATGGTCGCCGGCAAGCGGTGGCCGGGTGGCGATCCATTCCTGCAGCGTCAGAACGAGCCGAGCATTGCGATCTCGACGCGCAACCCCCTTCACTTGCTGGCAGGAGCGAACGACTACCGCACCGTCGATCTGCCGGGGCTCCCCGACGGTGACGAGACAGGAGACGCGTGGCTCGGCGTGTTCACCTCACGCAACGGCGGGCAATCGTGGTGGAGCACGCTGCTTCCCGGTTATCCGCAGGAGGCCGCCAGCACCTCGCCGTTGCACGGATTTCAGGCGGCGGCCGACCCGGTCGTCCGGGCCGGTGCCAACGGGATGTTTTACTACAGCGGCATCGTCCTCAACCGCGATCCCAAGAACCCCCTCGGCGGAGTCTTTGTGGCGCGGTTCATCGACAACAACAACACCGAGAACGGGAATCCCATCGCCTACCTCGGCGCATCGATGATCGACACCGGCACCTCTGGACAATTTCTCGACAAGCTCTGGATTGCCGTCGCTCCCGGCAGCGGTACCTGCACAGTGCAGGGACAGACCTTTCCCGGCCAGAACGTCTACGTTGCCTTTACGCGGTTCGTGGGGGACTCCACCAACATTCGAACGAAGATCATGTTCGCGCGGTCGGCGGACTGCGGGACCAGCTGGAGCCTGCCCACGAAGCTCAGCGAGGGATACTCCATCGACCAGGGCGCCACAATCGCCACGGACAGCAACGGAACCGTGTACGTCGCCTGGCGCCGGTTCAAGTCCGGGAATGATGCGGATGCCATCCTCATCGCCAAATCGACCGACCAGGGCCGCACCTTCGGCAAAGCATCCGTCGTCACCGCCATCGACCCCTTCGACCAGGGAATGACCGCAACGTCGATCCGTACGAATGCGTATCCTTCGATCGCGCTCGATGGCAGTGGACGACTGTACGCTGCCTGGTCGGACCGCCGGTTCGAATCCCACTCCGACGGCCGGATCGTCGTGGCCAACTCGCCCGACGGAACGAACTGGTCTCAGCCGTCGGCAATCGAGCCGCTCCAGACCATGCGCGGTCATCAGTTCATGCCGGCACTCAGCGTTGCTGGCGACAGGTTGATCGTCGCTTACTACGACCTGCGGGAGGATCACACCCGCGGGATCTTCACGCCGGCGGGTGGCGGTCGCTATCTGGAGGCCAGACAGTGGGTGGCCGACTCGACCGACAACGTTTTCCTCCGTTACCTGATGGACTCCGCGCCGTCGCCCCTTCCGCGGCTGACTCGCCGGCACACCCTCGACCTTCGCGCTGCACAATCGAATACAGGGCCGATGCTTGCCTTCACGTCGGCGCGCGTCTCGCGGTACACGTTCGGCAGCCGTCCCCGATCGAGCCTGATCGAGCAGCTGCAGTTCAATGTGCCGAACTTCCCGCTGTTCAAGCTGGGCACGGCCCCGTTTCTGGGTGATTACATCGACGTGTCCAGTTATGCCCTGAAGAGTTCCCACGTCCACCACGTGGTATGGACGGACAACCGCGACGTCCGACCGCCGAAAGATGGCAACTGGGCGAACTACACGCCGGCACGATCCTCCTCCAATACCGGCACGAGCACATTCAACGGGCAGCCGGTGCCCCAGTGCATTGCCGGTCAGACTGGCATGCGCAATCAGAACATCTACACCGCGCGGGTGACCGACGGCCTCTTCGCAGGCTCGCCCGGCAACGCGAAGCCGCTGGGCAAGATCCAGCGGGCCTTCGTCGTCTTCGTGCAGAACGCAACGGCCCAGACACGATCGTTCCGCCTGACCGCTCAGCCGCCTGACCCTCAGCCGGGCCAGGCATCGTTTTCCCAGTTCGCGTACCAGCAGCAGCTGGACGTCACGGTCCCGCCGCGCTCCACCGCAACCAGGAGCGTTTTTGTCAACGCAGTCGCTCCGCGCGCGAAAGTGGTGGTCGACGTTGCAGAGATCAACGGCGGACTCTCCAGCACCGTGATCCTGAACCCGGACGTCTCCAACCCCGACGTCTCCAATCCCGACGTCAGCAATCCAGATGTCAGCAACCCGGACGTCTCCAATCCCGACGTTGCGAATCCCGATGTTTCCAACGCGGAAGTGCACAACCCGGATGTGAGCAATCCCGATGTGTCGAATCCCGACGTCTCCAACCCGGACGTGAGCAATCCTGATGTCTCCAACCCCGACGTGAGCAATCCCGATGTCTCCAACCCGGACGTCTCCAATCCCGACGTTTCGAATCCCGACGTGAGCAATCCCGATGTCTCCAATCCGGACGTCTCCAATCCCGATGTCAGCAATGCCGCGGTGACGGACACGACCTGGACGGTGCGCAACACCGGCAACACCACAAGCGGATATACGGTGAAGCTGGCGTCCAGCCAACCGCTCCCCAACGGCGTCCGTGCGCAATTGATCATCAACCGCGTCTACCAGACCCCGGCTCCCAGGCCGGCTGCCGATGGGTACCCGAGCTGCGATCTGCAGATGGAGAATCGCAGGCAGATCGTGGCGAACATTCTCGATCCACAGTTCACCTCTCTGGGCCTGCTCACCACCACAGATCCTGCGGACGCGTCTTTGTCGCTCGCACCTGGCGATGGTGCGCGTCTGACCCTGCGCGTCTACAACCAGGATCCCGCGCATGTGAGTTTTGACCCGAAATCGGCCATCGTCCCCGCGGTCATCGCACACGCCGCCAACACCCTCGATGCAGCCAACAACATCACCACGCCTCGCATGGCCCTTCCGCTCTTCGTCACGACCACCTCCCTGCCTGACGGCGTCGCCGGAATCGCGTACAGCGCGACGGTGACCGCTGTTGGCGGAGCGGGAACGAGGACGTGGACGGTGCTCTCGCCCGCCGGGCTGACCATCAGCGCGGCCGGTGTCCTGTCCGGAACTCTTGCTGCCGGTGACAGCCTGGCCACGGTGAGCGTGTCTGACACGAACAACCATCAGACCTCCCGCACGTTGGCTTTACACATCGCGCAGCCACTGACGATCACCACGGCCACCCTGCCCGATGCAACCTGGGGCGTGCCGTACGCGGCCAGCCTCACCCTGACCGGCGGCACCGGGGCGGTGACCTGGAGCGCCTCCGGGCTGCCCGTCGGTTTGACGGTCGGTGCGTTGAGCGGCGCGCTGAGCGGGACGCCCGCCGGAAGCGGGGTGGTGGGCTCCAGCGTCAGCATCGCCGCAATCGATTCCGCGTCGCCCGCTCAATCCGCCACGAAGAGCGGCCTGACGATCAACCTTGCCGATCCGCTCGTCATCGATACAACGGCACTGCCCGATGGAGTGATGGGCGTCGCCTATGGCCCGGTCACCGTCCAGTCGCATGGGGGTCTGCCGCCCTACACCTTCACCGCGACCGGTCTGGCCGCCGGGCTGACCTTTGTGAACGGCACGATCTCCGGTACGCCCACCGGCGCTGCCACGAGCACGGTGTCGTTTACGGCCACCGACTCCGGCCATCCTCCGCGCAGCGCTTCCAGTCTTCTCCTCTCGTTGAGAATCGCGCCTCCCCTGGCGATCATCACCACCGCCCTGCCCGACGCCACCTGGGGCGTCGCCTACAGCGCAACGTTGACGTCCACCGGCGGTACGGGCGCCGTGACCTGGAGCGC
>JBKJQB010000331.1:0-3460 GCA_046594105.1 Thermoanaerobaculia bacterium
TCGCCGTTCTCACAGGAAAAGGGACGATCGATCAAGACGACTGCGGCGACGCCGGAGCAGGCGGATCTCGACGCCTTCACCATGAGGGAATCGCTGGCGACGCTGCTTCCCCGCGCCGATCAGGAGCGGATCGCCGCCCGCTATCCTTATGAATACCGCCGCAATGGCTCCATCCTCGCGGGCATCATCCTGGGGTTCTCGCTGATCGGCGTGTTCAGCTCGTTTCACAATGGAGAGAAACTGTCGCTGCTGGTCGCTGCGGCACTCTCCGCAGAACAGATCTGGCGGCTGATCGCCTTTCGCAGTCACCCCGCAGGGAGCGTGCTGGGCTTCCTGGTGCGCCCGTTCATGCGCAAGCTTCTGAGCTGACGCTCGGCCGGCACGGCCGGCGGCGCTGGTTGCCCAAGGCTTCGCCAAGATCACGCTCCAAGACGTTCTGCCGCGCAGGCTCCCAGGTTCTTTTTTCGGAGCGCCGGCATCCTGCCGGCCGGTCCGCCGGCATCCTTGCCGGCGGGATCTCGCCGATCGCTCCCGACAATGGCCTTACTTCGATCGCCGTCTGAGCAAGTTGCGGCGCATCGGATGCGCGCCGGAGGCGCAGCAAGAGGGTAGCCGGTCGGCAAGCGCGAAGCGCGCGGCCACCGGTCCGGGGACGTCGAATCGCGATCCGCCCCGGCAGGGGCGCCAGACTCTCCGAGACCGGCGAAACTCCGTTGTACGAAATTCACTACGAGCTGAACAACCGTCCCGAGTGGGTACGCATCCCGCTTCTGGGGTTGCTCGATCTGCTCGCGCGGTGATGAAGGGTGACATCCATGGAACAGGCAAAGAAAGGTGATCTGGTGCACGTGCACTACACCGGCTCGCTGGAAGACGGCTCGATCTTCGACACCTCAGAGGAGGGCGACCCGATCTCGCTGACGATCGGAGCGGGAGAGGTCATTCCTGGATTCGAAGACGCTCTGGTGGGAATGGCCACCGGGGAAACGAAGCGGGTGACCATCCCGGAAGCCCAGGCATACGGGCCTCACCGCGCTGATCTCGTTTTCACGGTGGATCGGGAGGCCATTGGCCCGGAGGCAGCGGAGCTGGAGGTCGATGACATGCTGCAGGTCGGGTTCGGCGACGGCGGCACCGCGCAGGTGCAGGTCACCGCACTGACCGCGGATCAGGTCACCCTCGACGCGAACCACCCCATGTCCGGCAAAACCCTGATCTTCGATCTCGAATTGATGTCGATCGGCACCGCGCCCGTTTCGTAAGGACTGCGTTGTCACGCAGCGACGCTGCTTTTCGGAACGCCGGCATCCCTGCCGGCGGGGCTCACCGATCCGCGCGGCCCCTCCCCTTTGCAGTCTCCTGGCGAGGCGCGCCGCTTGCTAACAGAACAAGGCCGTGACACGGTCGCAGTTCCTCGAGCGGCTCCTTCGAATGCCCTCTGGCGGAGGACCATCCAGAAGCCAGCTCGATCGCGCGCGGCTCGATGCCTCGCGAAGGAAAAAAGATGGCAACCAGAAGTCGGAAGGGCTCAGACGGCACGAGCTCGACAACGGATGCGCTGAAGAAAGCGCAGGAGGTCGCTGAACCTTCCGCGAAGGCTGCGGCGCCGGAGCCCCATGAGCCGGATGTGCCGAAAGAGAAGGTCCAACGCCCGGCAACAAAGCACGGCCAGCCCGCGGTGGTCGCTGGCAGTGCGAAAGCAGCGAAGACGGCAGTCAATCCTCCGAAGCGCACGGCTCCGAAGAAGGTAGTGCCCGGCAATGCGCCAGCCAGCGCAAACCCCGCTCCTGCGACGCCACCGGAAGCGGAGGAGTTTTCGCGCGATCAGAAGACGGCCTCCGATCGCCGTTCGCGCGCGAGTCAGAAAGCTGCGTCTCCGGAACCGCCGGCGCTGGGAGCGGTGTCCATGCCGCCTGGCGCCGCGCCCGCCGATTCCGACATAGACAGCGTTCGCGAGCAGACCGTCAACGAGCGAATGCGCCCCGTCGCCCCAGCGGCGGAAACAGTGGCGCAATTGGCGCAGGCCATGGGCGCGGACATCGTTCCGTCGGTCCCCATCGAGGTGAGCGTGCAATCGACTTCGTCCCCAGAGAGGTCGACGAAGCCACAGTCAGTAAGCGATGGGCCGTCGGGTGGTGCCGGGAAAACGAAGGCAGCGAGGGCCACGTTGCTTTCCGATTGGGACTACCACCTGTTCAACGAGGGGAGCCATCAGAAGCTCTGGGAAAAGCTCGGCGCGCACAGTATGGAAAGCGCCGGCGTGCCGGGAACGATGTTCGGGGTCTGGGCTCCGAATGCGGCCCGGGTGAGCGTGATCGGAGACTGGAACGGCTGGAATGCCGCCGCGAATCCGATGGAGGCGCGCGGTCAGTCGGGCGTGTGGGAGGTCTTCGTTCCGGCGGTGCACAAGGGGATGCAGTACAAGTTCCACATCGTCTCCCTCCACAACAGGTACGAGGTCGACAAGACCGATCCGATGGGAGTGCTGCAGCAGGAAGCGCCGCAGACCGCCTCCATCGTCTGGGATCTCGACTACCAGTGGAACGACGACGAGTGGATGCGCACGCGGGCAACTCGGAACGGCGTCCACGCGCCGATGTCCATTTACGAAGTGCATATCGGCTCCTGGCGACGGCTGGCCGAAGAAAACGATCGTCCGTTGAGCTACCGGGAACTGGCCGGCCCGCTCGCGGCGTACGTGCGGAAGATGAATTTCACGCACGTCGAGCTGATGCCGGTCATGGAGCATCCCTTTTACGGCTCGTGGGGCTATCAGTGCACCGGATTCTTCGCGCCCACCAGCCGCTTCGGCACGCCGCAGGATTTCATGTATCTCATCGAGGTCCTGCACCAGAACGACATCGGCGTCATCCTCGATTGGGTTCCCTCGCACTTCCCCACCGACGAGCATGGCCTGGCCTACTTCGACGGGACCCATCTCTACGAGCACGCCGATCCGCGCAAAGGCTTTCATCCCGACTGGAGCTCGTTCATCTTCAACTACGGACGGAACGAGGTGCGCTCCTTCCTGCTCTCCAGCGCCCTGTACTGGCTCGGCGTCTACCACGCGGACGGCCTTCGCGTGGATGCCGTGGCATCGATGCTCTACCTCGACTACTCGCGCAAACAGGGGGAGTGGATTCCGAACGAATTCGGCGGACGGGAGAACCTGGAAGCGATCCATTTTCTCCGCCGCCTCAATGAGGATGTCTACCGCGCCCATCCCGACGTGCAGGTCATCGCCGAGGAATCCACCGCCTGGCCGATGGTCTCGCGTTCCACGCACGTGGGAGGGCTGGGATTCGGGATGAAGTGGGACATGGGCTGGATGCACGACACGCTCAACTATTTCCAGACCCCGATCGCCGAGCGGCCTGAGCACCACGGCAAGCTCACCTTTCGTGGCTTCTACGCCTACACCGAGCGGTTCCTGCTACCGCTCTCGCACGATGAGGTCGTC
>JBKJQB010000149.1:0-20918 GCA_046594105.1 Thermoanaerobaculia bacterium
GCGAGTGCAGCAGTGGTTGGTGGGTAAAGAGGTGGTCAAGGAAATCTACGTGCCGGGAAAACTGGTGAACATCGTGGTGAAGGGCTGAGGCTGCGCGATGTGGTTCTGAGCGAAGCGAACGTAGCGCCGGCATCCTCGCCGGCCGTGGCGTCGGCTTCCAGCCGGCGCGATTGAGCGGCTCCCTGCAGAGATGCTCAATCGTCCCTACGGGACTCCGCCTTCTCGTCATCAGCAGCCCCAGGACTGAAGTCCTGGGCTATCGCTCAATCGCCCCTCCGGGGCTGCTTCAGTATCTGGAAAGAGCATTCCCGTTTCTCACGATCAATCGCTGCGATCGCGCAGTGCCCGGCCTTCTAATGACGTGCTCCCGTGACATCTGCAATCAAAGGCGGCCAAGTGAACGCGACTGAGGCGAAAGTCGTGGCGGACGCTGTGCGAACCCACGCCGCCGGCCGTGCCGGCCCATGGTACTTTTGGCCGCGCATGACTCGCCTCCTTCCACTCGCGCTCCGATGCTCAGCGATGCTGGTGCTGGCTGGCTGCAGCTACTCGCTGGTGGGCAACGCGAACAATCTGCTGCCGCCGACGGTGAAGACGATTCAGGTGCCGGCGTTCATCAACCGCACCACCCGCGTGGAACTGGAGCAGCGCGTTACGCAGGCGGTGGCCGATGAATTCGTTTCTCGCGGCCGGCTGCGCCTGGTCAGCGTTCCTGCGGAAGCAGATGTCATCCTCCGGGGCTCCATCGACAGCTTCGCCATCTTTCCGGTGGCTTTCAATCAGCAGGGGCGGGCCACCCAGTATCAGATCTCCATCACCGCCAAGATCGAACTGCTGGACCATCGCGCGGACGACAAGGTTCTGTGGAAGAACGATCAGTACCGGTTCACCGAGAACTACCAGGTGAATGTCGAGTCCAGCGACGCATTCGATCAGGAAACGCGCGCTATCCGGGAGATCGCCGTGCGCTTTGCCGAGACCCTGGTCACCAGTCTGCTGGAAGGCTTCTAGCCGGCACGGCCGGCGGCGTTGGTTGCCCAAGGCTCGGCCATGATCACGCCAGGGACTTCCTGCCGCGCAGGTTCCGGCACGGCGTGGTCCCGCGACCGTCGGGCGGGCGTCTTCCTCAACGCCTGACCCTCGACCCTGCCTCTCCCCCTACTTCGCCTTCATCTTGGCCCGCTCTTCGGCGCGACGATCGTTGAGAAAGGTCGAGGTGATGAGGTATGCAGCCGCTCCCGCCGAGAGCAGATACCCGATGATTGCCAGTGCGGGATAGCCGAAAAGGCGCAGCCGGGTGGGGTAGCGCATCATGAATGTGGACGACATCAGCAAGGCTGCGATGACGATCCCCACGGTGATCCGATTGGCGATCTTGTGCATGCCGGAGAGGAACTCTTCGGCTTGCTGCAGCTTCAGGCTGAAGCTCAGTTTTCCGGCCGCGGTGAGGTCGATGATCTCTCGGGCGCGATGCGGAAAATCGAGCACCAGCTGGTTGAGATCCATCAGAGCGGGGTAGAAGTTGCGCGGCTCGAACTTCTGCTTCAGTTTCTGGCCGATCAGCTTCTCGGAGTAGTCGCGGATGACTTCCTGCGGGTTGTAGTTCTTGTCGAGCTTCCTGGTGACACCGTCGAGATGGAGCAGAGTCTTGGCCAGCATGGCCAGCTCCGCGGGAACCTTCAGCTCGTTGTTGTTGGCGATTCCGATGACGTTGAAGATCAGCTGACCCACGTTGATCTGGCGGACGTCGACGTCGTGAAAGTTCGCCACCAGTGAGGAGATCTCCCGCACGAACCGCGTCGGCTCGAAACGCTCCTGCACTTCGGAGACGCGCACGCAGGCTTCGGCCACCTCGGCTCCGCGATTGGAGGAGACCGCCAGTAGCAACTTGATGACTTCGTCCTGAAACTGGCTGCTGATCCGGCTGACCATGCCGAAGTCGAGGAGGACCACCTGGGCGTTCTCGTCGACCTCGCGGACGAAGACGTTGCCCGGATGCGGGTCGCTGTGCCAGAACCCGTCGACGCAGATCTGCTTGAGGTAGGCCCTGGTCAGAACGGCGGCGAGGTCTGCGTAGTTCCGATCGACGGTCTGCAGGGGAGACAGCTTGGACACTTTCTTTCCCCGCACCAGCTCCGTGGTCAGCACGCGCGAGCTGCTCATGTCGTGCACGACCTGGGGAATGTAGAGCTCCGGGAACTCCGCCAGATTGACCCGGAGCAGATCGGAGTTCCGCGCTTCCTGCTGATAGTTCAGTTCGTTCGTCAGCGTGACCTTGGCCTGCTCGATCGCGCCGACCAGGTTCATCTTGCGACCGAGGTCGCTGTGCTGTTCGATGGTGGCAGCGATCTCTCCGAAGACTTCCATGTCGTGGCGGACCTTCTCGCGCACGTTGGGTCGCTGGACCTTCACCACCACTTCCCGGCCGTCGCGCAGCGTGGCCCGATGGACCTGGCCCAGCGAGGCGGCGGCGAGCGGCTTGGACTCAAAGCTCTCGAAGGCTTTGGAGATCCGCACATTCAGCTCGGACTCCACGATCGACTCCACGTCCGCGAACGAGAACGGCTCGACGTTGTCCTGGAGCGACTCCAGAGCAGCGATGTACTCCGGCGGAACGATGTCCGGGCGTGTCGACAGAACCTGGCCGAACTTGATGTACGTCGGCCCCATCTTTTTCAGTGCTTCCGCGAAGGCTTTGGCGCGCTGCTGAACATCCGGCTCCATCTCCACGGCGCGATCGTCGGGAACGGACACGTCGTCCGGCGCGAGCGAGAGCTTGAAGTCCTTGCGTCCGTACTTCGTGAACAGCAGCAAAAGGTCGGTGTAGGCGCCGAGATTCTTGGTTTTCAACATGCGGACGGAGGAGTTTGCAAGAGGGCTGCCGCGGAACAGCCCGGCAGTCGGGGAGGCCCGCTGCGGTGGCCGGGTCGTGTGCTAGCATTGCGCCGATTTTTTACTCAGGAGTTCTCTCAATGCCCGATTACAAAACACTGTTCACCTCGGAGTCCGTGACCGAGGGGCATCCGGACAAGATTGCCGACCAGATCTCTGACGCCATCCTTGATGCGGTGCTGGCGGAAGACCCCATGGGACGGGTGGCCTGCGAAACTCTGGTCACCACCGGTCTGGCCATGATCTCCGGTGAGATCACCACCCAGACCTACGTAGACTTTCCGTCGATCGTGCGTTCGACGATCAAAGAAATCGGCTACACCCGCGCCAAGTACGGCTTCGACAGCGAGACCTGCGCGGTCATCTCCTCGATCGATCCGCAGTCACCCGACATCGCGCAAGGCGTGGATACCGGCGGTGCCGGCGACCAGGGACTGATGTTCGGTTTTGCCTGCCGTGAGACCGCGGAGCTCATGCCGCTTCCGATCATGCTGGCTCATAAACTGGCGCGCCGTCTGACCGAGACGCGCAAGTCCAACGAGCTCGATTTCCTCCGGCCCGATGGCAAGTCGCAGGTCACCGTGGAGTACGAGGGACGCCGTCCCGTTCGAGTGAGCGCCATCGTGGTTTCCACCCAGCACTCGCCGAACGTCAGCCACCGCGACCTGAGCGACGCCGTCATCGAGCAGGTCATCCGTCCCGTGGTGCCGGTCGAGCTTCTGGACAAGGACACCAAGTTTCACATCAACCCCACCGGACGTTTCGTGACCGGCGGACCGCAGGGCGACACGGGCCTGACCGGCCGGAAAATCATCGTCGACACATACGGCGGCCGCGGCCGTCACGGCGGCGGGGCATTCTCGGGGAAGGATCCCACCAAGGTCGACCGCTCGGCCTGCTACATGGCCCGTTACATCGCCAAGAACCTCGTGGCTTCCGGTCTGGCCGATGAGGTCGAAGTGCAACTGGCTTACGCCATTGGCGTGGCCGATCCGGTGTCGATCTACGTCGACACCTTCGGCACGGGAAAGATTGAGCAGAACAAGCTCGTGGCTCTCGTCCGCGAGCACTTCCAGATGACGCCGCGCGGCATCATCGAGTCGCTCAATCTGCGCCGTCCCATCTTTAAGAAGACTGCGGCGTACGGCCACTTCGGCCGCACCGAGCCGGACTTCACCTGGGAAGCCACCGACAAGGCCGCTGGGCTTGCGAAGGCCGCCGGCGTCCGTGCCCAGGAGCCAGTGACGGTCTAGGTTTCGACACCATCATCGTTCGTTGCAAAAGGGCCGCGGATTCGCGGCCCTTGTTTTGCGCCTTTCGGAACGCCGGCATCCTGCCGGCTGGGGCGTCGGCTTCCTGATCTGCTCCCCGAAAACTGGACCACGGATTATGTCGGGCGGTTTACCGTAAGAAGGAGCGACGGTATGGCCCGGAAGACCCACACGGTGATGCGGCCCGCCATGCGATCTTCCGAGAACCTCGAATCTGTCGGTGATCAGCCCGCGTCAGCGGGCGCAAGAATGTAGCCCCCGGCGCCAGCCGGGGGATTGCGAGCCCAGTCAGAAGGGAGCCCGAGTAGCGGGCGACAGAAACGCTGTGGAAGCTGCCGGCAAAATGCCTGCACCAGTTTTTAAGGGCATACCGGCCTTCGGAGTGTGGCCCTTCCATCGGGCACCATCCAGCCGGCGCTTCTGCGCGAGCCTCCCGCGGGCAGGATGCCGGCGCTACAAAAGGCAGCCCCTCTCACGAGTACCGAGAGTCGGTTCATTAGAAGCGCCGCTGCCAATCGCATCGATCGTCGCGTGAAGCTCGCCGATCCGGCCGACAATCTCGACGGGTCCCGGCTGACGAGGCTCACTCCCAAAGACGATGACCGCATCGAGAGATACCAGCGTGATCAGCGCGGCGAGATGGGATGGAAAGGACACCATCATCTTTGCGTCGGTGCTCGCGTGCTGTCGTTAGCGAGCTTGATCGCCGCCGAGCGTCAGGAGCCAGATGTCTTCTTCGCGATGGCGGTCGGCGGAGAGCAGGACTCTGGCGTCGCGCGAGACGGAGATGCCGGTGATCTCGCCGATGATCCGCATCGCTTTCGAGCTCAGATCGACGACGGCGAGGCGTTTCTGGGTCAGCGCAACCAGGACGCGGTGGTCGTCAATCGGGACTGCGAATGCAGCAATGCCGGCGGCAACTTTTGTGGCGGTCGCCGTGGAGGGAGCGAGGACGCGGTACCGACGGTCGGTGATGGAATAGACGATGAGACCGGCGCGGCCGATCCAGGTCGTGCCGACCAGACCCTTGCCGTCGGGCATCCAGGCGGTTCCGATGAAGGCGTCGGCGCTACCGGGCAGTGGTGGCACGGTGTCGAACTTCGTCGCCGGGCCTGGAACAAGCGCTCCCACACGCATCGACTTCAGATCGAAGAAGGCCAGTTGTTTCCCATCCGGCGAGACGATCGGAAAGTTGACCTGCACTCCCGCGCTGAGCTGCTGAAGGCCGCTGCCGTCGACCAGGATGCTCCACGCGTCGTACGTGCCGCTGCGGTCCGAGTAGAAGACGACGCGTGAGCTGTCCGGAGTCCACGAGACGCCGCGGTCGCGGTCCAGATCATTGGTCAGTTGCCGCACCTCCGTGCCGTCGGCACGCATCAGGTAGATGTCTTCCTGACGCGCTTCGGTGCAGAACGCAATCCACTTCCCGTCAGGCGACACAGCCGCATCGCGGATCAGCAGCGACCCGCTGAGCACAGGTTGAGGATCGAACTTCATCGTTTCGGTCGCCGCGTCAAACGTTCCCCGACGCATCTCCTCGGTCATGGAGAGCGAGCTGTAGAGGACGTGGCTTCCATCGCGCGCAATCGAGATCCACCCAGCCCGAATCGATGGTACGGAGATGGGCTCTGGTGCACCTTGCGCCTTGCCTGTCTCCTCATCCACGGCAATCCGCCAGAGGTTCATCGTGCCGCCGCGATCGCTGGAGAAGAGGACCGACCGGCCGTCGGGCGCCCACACCGGGTTCCAGTCAGAGGCTTGTCGTTGGTGAGCCGCACCACAGACTTAGGATCTCCATTGATGGCGATCGTGTAGAGGTCACGCTGGCCGCCGCGGGGTGGAAGCGCCCAGTAGACGATGCGCTTGCCGTGGGGGGAGACGCTCGGCTGCATCGCATCACCGGGATAAAGCATGCGCGTGGCGCCGGTGGCGACCGTAACGATGGAAAGCGAGGCGACCGAGTTGCGGCTCTGCGGCGCTGCAAGCTCCTCGCTGGTGAAGACGACCTGGGCGCCGTCAGGCGTCCATGCTGGCGCGTACCCTGACGAGGTCAGACGGCGCACCGACTCGCCGGTTGCGCCCATGAGGAAGATCCCGCCACCGTCGCGATTGGAGCGAAACGCGACCTGGCTGCCGTCCGGCGAGAACGCCGGATCGAAGTCGTCGGTATCCGCTGAGGTGCTGAGCGCGATGGCACTCCGTCCGTCGACGCGCTGCAGGTAGAGCCGCCGGTGCGGCCCCTCTCCCCGGACGAAGACGAACGTTCTCCCGTCCGGAGCAATCGCCGGCGAGGTTTCCACCCCCGAGTCGAACGTCAGCTGCATCGCACCGGCGCTGGGGTGAGCCGCCAGCGACCGTCCTTGCCGATACGCGACGAGTGCGATTGCTGCCGTGAGGAGCAGGCCGATCGCTGCGATGGCCGCCCGAGCAGTCCATGCACGCGCCGCCGACGGAGGTGCACCCCCGATTCCCTCGTGAGACGTACTGGAGCTGGACACCGCTTCCAGGGCCCAGGCGAGATCGCGCGCAGACTCGAAGCGCTCGCCCCTCTCCTTTTCCAGACACCGCCGCATGACGCGGTCGACGCCCGGAGGGATCTGCTGCCCGCTCGACGCCAGCTCGGTGGGGTCGTGATTGAGGATCGCACTCATCGTGTCCGCCGCCGAGCTCCCGTGGAACGCGCGGCGGCCAGCGAGCATCTCGTAGAGGATCGCGCCACAGGCGAAGATGTCCGTGGTGTGATCCACGTCGCGACCCCGAACCTGCTCCGGCGACATGTAGCCAGCGGTGCCCAGAATGGTTCCGGGCGAGGTGTGGCGTTGCTGGGTGGCCTCGGTTTCTCCAGGATGGGCGCCGTTCACTTTCGCCAGTCCGAAATCGAGAATCTTGAGACGCCCGTCGCGTGTGATGAAGATGTTCTCCGGTTTGAGATCGCGATGAACGATGCCCTTGTCATGCGCCGCAGCGAGGCCGGCGGCGAGCTGCTGGGAAAGATCGAGCGCCTTGCGGAGCGGCAGCCGGACCTTCGACCCCTCGGCCGATGTGTCGCCCAGCCGCTCGCGAAGCGTCTCGCCCTCGAGCAGCTCCATCACCAGAAACGGTGTGCCGTTCTCCACCGCGAACTCATGGATCGTGACCAGGTTCGGATGATTCAACGAACCCGCGGCGCGCGCCTCGATCTCGAAGCGCCGAAGCCGTTCGGGATCGCTCGCCACGTCCTGGGGCAGGATCTTCAACGCGACGATCCGCCCGATGCGGGTGTCCCGAGCCCGCAGTACCTCGCCCATACCGCCCGCACCGAGCGGCGCGAGCACCTCATAGAAACCGAGTCTGGTGCCGGGAGTGATCATGGGAAGGGGGCATTATCGCAGGGTTCGCGATCCGTTCCGCGAAGCTCATCGTCCCTGCGGGCGCGAAGGATGCAACGTGCCGGTGCCCCCGCAAGTCTGCAGCAACGGCTTCTCGTGCGGCGTTCGACCGGGTTCGCGTGCAGATCAATCCGCGATTTGCGACCCGAAAAAACTCTCATTTTTTGAGAGTGAAACTGAGAGTTTGAAAACACACTCTGCCAGGTCATTGAAATGGGCAAGGGTTCTGGTAGCGCATACGGGATTTGAACCCTGCAAGGGACTGAGGGTTTTCTCATGGCGTTCAGTGGTTTGCGAGATGTGATCGCGCGAGTTGTGCCCGAAATGTGCCCGCGCAGGCGAAGCTGTCCTCTTCCGTCTCGCTCTCTATTCAATCTTCACCCCACTCGAGGCACTGCCATTTCACCGATCGAACTTCTATGAAAATGAAGCTCCCGCATTGCCAGGGCTTGCCAGGGGCAGTTGTTTGGGGCAAGCTTCCAGTCCACCTTACTAGGGGCTTTGCATCGGGGTAGTGCTGTCTCCCAACGAGATTCATAGTTCGGATCAACGCATCCGCTGCGGCGATCAAAGGGTGGCTATGGGAGGCACGTGGCGATGCGCGCGTCGTTCAAACTATTTTTGATTGCTGCGGAAATCCTGATTCTCTGCCTCTCAACCTCATTGTCCGCTCAGCCGTGCGTGACTCCTGATGCGCCCAAGATCATCTTCACGCCACCGGGTGAAGTCGGCGTGGGGCAGACGTACTCGGTCGTTTGGTCCGAGGTGGCGAATCTCGATGACGCCGGGATCTATGCGATCGACCGCGCCTCGGATGCTGCATTCTCTGCCATCGTCGATTCGCAGCAGACCACCTCGACCTCCGCCACATTCATCGCCGCCTCCGAGCAACCGAAAGGGTACTTCCATCGCGTCCGGGCCATTGCGGGATGCGATCCCAACCGCACGAGCGTAAGCGCTCCCGTTGTCGTTTTTGTCACTCCGGCGAAGCCCAACGTGGTGTTCACGGTCCAGCCGGCGGCGACCGTCCTGGCCATCGGCGACAAACCATCGACACGCATCGCGCCGTTTGTCATCGAGAACATCACGAAAAGTACGGTCACCGCAGCCATCGCAGGCGCTCCGATCGCTTCTCCTCAGTTCTTTTTGATCGTTGATCCTCAGGGAGAGCTCGAGGCCTCAGGATCCATCACGCTCAGTCCTCGGCAGACGCGCCGCCTGGAGATTCATTTTCTCGATGTGCCGACCACTGGGAGCGCTTCGTATCAGGGCTTCGTGTTCGTAGCGGGGCAGCCTGTTCCGCTGGCCGTCACTCCGTATGCCTTCGTGAATCTGAAGGTTGGCTCGAGCGAGAGCAGCGCACCACTCTTCCGGTTTCAGGGGATGCCGTCGGAGTATGCATTCTTCCCGGGCTACCTTGCGACGCAACCCGATGCCGCCCGGCCCTCGATTACGGTACAGATCGAAAATCCTGGTTCTACTCCAATGGACCTGGGAGGAGAGATCGCCCCTGAAGCGTGGCTCGTCCCCGAGGCGGGATGGAATGCGAAACCCATCCCTCCGAAGCAGCGGATCGATGTGAAGCTGTTTGTCGACCGCAGTCGCGCTCTGAGGGGATCGGCTTTGCCGAGGTACACCTACTTCACCGTTCGGAGCAAGGGGGGGCAAAGCGCCCGACTCCTGGTCCAGGACAACGACTCTCCCGCGCAATCGACAGGCCGGGCGATGCTCGATCCTGCGATCAAATCCTACGTGGTACCGCGTCTGATCAATTCGATGACCGCCGCCGGTCACAGCATCTCCCGAGTGCGGATCAGTAATGCCGGGGGAGGTCAGCTGAACGCCGATCTCTTCTTCACACCGGAGGGCGCTGACGGTCTCAATGCCTCGCAGGTCCGGCGAGCAACAGTGGTTGTCCCACCCAACGATGTCGTCAATTTGACAGACCCCCTGGGAGAACTGTTCGGTCTCGCACCTCCTGTTGCTGGACAGCTGGAAGTGAGAGCTCCCGCTGACAGGGTGGCATTTCTGAGCGTCACCTCGGAGACGATCGTCGCCGTCCCCTCCGGCGGGACATTCTCCTACGGGATCCCGGTAGCGAAGCGTGGAGAGGGCGCGCGCATCGGCAGTGCCCATAACATCGGCGGACTCACGGCCATGGGGAATCTGCGGCGGACACTCATCCTCGCGGAAACGGGCGGACTCGACTCCGCGCGGGGCCACGTCACCGTGTATGACCAGGATGGAAAGCGAGTTGGCGATGTAGCGTTCTTTCTGGCGCCGAACGGCGAGTATCAGTTCGACGACATCGTGAATGCTGCGGGCGGAGGATCGTCGTTCACCCAGGGACGGCTGGAACTGATCGTTGATCTGGGCTCGGGGTCCGCGATCGGCAATCTGGTCCTGATCGATCCGGCCCGGCAGAAGGCAGCGGTCATTCCCAGTCAGCCGGTTTCACCCGTGGCTTCAGCCATGAGTCTGTCATTCCGAGGAATCACCACGGGCGGAACGGGGACTTCGTCCTACGTGATCCCGGGAATCGTGAACGGAAATCCATCAGGTGTGCCGAGCGTCAATCTGGCGACTGTCGTAGGCCTCTCTGCGCCGTCAGGTTCGTCTGTCACCTACTCACTGACCTATCTTGATGCGTTTGGTTTCTTGCCGAAAGTCATTGCGAAAATCGTGGTCGATCCGGGGAAAACAATCGAATTGCCGAACGTTCTCGAGAACATCTTCGGCCTCCCTACAGGCGCAAAGGCGCAGGGCACCCTGCTCGTGGGAACTTCCAAGGCTGCTCCGGTCACAGCGCGAGTGACGTCCGGCAGTGGCAGCCCGGCGTCTCTCAGCTACGGCGCACTCCCGGTCATCTCCAATGCTTCCGAGGCCTTGACCGCTGCGAGTGTCGGTTCGAAGCGACCTGTGTTCATTGATGGTCTGGAGCAATCGGTCGACCCAAGCCGCGGTAAGAACTACGACTTTCTCATTAGTGAAGTCTCAGGCAAGCCGGCGGTAGTTACAGTCCGTCTCTTCGAAGCCGGCAATCGCTCCAGCCCAATCGCTGAAAAAACGTACACGCTGGCGCCGCACCAGCAGCTGAGGCTTGCCCCGCTATTCAAGGAGATGGGTCTTCAGGCCGACGACCGGCTGAAGGATCGGACGAACGTCGAGGCGATGATTCTCCCCGAATCAGGGGACGGAACAGTTGTGACTGTGGCGATCAGTACGGACAATCAGACGCACGACACAAGTACCTATTTGTTGACACCCAGCGGAGGAGTGCCTGCTTCGGGGATCTCGAAGGTGGCCGCGGTAAAACCTCCACCATTGCCCCCGCATAGAAGGGCGGTGAATCACTAATGACCAGCATTCACGAAGACGTCCGGGCGTCATTCGCTCTAAGGGCGAGCGAGATGTGGTCGTTCACGACGACCGGCTCCTGTTCTGGCCCCCGTGCTTTCCAAACGAACGTAAATCGATGAGAACTTATCCCATGAGAGATCGCGGCCGTGTCCTTCAGTCATGCATGAATATCGTGCTGTTCACGTTTCTGGCGAGCTCGATGCGCGCGCAGGCGCCTGTAGTGACCGGCTCGTCGGCGCAATTGTCGTGGAGTGCTTCTGCCCGAGCTTCCACTTATGATCTGGCGCTGGGAACGACTAGACCGCCGCGCCTCTACGCCGCGGGGCTAAGTGCAACGGCGCAGACCGTGAATGGGCTCGCTTCCGGAACGACCTACTATTGGTCCGTTACCGCCCATGCGAGCTGCGATCCGGCTCGAACGACGCCCACAATCATTCAATCATTCACCACCAGCGGAGCCTGTGCCCAGCCTGCATCCGTGGTCCAGATCGGACCGGGAGATGGCGAGCATAGCGTATCGCCCACCGCGACGCTTTCCTGGAACGCGGTGGCCGGTGCAGCAGGCTACGACCTCTATCTTGGAAACGGTTCGGCGCCCGCGCTCTACATGGCCGATGTCGAGCAGACGAGCATGACCATACCTCGACTCTCGGCAGATACCGAGTACAGCTGGAAGGTCATTGCCAGGGCGGCCTGTGATCCGTCCAAGAATGCCGTTTCCTCGGTCCGTCGCTTTGTCGTATCCACCTGCGGAGCTTCGGCTCCCCCCGCGATGGTCTCTGCCCCTCAGGCGAATGTTGCAGTCGGGGCTACTTATACGATCAGCTGGGGCGGGGCCGCAGGGATGGACGCTGCTGCCAGTTACCTTGTCGAGCGAGCCGCTGATCCGCAATTCTCGACCATCACGGACCATCAGCAGACGACGGCAACCTCCGCCTCCTTCACCTCGGCTGCAGCCGGCTCCTACTATCACCGAGTGACTTCCATAGCCGGATGCGATGCCAAGCGACGCTCGCCCCCCTCCACGACCTCCTCGGTCTCGGTCACTCCCGGTCCTTCCGTGATCATCTTCACGATGCAGCCGCTAACGGTGATCACGAAACTGGGTGACAAGCTTGAGGACCAGAGGGCCCGCTTCGCGCTCGAGAACCTGAGTAGTGCGCCTATCGAAGTGCTGATCGCGACCGGCGGCCAGTTTCCCGTTCCGTTCTTCACGATCGTCGATCCGTTCGGAGGCGACTCGGGTCGCGTGTCTCTCCAGCCTCGTCAGGCCAAGACCTTTGACATTCACTTCTCAGGACCGCCAAACGACCAGGCGGGCGCTTATCAGGGCCACATCTACATCACCTCCAGTGGCCAGCCACTGGCCTTCACCCCGCAGGCCTACGTGAATCTGAAGGTGGGCTCGAATGCCAGCGCTGCCGCGCCCAAGCTGCTCGTCAATGGGATGGAAAGCGATTTTGCCTTTTTCCCTCCGGTGTCGGGTGATGACTCCGCACGACCGGCCCTCAGTGTCGACCTGCTGAACAGCGGCTCGGTCCCCATGGAGGTCGGTGGTGAGATCGGTCCCGAAGCCTGGCTCAAGATGGAGAAGGACTGGAACTCCTCGCCAGTCCCTCCAAGCGCCTTCCGCACTCTTCGTCTCTCCACGCAAAGGACCCGTGCACTGGCGGGATCCGCACTACCGCGGTACACCTATCTCACGGTGCGCAACAAATCGGGACAATCAGCCCGGCTGCTCGTGGAAGACAACGGTGGAGTAACCACAGGACGCGGTCGCAATCAACCGCTGGGAGCAGGGGAGCTTTCCCTGATCGTTCCCTCCATTCGAAGCGGGAGCGGTGGAGCGACCGTTCTTTATCTGACCAACACCGGTGCCGCCGCGTTGCCACTCGATCTGATCTGGACTCCTGAAGGGGTCGAAGGCTTCGACAGCGGCAGTGTCATGCGTATCTCACTGGTCGTACCTCCCAATGATGTGGTGCGTCTGACCGATCCTCTGGCCCAGATTTTCGCAACCACCGGGGACGCGATTGGGAGCCTCGAGATCCGCTCGGCCCCCGAGAAGCTCGGTTCCCTCGTCGTGCGGTCCGAGGTGAGAAGTCCTGTCACGGGAGGCGGTTCTTACGGATATGCGGTACCGATCGTCCTCCGAGCCGAGGGGGCGAGGAGCGGTGCTCCGCAGCGGGTGGTTGGAGTTGCGTCGGACACCGCAGTCAAGACGGCACTGGTCCTGACGGAGACCAGCGGTCGCGACAAGGCCACAGCACACGTGACGCTCTATGACAAGAGCGGAAGCAAGCGCGGTGAGCAGACGTTCGCCATCGGCCGCTATGGATCGAAGCGCATCGATGACATCGGACCGTCATTCGGGGGTGGGACCGACGTTCAGGGTGGCTATATGGACGTCGAGGTGACGAGTGACGGTGGAGCAGTCATTGCTCTGGCTACGGTCGCTGACCGAAGCAGCGGCAGCGGTGCGACCTTCGTCAGCCAGCCCATTGGAAGCCAAGCGCACCTGAGTTCCCTCGGGCGGCGGATCGCAACACTTGACACGACATCCGCCGCCGGATCGAGGCGCCTGCTGGTCGGTGGAGTGATTAGTGACGGCAGTTCGATCACCACGCTCGGCATCACAGCAGCCGCGAACACGAACGCGAAGATTACTTATCGTGATGCAACCACTGGCCGATCATTCACCCAGAACGCGATGGTTGCCGCCGGTGCGGCTCAGGAATATGTTGACGTGGTTCAGGCGATTTCTGGCAGCTCCGCCCCTTCCCACGGGACGGTCACCATCGACAGCGATCGGGAAGTGGGCGTTTACGCGCGGGTGAAGAATGCAAAGAGCATCGATTCCCTCCCGGTTGTTTCGCCATATGCCGAAGCGCTTACGGGTAGTGGAGCGGCCAAGCCAATTTACGCCGAAGGTCTGGAGCAGTCGATCGACCCCACCAAAGGACGCCGAACGTCTCTCGTGCTGTCGGAGATGGCAGGGCAGAGTGCGACGGTGACCGTGCGGCTCTATGAGCCAGGCAGTCGCTCGGCAGCCATCGCCGAGAAAGACTTCCCCGTCGCAGCCAATGGCGAGACGCGCCTCGACGATCTCTTCGCCTCGATGTCCCTCCTTAGTGGGCCCGACGACCTGCAGCAACGGCTCAAAGACCGGGTGAACGTCGCCTGCACCGTGACGCCAAAGAGCGGAACCGGCCTGATCTCCGGACTGGCCATAATCACCGACAATCGTACCGGCGACCGGCGCATCGTCCAACTGCAGCCAGCAGGCGCGTTGCCAGCAACCGCGCCACAACGGATTGCAGTACCTTCCACGCCGGGCAGGAGGCGGGCGGCTGGAAGGTGAGCTTTGAGATGCAAGACGACGGATAACTCTGATTGAAGGAGAAGCCATGGAACTGACCGTCGCCAAAAACACTTTTCAAAAGGATCTGGCGGGTGCGTGCGAGCGAAGCTCGAGCCATCGGCCCCGTGCCAACCCGAAGCTCGTGCCACCTTCAGTGCGCCCGCCCCGTCCCCAGATCCCTCGCTCCTCGCTCGGGATGACCGCCGCCAGCATGTGCCGCGACAGTGGCACGGGAGAACGCCGCGGCCCAACGTGCGGCGAGATCGTTGCTCCATCCCGTCTTGACCTGATCTGTGCCGCTGTCCTGGCACTGCTTTGCCATCGCTTTCCGCGTGTCGCAAGCTTCGCTCGTACCCCGGGCTGTGCTCCTCAGCCGCTCACGCGGCGCGAGAAATGACCGGCGTCCACCGTCACCGAACCTTACAATTCGGAGTACTCATGACATTGCAATCGAAGGTGTTGTGGCTTTTGTCGCCGCTGGCTGCACTCTTGTTTGTCTCAGCAATCGGGACGGCGTCGGGTCAGTCGATCTTCACTGTGGCAGGTGGTGGGACCGATGATGGACGCCCCGCGAACGCTGTAGGACTACAATTCCCCTCCGCCGTCGCGCTTGATCGGTTGGGCAATCTCTACATTGCGGACAGTGTCGGAAATCGAATCCGTAAGGTGGCTGCCGGGAGCGGGATCATCACGACCGTCGCCGGCACGGGAGCAAGCGGAACCTCAGGAGATGGAGGTCCGGCGACGGCGGCGTCGCTCTCGTATCCCGAAGACGTCGCTGTCGATACGCTGGGGAATCTCTATATCGCTGACAGCTTCAACCATCGCGTGCGCAAGATTACCGCAGCAACTGGGATCATCACAACGATCGTGGGTACCGGTGAGAAGGGGTTTTCAGGCGATGGTGGCCCCCCGACCAACGCCCTGTTGGACGCTCCTAGTGGAATTGCGATTGCTCCCTCGGGCGATTTCTATGTTGCTGACGCTGGCAACAACCGAATTCGTAAAGTGGCGAATGGTCTAATCACAACAATCGCGGGAACGGGCTCTCCCGGGTATTCAGGTGATGGCGGTCCTGCGACAAAAGCCGAGATCTTCACTTATGCGCGAGACAGCAGTACGGCAATCAGCCGCGTGGCGTTGGACAACTCTCAAAATCTCTACATCTCGGACTATTTTAGCCATCGCGTCCGGAAGATCTCTGCGGACAGCGGCCTCATCTCGACGATCGCCGGCTCAGGTCCAATAGGGTTACTCGCCGGCGGATATTCAGGCGACGGAGGTCCTGCGACTACCGCCCAACTCCATGGTCCAATGGGTCTGAAAGTGGACGGGAATGGGAACCTCTATGTGGTCGACGGATTCAACAGTCGCATTCGAAAGGTGGCAGTGGGAAGTGGCATCATCACCACGGTGGCCGGAGGTGGGCTCTCGCGTTCGTCCTCAAGTGATGGTGGGCCCGCTACTGCCGCTGCACTCGTCGATCCGTGGGGTTTGGCGATCGACCCTTCGGGTCACCTTTACATCGCTGATGCCGGCGATCACCGAATCCGAAAGGTGGCGCCTGAGAGCGGGGTTATCTCCACCGTAGCTGGCAACGGTAGCGTGGAAGTATTCGGTGACGGTGGTCCAGCCACGGCTGCTGGATTGTTTGGACCACGGGCGGTCGCCTCCGACGCTTCGGGCAATCTCGTGATAGCCGATTCTTCAGCCAACCGAATTCGCAGAGTGGCAGCCGGTACCGGCATCATCTCGACCATCGTGGGAACAGGTTCGCCGGGTTTCTCAGGAGATGGCGGTCCCGCCACGGCTGCCCAGCTCTACTCTCCGGAGGGCGTTGTATTCGATAGATCCGGAGACCTCTTGATCGCGGATAACAACAACCATCGCGTGCGTAAGGTAAGTGCGGCAACAGGCACGATTTCAACCGTGGCTGGCAATGGCGCCGGTGGTGGTCCGAACTTCGGAGACTTCTCGGGTGATGGCGGTCCCGCAACCGCCGCGGCTCTGTTCTGGCCATACGGTCTGGCCATTGACGCATCCGGAAATCTCTATATCGCCGACTACGGGAACAAACGCGTTCGAAAAGTAAGTGCTTCGACGGGGGTGATCTCCACAGTTGCGGGGAGTGGTAGCGGAGCGCTTGCTGGCGATGGTGGACCTGCAACTTCTGCGGGGCTCAACCCAATATCACTCGCGGTTGATGCCATCGGAAACGTGTACGTGGCTGATCTTCTAAACTACCGAATTCGCAAGGTAAGAGCGAGCGACGGAAGGATTTCTTCTCTGGACGGTGTTTATTACAGCTTCGGGATAGCGCTGGATCCGTCGTCGAATATCTATGTTGCTGAATCCGCCACTAACCGCGTGATCAGGATTGACGCCGCAACCGGCGCCAGTAGTCCAGTCGCCGGCAATTATATCGCAGGATTCTCTGGCGATGGAGGTGCCGCGACAGTTGCTACGCTCTCCGCGCCCCTCGGGGTGGCGTTCGACCCCTCTGGGAGTCTTTATATCGCGACAGGTGATCGTGTCCGTAAGGTGTCTCCCTGTCGTGTTGTCACCGCCGCTACAGTTCTGCAGCCGGCGAATCAATCCTCTAGTGTTGTGGCTTCTCCCCGCCTGTCATGGATGGCTACCGCTGGAGCGTTTCATTACGACGTCTACCTGGACACCGTGAACCAGCCGAAAAAGGTTATCGCTGCGGATGTGGCCTCGCCGAGTTACTCGCCGTCGAATCTCGAACCACTGACGACGTACTACTGGAAAGTTGTGACGAATGGCGATCCGTTCTGCACTCCCTTCTCGCAGGTGTCGAGTGACGTGTGGTCCTTCACGACAACCGGCTCCTGTTCAGCCCCTGGCGCCTTCGACGCGAATCCGGCAAATTGAAACGAGGAAGTGACGTCATCGTCACGCCGGCGGCAGAACGACAGCGGTCCTTCGACACCTTAGCGGTCGGCCAGAGCCACGGTGAGGTGCAGAAGAGCCAGGGCTCGACCGGGAAGTGGGAGCGCAGGCGGCGGTCGTCTGGCAACTGGATCTCCGGTCAGATCGATCCGGCGCAGCTCGCAGAGCGCGGTGTCCTCGGGATGGCGTGACCGTGTGAGTGGCCTCAGCCGTGTACTCGCCCGAAACGCATCTAACCTCTTTGGATGGAGGTTGGTAGCGCATACGGGATTTGAACCCGTGTTACCGCCGTGAGAGGGCGGCGTCCTGGACCCCTAGACGAATGCGCCGGATGTGAAGGGAGGGCGACGATACCCAATGCCACCTTGGGGCGTCAAGGCGCGACAACAGCGGACGGTGGGCAAAATTCCGAAGGGTGGTTGACTGACTTTCGATGGCGGTGAGGGTCGGTGTGGTCGGTGCGTCGGCGCGTTCGGTGGTGAGGGAGACGGTGCGGGTAATTTCGCTGGCCCTCGGACGAAAACGCCGGCTTGAGGAGAGGTTGCCTGGCGAGCACCCGCCGGCAGGATGTCGGCGGACCGGCCGGCAAGGATGCCGGCGTTCCGAAAGGCTTCAGGCGCTTCGACGCGACGCTCGCAAAGACGAAAAACGCCGGCCCAGAGGCCGGCGTTTTCGTTGTTGCCTGAGGGAAAGTTACTGGGCGGGGACGAAGGTCGGATCCTGGGTGCGCAGGTCGACGATCGATCCGTAGGAGATGACTTTGCCGACTCCATCGAGAACCTTCACGCCGATGCGCACGTTGTAGACGTTGTCCAGTCCGAGCTGATGCAGGACGTCGTACTGGCGCACTTCATTCGGAGCCAGGTCGAAGGCAAAGCTCGGGCTGATCTTCGATCCCGGGACCACCACGCTCACTTCCACTCGCGTGGCGTTGCCGGTGACTTCGGCCACGCCAAGCGTCGTCCGGTAGCGTACGGACTCTTCGACCTGCATTATGTTGAGCGAGCGACCGTTCTTGCCGATGGCATCGCCGGCGGTGACCGCAGGCACGAACTGTCCGTAGGTTCCGGCGGTGGTCTGGTTGTAGGTCCGACCGGTGACGACGACGCTCGAGGCGTTCGGCGTGACCACATGGACTGCCCCATTGCCCGACGTGCCGAACACAGTGTTCAACACGTCATCGAGACGCTTGACCTCGCCGGCATTGATGAGCACATTCGCTGTCTTCGGCGTGCCATTGCCTTCCGGATAGAACGTCAGCGTCGCCGGCTGAGAGCTGGTGGCGGGATTGAACAGGCGCATGTCGGTGCGCAGGGATGCCACGGCGTTGGTCAGGCCGGTGACGGCGGGAAGCACATAGCGATTGGCGCTGATCAGACCGAGGGGCTGCGCGGCGACCAGAAGAGGATCGCCGGTCTGACGGTCGACCACCGATGCGTACGCGGTGACCTTGCCCAGACCGTTGGCAACTCTCACTTCGATGCGGCCATCGGTCATGGAGACGCCGTACTGGGCCAGGAAGGAGTTGAGCTGCTTCTGCTCCCCTCCCTTCAGATCGACCGGGACATCGAGAACCTTCTTCCCGCTGCTGTCGAAGGCGCTGACGATGAGCGACGCAGACTGGCCCGACGCTTCGACCAGTCCGAGGTTGGTGCGGAACGCCTCCGACTGGGCGATCTGCTGCAATCCGAGGATGGATGCGCCCTTGCCGACGAACCTGCTGAAGGGAACGGCCGGAATGAACTGGCCGAACGTCCCGTGACCGGTCACGTCATACGTCCGGCTGGAGACCAGCGCGTTGAGCGTGGTGCCGAAGGCCTCCACGGGCGTGATCTGCAGCGTTCCGTTGCTGCTCTCTCCGAGCGACCCGATGCCGAACCAGTTGCGGATGATGTCGTCGAGAGCCATGGTCGCTCCCGGATCGATGGAGACGGCGGTCTGCTTGAGCGACTTCGACGCGTCGGAGCCCAGCGGCGTGAGCACGAGCTGATACTTGGCCGCTCGGTCGCTGGCGTTCAGCAGCCGGATGTCGGACTGCCAGCGCGTGTCCTGCCCGTCAAGATGACCGACGGACGGGATGACCAGCGCATTCGCCGGCGGCAGGCCCTTAGGCGCGGTGACCACCGGCGTGACGAGGTTGATGGAAACCGGAACGGTGACCGTGCGACTGTCCAGCCCGCGAATTCCGCTGGCCGACGGCGCGCTGCCGATGGTCACGAACAGCGTGCCCGTCCAGGTCCCGTTGTTCAGAGTTGCAGGATCGGCAGTGACCAGCAATGTGATCCCCGCAGGCGGAAGCTGACCAGTGGCCGGCGTGACCTTGAGCCAGGGCTGATCCACCGTGGCCGAGAAGGGGAAGGTCCCCTCGGGGAAGCCGGGGATGTGGACCTGCAGAACGATCAGCTGCTTGCTCCCAGCCTGTCCATTCGCGCTCGGCTCGCTGTCGCTCCCCAGGTTCGGGGTGATGACGACGCGCGATGTGTCGGAGTACGGACCGTACTTTTTCAGGCAGGCGGAGAAGCCACGGATTCGATAGAAGAACGCAGTGGGCTGCGTCACCGTGTGCTGAAAGGAGAGCGAGTTTCCGTTGACCGGGATGGTGGTCACGCTGGTGAAGCCTTCATCGGAGGATTCGTCGACCTCGTAGGACGACGAACCGTTGTCGAACCACTCGTAGAAGTATTTCTGCTGCGTAGCCACTTCGCTGACCAGAGCGGCGAAGGGTGGTCCGACGCCGCTGCAGAGGGAGAAGAAGGAGGAGACCGACTGCAGCTGGCAGCCCGCGCCGTCATCCGAAATCACGTACCAGACCACCACCCCGTCGGTAATAAAGACGGTGAGCGAAGTGGAGGATGTGGTCCCGACCGGAGCGGCAGCGCCTCCCGGAGGTGTGACATAGACGGTGTAGCTCAGCGCTCCCGGAACGGCTGTCCACGTGAACGTCACCGGCGAGGTCACGATGGCATTCTGGGCCGGCGAGATCAGAGTCGGTGGCTGCGACGGGCAGCCCGACGAGATGGTGATGCTGAATGGCTGCGTGGCGATCCCCGTGCCGTTGTTCGCCTTGACGATGCCGGTGAAGACGCCCGTTGCGGTCGGCGTGCCGCTGAGAACACCGGCGGAGCTCAACGTCAGTCCGGTGGGCAGGCTCCCGGAAAGCAGGCTGAATGCGGGCGATCCGGTTGAGGCATAGGTGAAGCTGTAGGGAACGCCGACCGTCCCGTTGGGAGGCGGACCGTTGGTGATGGCGGGAGCGGGTTGAGAGATGGTGATGCTGAAGGCCTGCGTCGCATTCGGAGCGGTGCCGTTGCTCGCCGTCACCGTGCCGCTGAAGGTGCCGAGAGCCGTCGGCGTTCCGGTGATCACGCCGGCGGAGCTCAACGTCAGACCGGTCGGCAGGCTGCCGGCAGACACGCTGAACGTCGGCGAGTTCGTCGAGGTGTAGTTGAAGCTGTAGGCGACACCGAGCGTGCCGTTCGCAGGCGGCGGACCGTTGGTGATGGTCGGCGGCGGCAGGGCGATGGTGATGCTGAACGCCTGCGTGGCATTCGGTGCGGTGCCGTTCGTCGCGGTCACCGTGCCGGTAAAGGTACCGAGGGCCGTGGGCGTTCCGGTGATCACGCCGGCGGAGCTGAGCGTCAATCCGGTCGGCAGGCTGCCGGCCGTCACGCTGAACGTCGGCGAGTTCGTCGAGGTGTAGTTGAAGCTGTAGGCGACGCCGAGCGTGCCGTTCGTAGGCGGCGGACCGTTGGTGAT
>JBKJQB010000212.1:0-12149 GCA_046594105.1 Thermoanaerobaculia bacterium
TCCGAAGTAGTAAACCTCCTGCCGGGTGGGGCGGATCCATTCGCTGAGCACCTGCGGGAAGAGCCGGCCCAGCCACGGTCCGCAGGCGAAGACGTAGGCATCCGCCTCGATCTTCGATCCATCCTCGAGGCGCAGGCCGGAAAGCGAGCCGTTGGCGATGGCCTCCGGTTCCGCGCGGCCGATACGAAAGGTTCCCCCTGCTTTCACCACCGCGTCGCGCACCGTGGCGCAGGCCATCCTCGCGGACAAGGCGCCGGCGCGGCGCTCGAAGTACACCGATTGCACGCCGCGGAAGTCGATCTGCGGATAGCGTCGCCTGGCCTCTTCGATGGTGAGCTTGTCCACCGGGAACCCCAGCTCCTGCAGGATCGGCAGTGAGGATCGAACGTAGCCGTCGTCCTGCCGGTGCATCCACAACGCGCCAGTGGGGACGTAGAGCGAGCCGGGTGCGGAGGCGTCGAGTCTCTCCCACTGGTCGAAGGCCTGCTTGACCATTTCGACATAAACGCGGTCGACGCCGTAGATCGCGCGGATGACCCGAGTCTCACCGCCGGAGCTGGAGCGCGTGTTGCCGGGACCCCAGGCATCGACCAGCGTTACCTGCGCGCCGAGACGGAGAAGGTGCAGCGCGGTCCACCCGCCGAACGCTCCGGCGCCGATGACGGCCACCCGCGGAGCGGTGCGGGTCACTGTTGTCTGGCCTTCGAGGATGGATGCTGCGAGGGGGACTGCCGCGACGCTTGCCAGAAAGGTGCGTCGCGACAGTCCGTGGTCAGAGTCGCTGGATGAGGACATGGTGCCTGGCATCATCCCATCGGAGCATGACTGCCGGTGATCAGAAGTTCACGCGGGTGCTGATCCCCACCGTGCGCGGCTGGTTGGTGAGATAGCCCACCCGCGCCCGCGTGCCGCGTTCCTGGTCCAGCGCGAGCAGGGCGCGCTCGTTGGTCAAGTTGTTGACGAACAGCGCCGTGTCCCAGCGGTCCTTCAGAACTCCGAAGCGCAGGTTGACGGTGCTGTAGGAGGGGAGTTCCGGATCGAAGGTGAAGGTGTTCTGGGTGTAGGGGCCGCCGATGTTGTTCGGGTTGAACGAGCGCAGGTTGACCGTACCGAAGCCCTCGGCCTGATCGCCGATCTGCGTGAAGCGCGAACCGACGTACTGATACACGCCGGTGAGATAGCCGGCCAGGTTCTGGCCCATGGTCAGATGGTAGGTCGCCGCCGCGGCGAACTGATTTTCCGGCACGGTGGGAAGACGGTTGCCCGACCGGATCCCGGAGACCACGCTGACGCCGCCACCCTTGGAGGTGGTGGTGAGGGTCGAGCGCAGCTTCGAACTGGTGTGATTCGCGGAGAGCGCGATGGTGAAGGCGTCGGTCGGCGCCAGATCCACTTCGATCTCCGCACCGGCGGCGCGGGCCTTGGGAACGTTGAAGATCAAACGCGAGGAGCAGGAGCCGGCGGTGACGGTGGCCTGCAGGTTCTTGATGTCGGCGTAGTAGGCGGCGACGTTCACCGAGCCGCGGCCGCTCATGACCTTCGATTTGGCCCCCACTTCATAGTTCCAGAGCTCTTCGTTCTTCCAGTTATCGCGTCCGCTGAAGGTGGCTAGATCGGCGGGCGTGCAGAGGGGAACGTTGATCGGATCGTTGATGCCACCGAGGCGGAAGCCTTTGGCGATCTGCCCGTTCAGTTTTGTGGTGTCGGTCAGTTTGTAACCGAACATCACGCGGGGAGCGATGCCGCTGGCTTTGGTCGATCCCGGTACGGAGACCAGCTTTTTCCCGTTGTCGTCGTTGCCGAAAATGCCGTCAAAGACCTGCCCGCGATTCTCCTTGAAATCGTAGAAACGAAGTCCGCCGGTGAGATCGAGGCGGTCGTTCACCGAATACGTTCCTTCGCCGAAGAGTGCGAACTGGTTGAAGCGATAGCTCAGGTCGGAGAAGAACAGGACATCTTTCGGTGCGCGCAGCCCGGCGGTCGGAATGCCCGATGCCGCCTCGAACCCATTGACCAGGAGGCTCTGTCCGTATTTGCGATCGGTGTGGCCGTAGAACGCGCCGGTGACCCACTGCACACCACGTTCCGAACCGGAGAGCCGCACTTCCTGGGTGAAGACCTTGGCTCGCGTCTTGTCGTCCAGCGGTGAGTCGAGGGTGTAGGCCTTGGGCGGAAGTCCGATGGAGCCGCCGGTGATGCTGGAGGTCAGCGCTCCGGCATCGCGCACCACCAGGACGTTGCGGTTGGTGTAGGAGGTGATCGAGGTCAGGGTCGGACCGCCGAGGTCATACGACACATTGACGTCGCCGAGGGTGAACTTGTCGGTGAAGGGTTCCTTGATCTGGGTGAACTGCCGGTCGTTGCCCAGCTGCACCGCCGGACGGGTGGTCGTGAACGGATTGCCGAGGATGTTGAACACATCCACGCGGTTCGCCCCGTTCATCTTGATGTCCTGATACAGGAGACGCGGTGTGATGGAGAGCCTGGAGCTCGGCTTGAACAGGAGGCTGACCCGCGCTCCGATGCGGTCGCCATCGTTGACGTTCTTGTTCACCCGCAGGCTGGGCTGGACGGCGTCGATGAACCCGCCGTAGCGAGTGTAGTAGCCAGCAAACCGCAGCGCCGCGGTATCGCTGAGTGGCGCGTTGACCGCGACCTTGGCGTGGCCGCCGAAACTACCGCCATCGATGGTGCTGGCGCTCAACTCGCCCACGGTCTCGGAGGTGCCCAGTTTCGGCTGATTGCTGATGTAGCGCACCGTGCCGGACAGCGACCCGGAACCGAACAGCGTCCCCTGCGGCCCGCGCAGCACTTCGATGCGCGCCATGTCGAACAGGTCGATGTCGGGGGTGAAGAGCGAAAGCGAGATCACCGATTCGTCGAGGTAGACGCCGACCTGCTCTTTCACGCCGGGCTGGTCACGGACGATCTGTCCGGCCGATACGCCGCGCATGGCTACCTGGCTCTGTCCCGGCCCGAGGTTCTGAACGGTGAAGCCGGCGACATTGGCGGCAACGTCCTCCAATGTGGTGGCGCCGCGATCGCGCAGCTCCGACTCGGTAGGGGCGGCCACGGACATCGGCACGTCCTGAACGGTCTCCTCCCGCTTTCGGGCGGTGACCACCATTTCCTCCGTCACCTTGGCCTTCTGATCGGAGGCTTTCTGTTCCGCGGTGGGCGGGGGCGGGGGCGGCTGGCTTTCCTGAGCAGCGAGAGGAAGGCCCGGGATAGCGAGGGCGAGGAGCGCAACATACAACGAGGTCCGGGTGAGCATTCGCATGAGATGAGTCCCCTTTTCCGGTTCCGGTTCAGTGTCTTGATCAATGGAAGAGTTCGATTCTGTACGAAGGGTCGGTTGGGGTCAATTCGAAAAGTGGGGGCGATCCGGAAGATCAGCGATTCCCTGACATCGACCGCGAGCGCCTCGGCGTCCCACGCGTCCGTCAATCCAGTGCCAATCGCGGCAGCCATCGCTTCGTTCCCACTGAGACCTTGAACGCAGCGGCGACGATCGTCAGCAGCAGCAGGATCACGACGGTGGATCGGCTGAAGTACCAGGCATCGCTGCGAAGCGTTAATGGCATGCGCTGCTGGATCAGCACGAAGAAGACGTAGGACATGACCGCCAGCAGGCCGAGGTGTCGCGCGAGCAGGACGCCGGCGAGTGAGGCGCTCACGGCGTAGAACGCGCGAAGCCACACGGGGCCGTAGGTGTCGCCGAGGGTCATGGCGGCGATGAGGAGTGCGGTCAGCAGGCTGGCGGCGAGATCGCTGGAAATCACGGCGCGCACGAGCACCAGGAGGATGACCAGCCCCACGCCGCGCAGCAGTGCTTCGGCGAGGGTGTAGGCAAGCCAGGCGACCACGAACCGCGCGGGCCCTAGTGTGGAGGGGGTGGTGAAGAAGACGGTGACGCCTGCGACGAGGAGAGTTGCCTGCCAGGCCAGAACCGCGAGCGTCGCAGTTGCGGCACCGCCAAGCACGTCCCGTCCGACCATCGGATCGCTGATCCGTCCCGACAGCAGCCGAGTCCACGAGATCAGGATCTGCGGCCAGCGCTTCCGCACAATTGGCTCGAGCGCCAGATAGATCGCCGCGGTGACCAGAGCCCAGAAGGTCGCCTGTGCCAGTTGCCAAGAGAGGAGGATCCACTCATCGATGAAACGCAGGGAGTGGTGCGCCTGGAAGAGGAGACTGGTGAACGAGCAGAGAAAAAACATCGCCGCCACCCGGAAGGCGCCGATGCGATCGCCCTGACGCCTGAGCAGGTGGCGGCGTGCGAGCGCGAAACCTGCGATGGGAATGGTGATCATGAAGAGGACGTACATCACCGTGGCAATGCGTTCCGGAAGATAGGCCGGAAGGGTCCCCGGGGCTGCCACTCGAATCGTCTCGGGCGTGATCACGGAAAAGAAGACTGGCCGGCCGTGGTACGCGGCGGCTTCGATCCTCCGGCCGTCTCTGGCCAGCCATGCGAACTTGCTGTCGGAATCAACGAACGAAACGGACCTCCCCGGAGGCGAAACGATGACCGAGGCCCACTGCGGATCGGTCCGCACGAGCGATCGGGGGTCGTATCCAGCGGCGGCGAGGAGGGCATCCCAATTCGGAGGGGGCTGAGCTTCCGGCTTCTCCATGATCGGCGGCGCGATGAGCAGGCGACGCAGCCGGCCCTGTGCGTCCAGATCGATGTTTGCCATCCCTTGATCCAGCGCGGGATCGGAAGACAGAAGCGTGCCGTTGGGATTCCGGGGACGCATGGGGCGGGGGGACTGCCGGTAGACAGCGGTCAACTGGTTGACGAACGATTCCTGTCGGACGAACAGATCGGAATCACGCGGCCGGCCGGTCACGCCGGCATCGCTCAGGATCTGGCGGGCGCGCTCCTGCAGCACGTCGGGCGACTTCATGGCCGACACGCCATGGAGCAGGGTTCGCTGGGACACCACGGCGGTGGCGATGACCCCGGCGGCGGCGATGGCCAGCATGGACCAGGCCAGGGGGGCCGATACGTTGCCGACTTTCGCCGCGGCGGCAACCATCCCGGGGGTAGGCGTTTCTCCGGCGGCCAATGCGGCGGCCAGCGGATCACCTCCGGGGAGCCCGAGCAGGATTTCGTCGACCGTGGCCGGACGCGAGTGCGGCTCGGGCTCCAAGCAGCGCAGGATGAGGCGCTCAATCGCAGGGGGAACATCGCGGGTCACCGAGGATGGACGGGCGAAGTCGTTCGCCGACTGGCGCATCAGCAGGTCGTGCGTTGAAGTCGCGTCGAAGGGCCGCCGGCCGGTGAAGATTTCATAGAGGACCAGGCCGAGCGCGTAGACGTCGCTGGCCACCGAGGCCGATCCGCCGCTGAGTTGCTCCGGCGCCATGTACGCCGGGGTGCCGGCCTGATCGCGCGCGCCTTCGCCGGCCACGGCCAGTCCAAAATCGGTGACCCGCGCGCGACCGCGGCCGTCGATCATCACATTGGCCGGTTTGAGATCGCGATGGATGACCCCTTTCTCGTGCGCGGCCGCCACGCCGCTGCAGATGTCCCTGCAGACCGACAGTCCTTTCTCAGGAGGGAGCCGCCCCACCCGGCGCAGCAGCGACGCGAGATCTTCGCCATCGATGAACTCCATGGTGATGAAGAGATGCCCATCAACTTCCCCGACGTCGTAAAGCCGGCAGACGTTCGGGTGAGAGATCTGACGGCCGATGCGGACCTCTTCGTACAGTCGCTGCGCATGCTGCGGATGGGAGAGAAACTTCAACGCGACGGTGTGGCCGATTTTCAGATCGTCTGCTCGATAGACCTCCCCCATGCCGCCGCGTCCAATCAGGGAGATCATGCGGTAACGCTCTCCCAGGATCGTGCCCGGCGTGAACTGCAGGTTGCTCCCCCCCTTTCCTCGGGTGACGAAGGTGGGCGTCTCTTCGGGCGGACGATAGGCGGTCGGCGGGTCGGCCGGCGGCTGCGACTCGGACATGGGTGGGCAGCGATGATAACGCCGTGGCCTGACCTTCAATCCGGGAGTCGCTCGGAAAAGATCCACTCACTTCAAACGCCGATGCCATAATCGGCGCATCCAATGACACTTGCCTCCGGCTCACGTCTGGGCCCTTACGA
Organism: Thermoanaerobaculia bacterium; assembly: GCA_046594105.1. GTDB lineage: Bacteria > Acidobacteriota > Thermoanaerobaculia > Gp7-AA8 > Gp7-AA8 > JBDSGC01. The sequence continues at coordinate 6,113 of JBKJQB010000212.1, forward strand.
AATCACTGGCACGCTCGGCGCCGGCGGCATGGGCGAGGTCTATCGAGCGCGCGACACGCGGCTCGAGCGCAGCGTGGCCATCAAAGTACTGCCGGCGGAACTCGCGCAGAACGCGCAGTTCCGCAGCCGCTTCGAACGGGAGGCGAAGACGATCTCTTCGCTCAACCATCCGAATATCTGCACGCTGCATGATGTCGGTCACGACAGCGGGATCGACTACCTGGTGATGGAGTTGGTGGAAGGGGAGTCGCTGGCCGATCGCATCGCGCGCGGGCCACTGCCGTTTGCGGACGTGCTTCGCTACGGCGGTCAGATCGCCGAGGCGCTGGATCGAGCGCATCGTGCCGGCATCGTTCACCGCGATCTGAAGCCGGGCAACGTCATGATCACCAAGAACGGCGCGAAGCTTCTCGACTTCGGACTGGCGAAAAGCGGCGGCACGATCCTGACCACGGACGGCGCCACGATCCAGAAATCGCTGACCGCCGAGGGGACGATCCTCGGAACGTTTCAGTACATGTCTCCGGAGCAGCTGGAAGGCATGGAAGCCGATCCCCGCACCGACATTTTCGCCCTCGGCGCGGTGCTTTACGAGATGGCCAGCGGCCGTCGCGCCTTCGACGGGAAAACGCGCACGAGCCTGATCGCGGCGATCGTCTCCTCGCAGCCGACACCGGTCGCGCAGCTGCAGCCGCTGGCGCCGCCGGCCCTCGATCACGTCATCGAACGCTGTCTGGCCAAGGATCCCGCCGATCGCTGGCAGAGCGCGAAGGACGTCGCTGAGGAACTGAAATGGATCAGTGAGAAAGGGTCGCAGGTCGGCGTGGCCGCGCCGCTGGCGATGCGGCGGAAGACCCGCGAACGGATGGCCTGGACGCTCGCTGCGCTGCTCGCAGTGGCCGCCACCGTCTTCGCCGCACTCTGGTTTCTGCTGCAGCGACAACCGCATCCCCGTGTGGAGAGCTCGATCCTTCCTCCGGAGAAAGTGCAGTTCGCGTTCGATAACGGATCGCTGGTGGTCTCTCCGGACGGTGCGCGGGTGGCCTATTCGGGTCGTGGAACGGATAACAAGGCAGCACTCTGGATCCGGCCTCTCAACGCCGGTTCCTCGCAGCTGCTCACGGGGACGGAGGGCGCCAGCTACCCCTTCTGGTCGGCCGACAGCCGCTTCATCGGGTTCTTCGCCGGTGGCAAGTTGAAGAAGATCGATGCGAACGGCGGCCCGCCGCAGACTCTGTGCGAGGCAGGAAACGGTCGTGGCGGATCGTGGGGCAGCAACGGAACGATCGTGTTTGCGCCGACCGATCGCGATCCCATTTCCCGAGTTTCCTCCAGCGGCGGGCAGGCCACTGCGGTGACGCAGCTCTCGACCGAGGAGTACAGCCATCGGTTTCCCTGGTTCCTGCCGGATGGGAGGCATTTCCTTTTTCTCGCACAAAGCTTGAAGTCCACGCAGGATCGCGGTCGGATCATGGTCGGACAGCTCGGCTCCAAAGAGGTGAAGTCGCTGCTCTCCGCGAATTCTCCCGTGGTGTACTCCACCGCCGGCTACATCCTCTTCTGCCGCGAGCGTTCCCTGCTGGCGCAACGGTTCGATCCGAAGAAGCTCCTGTTATCCGAAGAGCCGTTCCCGATCGCCGAGAAGATCCAGACGTTTGCCAACACTGCCAGTGCCATCTTCTCCGTGGCCACCAACGGAATGCTCGTTTACCAGACCGGCTCGGCAGGTGTGATTTCGCAACTGGGGTGGATGGACCGCGCCGGAAAGCCACTCGGTCTCATCGGCACACCGGCCGACTACTACCGGCCGCGACTCTCCCACGACGGGAAACGGATCGCCGTGGAAATCCTTGATGAGCAGATCGGCACTTCCGACCTCTGGGTTTACGACCTGGTGCGCAATACGCCGACGCGACTTACCTTCGAGCCTTCGCCCGACACCGGTGCGGTGTGGAGTCCCGATGACCAGTTCATCGCCTACTCTTCCGACCAGACGGGGCAGGCCACTCGCTCGATCATGAAGAAGAAGTCCAGTGGTGCGGGCAGCGCGCAACTGGTCGCCTCCTCGGACTCGCCGAATCTCGTGACCACGGACTGGTCGCGCGACGGCCGCTGGATCGTCACGCAGCAGATCTCTCTTCGCAGCCGTACGGGGTTTGATCTCAAGCTCATCGAGGAAGGCCGCGCAACCTCGGTGCCGTACCTGGCGACGACGTTCAATGAGGGGCAGGGAATGATCTCGCCCGATGGTCACTGGATGGCGTATGTATCGAACGAGTCCAGCCGCCAGGAGGTGTACGTGCAACCGTTTCCACAGTCCGGCGGGAAGTGGCAGATCTCGACCGGTGGTGGAGTCGTACCCCGCTGGCGTGGTGACGGTAAAGAGCTCTTCTTCATCGGGGCCGATCAGAAGCTGATGTCCGTAACAGTCACTCCGGGAGCCTCGTTCGAGGCGTCGGTGCCCGCGCCCCTCTTCCAGTCCCGGCTGAAGCAGCAGGGTGGCTACGACGTCACCGCCGACGGCCAGAAATTTCTCGTCAATGCCCCCCTCCATGAGGACGCTCCCGCGCCGGTGACCGTCGTTCAGAACTGGACCGCAGACCTCAAGAAATGATGACACCCGGCGGGCGACTGGGTCCCTACGAGATCACCGGCGCGCTCGGCGCTGGCGGCATGGGCGAGGTGTATCGCGCGCGCGACACGCGGCTGGAGCGCAGCGTGGCCATCAAAGTTCTGCCGGCTGATTTCGCAGGGAACGCAGATCTCAAAGCCCGCTTCGAGCGGGAAGCGCGCACCATCTCCCAGCTGAACCATCCCAACATCTGCACGCTGTATGACATCGGCCACGAGGGCGGCATCGACTATCTGGTGATGGAACTGCTGGAAGGCGAGACGCTCGCCGACCGTCTCAGCAAGGGGCCGCTGCCCCTGGCCGAGGTGCTGCGGTACGGAGCGCAGATCGCCGACGCGCTGGCGCGGGCACATCGGCAGTCCATCACCCATCGCGATCTCAAACCAGGGAACGTGATGCTCACGAAATCGGGCGCGAAATTGCTCGACTTCGGTCTGGCGAAATCGGTCATCCCCGCAAAAAAAGCGTCAGGTCCGGCGGAGGCAACCGAGCATCGACCGCTGACGCAGGAAGGGACCATCCTCGGAACGTTTCAGTACATGGCGCCCGAACAACTGGCCGGCGAGGAGGCTGACGCCCGCACCGACATCTTCGCCCTCGGCGCCGTGCTGTACGAGATGACTACGGGCGCGCCCGCCTTCACCGGCAAGAACCGGACGAGCCTCGTGGCCAACATCCTCGGCGTAAATCCGCGCCCCATCAGCGAACTGCAGCCGCTCACGCCGCCCTCGCTGGAGCGCCTCATCCAGCGCTGTCTGGCGAAGGATCCCGACGCGCGCTGGCAGAGTGCCCACGACGTTGCCGAGGAGTTGCGATGGATCGGTGATGCCGGGTCTCAGGCAGGCGTGGCCGCGCCGGTCACCGCGCGGAGAAAGACTCGAGAACGGCTCATCAGCGTCATCGCCATTCTGGCGCTGGCGTCACTCGCCGCGATCGCAGCGTGGTTCGTGCGCAGCAGGCGGCCGGATCCTGTGTACAGCTTCACCGTGCCGCGCGCAGATGGTCCGTACTCCATGTCCGGTCCGGCCAGCGTTTCGTCGGATGGCAAGCTGCTCTGCTTCATTGCCGCTTCCGGTGAGAAACGACAGATCTTCGTCCGCAGCCTCGGGTCATTCGAAGTCCGGGCGCTGGAGGGCTGCGACAACCCGACCAGCGATTTGCAATGGTCCACCGTGGGGAATTTGATCATTTTCCAGGCGGAGGGGAAGATCAAGGTGGTCGATGCCCTGGGCGGCGCTGCTCGATCCATTGCCGACGTCAAGGACGTTGACGGCGTCTCCATGAATGGTGATGGGATCATCCTTCTCGGGGGCGAGGTCTCCGGAATCCGGCGCCTCTCCAGCAGGGATGGCAGGATCGAGGCGGTCACGTCGCTCGACAAGGGACGGCACGAAGCGGCCCACATGTGGCCGGTGTTCCTTCCCGGTGGCAAGCGATTCCTGTTCACTGCTTTCACGCGCGATCCATCGAAAACGGAGCAGCCGACATTCTTATACGCCGGCTCGCTCGACTCAAAAAAGAGCACGTTGATCGGCGAGATTCCGTCAGCAGTTGCGTACGTCCCGTCCGGCCATCTGCTGTTCGTCCGCGACGGCACGCTCATGGCGAGGCGCTTCGACGTTGACTCGCTGGAACTGGAAGGAGATCCGGAGCCGATCGCCGAGCAGGTCGATAACTTCAAGCCCACCGGCGGGGCGACCTTCTCGGTCTCTGCCAATGGCGTGCTCACCTATCGAGGCCCCATCGGCGGTCAGTCTCTGATCTGGCTGGATCGCACCGGCCGGAAGGGCGCCACCCTTGGCCCGGTCGGCAAATTCAACGAGTATCGCCTCGCTCCTGACGGTCTGTCCGTTCTGGCCACCGTCGTCGATGAGAGGATCGGAACGGGAGACCTCTGGAGCTACGGGACCCGCAGGGAGACGGGAATGCGTGTGACCTCCGGACCCGGTTATGAGGCCGCGCCTGCATTCACCCCCGATGGGAAAGGTGTGGTGTATGCCAGCGACCGTCTGGGAGTGCCCGACATTTTCGTCAAGCAGCTGGGGTCCGCTGAGGAGGACCGCGCGGTGGTCGTCGCACCGGGCCTCCAGCAGCCGTGTGATGTCTCGCCTGATGGGCGTTCCATGATTTTTGCCAATGACGACTACACCGGGAACCACAACGATCTTCTGGTGGTACCTCTCGACGGAAGCGCGAAGCCGGCGCCGTTCGTCAAGACTCCGTTCGCCGAATCTGAAGCGCGATTCTCTCCCGACGGAAAATGGGTTGCCTATCAGTCGGACCAGTCCGGCCAGCACCAGATCTACCTCAAGCCGTTTCCGGGACCGGGCGAGGCACACCAGATCTCCACCAAAGGAGGGACTCGGCCGCGCTGGTCTTCCGATGGCCGGCAGCTTTACTTCCGAGATGCCAGGAAGGTCTTCGTCGCCGATGTCACTGCGGCTGACTCCGAGCCACAACTTCTGTTCGAGACGCAACAGCGCTTTGGCTCGTTCGAGGTTGCGCGCGAGGGCGACCGCTTCCTGGTGAGCATGTACGACGATCTCGCTCTGCAGGTGCCCACCAGAGTGATCGTGAACTGGCCCGAGTTGCTGCGACAGCGCGCCGCGAAACGGTGAATGTCGCGCGCCGCGACTCCCCGCGCACCGGGGCGATGGAACGATCCCATCCTGACCGAGTTGTTTCGGGTGCCCGCCCGGATCGTGGGGATGCGCGCACTTCCCGATGGGCAGTCTTTTCTGATCTCCGACGTCACCCCGGGCGCCGGCGACTCGCTGTTCCACGTCATCGCCGGCTTGAAGTAGGGCGCGGATGCGCGATCCGAGGCGACCCACAACGGTGTCTCAGGCCTCCAGTTTCGCAGTCATGGTGATCTCCGCCTTCAGCAGCCGGGAGATCGGGCATCCTGCTTTCGCGTTGGCCGCCGCTTCGTCAAAAGCCTGCTGACTGGCGCCCGGAATCTTCGCGGTCACGTCGAGATGGACCGCGGTGACGGTGAATCCCGCTTCCATCTTTTCCAGTGTGACTGCGGCCGTGGTGCGGATGCTCTGCGCGGTCATCCCGGCGTTGCCGAGCTGGCCTGACAGGGCCATGGAAAAGCACCCGGCGTGTGCGGCGGCGATGAGCTCCTCCGGATTCGTCCCTTTCCCTTCCTCGAAGCGGGTGCTGAACGAGTACTGCGTGTTCTCCAGGACGCCGCTGTCGGTGGAGATGGTGCCCTTGCCTTCCTTGAGATTGCCCTTCCATTCTGCGGATGCTTTTCTTTTCATGACTGACTCCCCTGCAAGAGTCCTGCTGGATTGGACGTTGCCCTTCTCCCGCGCGCTGCGTCAGTGAGTGGGAGATGGACGTGCGCTCCGTGGTTCTGAGCGAAGCGAACGTAGCGCCGGCATCCTTGCCGGCCGT
>JBKJQB010000217.1:0-5638 GCA_046594105.1 Thermoanaerobaculia bacterium
CGACGTGCCCGCCATGGCCCGCCCGGTGGTGCGCAAACAGAGAGACACCAAGCGGGATTCGCGATCGTTGCACGAGCTGCTTCCGACAGTCGACCTGCTGACTCAGGGTCCCAAGCAGGGACAGATCGACGATGAGGTCCACAAGAAATTTCTGGAGGTCGGCCGGCTGATCGAGGACCGCTGCAAGGAGTTCTCGGTGGAAGGGGAAGTCACCGCCTACCACCCCGGCCCGGTGGTCACGACCTTCGAGTTCAAGCCTTCCGCCGGTGTGAAGTACGCCAAGGTGGTCAACCTCGGCGACGACCTGGCGCTGGCGCTCAAAGCGGAGTCGATCCGTATCGAGCGCATCAGCGGCTCGTCCACGGTGGGCATCGAAGTCCCCAACAAGAAGCGCGAGCTGATCACCCTCCGCGACATCATCGACACCGACGCCTTCGTGGCCTCGGCGTCGATGCTCACCCTGGCCCTGGGGAAAGACATCCACGGCGACGCGGTGGTCACCGATCTGGCGCGGATGCCTCACCTCCTGGTGGCCGGCGCCACCGGGGCCGGCAAATCGGTCGGCCTGAACTCCATGATCGTTTCGCTGCTTTACAAAGCACTCCCCAAGCAGCTCAAGATGCTGATGATCGACCCCAAGATGGTCGAGCTGAAGATCTACGAGGACATCCCGCACCTGCTCCATCCCATCGTGACCGACCCCAAGCTGGCGTCCAACGCGCTGATCTGGGCGGTGCAGGAGATGGAGAACCGCTACCGGACCCTGGCGGAGTGCGGCGTGCGCAACATCGACCAGTACAACGGCCTGCTCAAGGATCCCGACGCTCACCGGCGCGCGCGCAAAGTCTCGCCGGAGGACGACACGCCGATCCCCGAACCGCTGCCGTACATCGTCATCATCATCGACGAATTCGCCGACCTGATGATGGTGGCCTCCAAGGACGTCGAAGACTCCATCACCCGGATCGCCCAGAAGGCCCGCGCGGTGGGCATCCACCTGATCATCGCCACGCAGCGGCCCTCCGTCGACGTGATCACCGGCGTGATCAAGGCCAACTTCCCGTCGCGCATCTCTTATCAGGTTGCCTCCAAGATCGACTCCCGGACCATCCTCGATGCGCAAGGCTCGGAGAAGCTGCTGGGCAACGGCGACATGCTCTTCCTTCCGCCAGGCACGGCACGGATCCGCCGGATTCATGGCGCCTACGTTTCGGAGAAAGAGATCAACGACATCGTGGAGTTCGTGAAGAAGAACCAGGGCGAGCCGAAGTTCCTCGAGGAAATTACCAAGGTCGTCGAGGAGAAGAGCGGTGTGGACGGGATCGAATACCTCGACGATCCGAAGTACGACGACGCCGTCCGCGTGGTGCTCTCCACCGGCCAGGCCTCCGCGTCGTATCTTCAGCGGCGCTTGAAGCTCGGCTACTCACGCGCCGCCCGTCTCATCGAGATCATGGAAGCCAACGGCATCCTCGGCCCTCCGCAGGGCTCCAAGCCGCGCGAGATCCTCATCCGCGCCGACGACTATCCGCCGGCCAGCGGCCAGTCGATCTGAGGGCGGCGGTCTTAGCAGACGTCTGGCGGCGCTCTGGAGCTGGCTGCCCGCTCGCTCAGTAGCGAGGGCTGGATGCCCACGGTCCGTGAGAAAAGTCCAACGATGTTCGTGCGCGCGAAGGCGCGCTTCACAGACCAGCCCCCGGCTCTGCCGGGGGAAACCCGATGGCGTTCCAAGTGCGGCCGCGAAGGCGGCCGCTACTCTCAAGCCACGACCTGTACGACCGCCTTCGCGGCCGCCGTTTTCCTGGTTCCACGCGTTTTCCCGGGCCGAACCCGGGGCCGGATTGCCAGGCGCGCCTGCGCGCGCCCACCGTTCGCCCCAGGGAACTCGCGACTGATGTCTGGAACGCTTCAGTTCACGCCATTGGGTTGGAAGCCTGGCTGGAAGCCGACGCGCCGGCCGGTAAGGATGCCGGCGCTCCGTTCACTTCGCTCAGAACCGCGCTGTCCGCGGTTGGCCTCGCTTATGCAAAATGTTGTGTCATGCGTTGGACACCTGGTGGAGTGAGCTCTGATGTTGACGATCAGCGGGGATCGAGCGGAGGCGGCGGTGGATTCGGTTTCGGCCGCGGGCCGATCGGCATCGGCGGGGCGTTGATCCTGCTGGTGCTCAGCCTGATTTTTCACAAGAACTTCTTCGCCCTTCTCGGCGGCGGCGGCGGTCAGTCGCAGGTTTCACAGGCGCCCGGCCAGTCTGTGCAGGAGACGCCCGAGGAGCATAAGGCGGTCGAGTTCGTCTCCTTCGTCCTCGATGACAACCAGAAGACGTGGGAAACGATCCTGGCGAATCAGGCCAACGAGAAATACCGGCATGCTCGTCTGGCGCTCTTTCGAGACGGGGTCGACTCCGCGTGCGGATTTGCCCAGACCGCGTCCGGGCCGTTCTACTGCCCCGAGGATGAGCGGGTGTACATCGATCTGGCTTTCTACGACGAGTTGAAGCAGCGCTTCGGCGCTCCCGGCGACTTTGCGCAGGCGTATGTGATCTCGCATGAGATCGGCCACCACGTGCAGAAGGTCCTGGGGATCGAGCCGAAGGTGCATCAGGCCATGCAGAGCGATCCGCGGGGAGCGCGCGCGCTTTCGGTCAAGCTGGAGTTGCAGGCGGATTGCTTTGCGGGTGTGTGGGGCAACGCGACGCAACAACGCAACATCCTGGAGGCGGGTGACGTGGAAGAGGGGCTCAATGCGGCCGCAGCCGTCGGCGACGACCGCATCCAGAAGATGTCCGGTCGCCGGGTCAGCCCGGAGTCGTTCACTCACGGTTCCGCGGCGCAGCGCAGCGAATGGTTCGGACGCGGTTTCAAATCTGGTCGGATTGCCGACTGCGACACCTTCAACCGATGACCTCACCGATCGAAGTCCGGCACAACGAGTCCGACCATCAGTTCGAAGCCGACGTGGACGGAGGCCTGGCCATGCTGACGTATCACCGCGAGGGCGATTGCATCACCTTCCTCCACACCGCGGTGCCGCCGGAGTCCGAAGGGAAAGGCGTGGCCTCGGTGGTGGTGAAGAACGCCCTCGGCTACGCACGCGCGGAGCATCTTCGCGTGGTCCCGCAATGCGCGTATGTCGCCGGGTACATGAAGCGCCACGCCGCCGATTACGGCGCGATGCTCGACCCTTAGAGCTAGCCTGCAGCGCGTCGTCGCGCCTTCCCATCGAGTTCCTTCTCCCCGCGCACGGGGAGAAGGTCCGCGAAGCGGGGATGAGGGGTCCTGCTTTGGTCGCGTGAGTGCCCCTCATCCGCCTTCGGCACCTTCTCCCCGTGTGCGGGGAGAAGGACTCTCGATTGGAAGTGCACGGCCTTCGACGGTTTCTTAAGCTGGTGCCGACCTCCGCGCCCCGCGGAATTGCCGGATCTGCGTTCCAGTTCGCGCCCCCATGGATTGCCGTGCCGGTTGTGGAGCGTGCTGCATTGCTCCCTCGATTTCTTCACCTATTCCTGGCATGCCTGACGGAAAGCCCGCGGGAGTGCGTTGCATCCATCTCGCCGAAGACCTCCGCTGCGATCTCTTCGGGCATCCTTCCCGTCCCGCGGTCTGCGCCAGCCTGCGGCCCCTGGAGGAGATGTGCGGCACGAGCAGCGATCAGGCATTGGCCTATCTCGCCCGCCTTGAACGAGTCACCGCGCCCCGGTTCGTGTAGCGCTGTGGTCCGGCGGGGGCGGGGCGAATCGTCCGGTGTGCGGGCGCCCGGCGCGCCGCGTGGGTCGTGCGACGGGGCGCTCGGCTCGGGTGGCCAACGTTCCTTGCTCGCGGCGTTGCCGTCCGCGCCGCAGTGCGTCGTGGCGGCGTCGGAAACGATGGGCCGAGATACGTCATTTTTGGACCCGATTTCCAGGCTCGTCTTGCCATCTCGCCGTTGATGAACAGCGCATCCGGTGAACGGTAGACGTCGCCGTTCTCGACGTAAATCCAGAGGCCGCCGACCAGTCGCTGGAGATACTCTCGAGCGGCCGACTCCTCATCGGCGGGCAGATCCACTCCGCGAAGCCGCAGCGTGCCGCCTCCTTCGAGAAGAATGGTCTGCCGATCGGCAGCGCCGGCTGCGCGAAGCATCGACGCAGACGCCGGGGCGGAAGTGAAAAGCGTTGCCACAAAGAGAAAAACAATCCATCGATTCATATCGTTTGTGTGGTGCGGGGAAACGAGGGAATCGGCCGCGGGACGCGGGCTCGGGTGGGAGCGCAAAGATTAGCACGTCCTCCCTCTCTGTGCGAAAATCAGCGGCGATGGGTGGACGGGCGGGGAGGAGGCAGATCGTGCCGCGGAGCGAGTCGTTCCGCTCGGTGGCCTACCTCATGCTCCTTCCCATCGGTGGCCTGAGCCTTTTCTTTCTGTGGAACTTTCTTCACGGCGGGGCCTCGCCGATTCCCATTCTGAAGAACGCCATTCCCCGAACTGCGGTCGTCAAGCCAGCGGCGGCCGTTCAGCAGTCGATCGTTCAGCAGTCGATCGTGGCAGCCCGTCATCGTGGGGACATCGTGCTGATCCTCGACGATGTCGGCTTCGATCATCAGCCGGTTACCGGCGCGATGTCGATCGATCCCAACGTCAACTTCGCCATACTTCCCAACGCGCAGAACGCCGACACCGTCGCCCGGCGCCTGCATGCGGGAGGCTTCGAGGTCCTCTGCCATCTGCCCATGGAGCCGGAAGGATTCCCGGCAGTCTCGCCCGGTGAGGGCGCGGTGCTGACCAGCATGTCGGACGGCGAGATTGCCCGCGCCACGCGCGCGAACGTCTCCTCGATTCCGTTCGCCCGCGGGGTCAACAATCACATGGGCTCGCGGGCCACGGCCGATCGTCGCGTGATGACCGGAGTGCTCACCGCTTTGCCGGAGGGGATGTACTTCATCGATTCGAAAACGGCGAGCGGGTCTCTGGGCAGCTCGCTGGCGCGGCAGCTTCACGTCAAGACGGCGTCGCGCAGTATCTTTCTTGATGACGTGCAGAAAGACGACGCCATCCGCAAGCAGCTCCAGTCGCTGAGCGAGAGCGCGGAGGCTCACGGTGTCGCCGTCGGGATCGGACACATGTACCCGTCGACGGTCCGCGTGCTCACCGAGGAAGCGCCGGGATTGCGCGCCCGTGGCTGGCGGTTCGTGCGGGCCAGCGCGGTGGTTCGCTAGGCCGGGCCGGCACGGCCGGCGGCGTCGGTTGCCCGAGGCTCCGCCAGGATCATGCTCCAAGACATTCTGCCGCGCAGGCTCCTAGCCTCGAGAGTTTGAATCCGGCCGGGGCGGTGTGGCACATTCCAGCGAGAGCGAAGGCGGCCGAGGATGGCCGGGCCACACGAACCCGGAAATCAGGCTGCGACCGCTCAGACACTCTTGTCCAGGTCCGGTGTTGTCTAAGTTGAATTCTCCGATTTTGCTCTGCAGACTTCGAAGTGACGCTGGATTGATGTGCTTTGGAGCCGGCGCAGCCGGCAGAAGACCGTAGCCCCCGGCGTGAGCCGGGGGAACGCAGCGACCCGATGCAGCGAAGCCCGCTTCAGCGGGCGACAGAAGGGTTCCGCGTCATTTGGCGAACCACCGAAGAGTCAATCCGCTGTTCTGTCGCCCGCTGAAGCG
>JBKJQB010000337.1:0-8033 GCA_046594105.1 Thermoanaerobaculia bacterium
GGCGATGGCCTGCTGTCCGTCTTCGACCGCGTCGCACTCCAGGCCCTGCTTCCGCACCAGGGCGCGCAGCAGCCAGTGGACCGCGGCATCGTCTTCCACCACCAGAACCCGGGACCCTCGAGACTGTTCCACGGCACCACTCTCATCCCCGCTTCGCGGACCTTCTCCCCGCTGCGGCGTGGTGAAGGAACTCGGGTGGGGAGGGCTTCCCGCTTCGTCCATCAATCAATGCGTTTCCGCGCAGTGCCCCAGCTTCTAATGACGCGCGTGTGTGTCATCTGCAATCAAAAGCGGCCAAGTGAACGTGACTGAAGCGAAAATCGTGGCGGACGCTGTGCGAACCAACGCCGCCGGCTGTGCCGGCCGGACGCTGTGCGAACAACGCCGCCGGCCGTGCCGGCTAGATCCCGCAAAGCAGCCGGATCTCGGCGGCGAGATCTTCCATCTCGAAGGGTTTGTGGACGATCCGCTTCACTCGTCGCGCGCTCAGTTCCTGATGCCCCGCCTCGTCGACGCTGGTCACCACGATGACCGGGGTGGGAAGATGCAACTGGTCCATCCTGCGCAACACCAGGAACCCGTTCATTTTTGGCATCAGCAGATCGAGCAGCACCAAGGTGTACGTGGTCTTCTCCAGCGCGGCGATGGCCTGCTGTCCGTCTTCGACCGCGTCGCACTCCAGGCCCTGCTTCCGCACCAGAGCGCGCAGCAGCCAGCGGAGCGCGGCATCGTCTTCCACCACCAGAACCCGGGACCCTCGAGACTGTTCCACGGCACCACTCTGATCCCCGCGGCGTCGGCGCTGTGTGCTGCACGGCGTAAAAACTTTGCAAATCCGCCCGCTACAGCAGTTCCGAGGATTGGATCGCCGCTCCCTCAGCGAACCGGCCGGGCCGGAGAGCGCCGACGTCGACGGAGTGCGCGGAACCGTCAAGAATGAGGTCGGCCACCGCCTCGCCCAAAGCAGGCGAATGCATCACCCCATGCCCGGAAGAGCCATTGATCAGGTAGAGATTGGAATGCCCGGGCGCCATCCCCACCAGCGCATGGCGATCGGGAGACATCTCATACAGCCCGGCCCAGCAATGGGCGCGGTCCAGCGAAACGCCCTGCAGACTGGGCACCCGTTCAGCGACCAACCGGCAGATCGCGGCCAGCCATGCCTCGTCGACGTCCGTGCTGAATCCCGTTTGCTCCGGGTCGGGCCAGAGCAGCAGCACGCGGCCATCCCGAACGCGGAGGTGGAAGCCATCGTCGAGCCAGATGGTCATCGGCATCGACTCCGGTAAGACGCCGGTCACCACCGTGCCGGCCACCTGCCGGCGCAGAGGGGTGACCGGGATCTCCACGCCGAACGTGGCCGCCCATGCGCCCGCCGCGTTGACAAAGAGGTCGCCGCCGATTGTGCCCGTCGACGTTCTGAGGGCCGTGATTCGATCGCCTTGCTGCTCGATCCCCTGCACCTGGACGCCGCGCTCGATGCGCGCGCCCGCTCGCATGGCCGCCTCGGCGTAGCCGGAGAGGATCTGCATGGGACGAATGAAGCCGTCGGTTGGACAGAATGCTCCGCCCAGAATCGCGTCGTCGTCGATTGCCGGATTGAGCTGACGAGCCGCCGGGGCGCTCACCAGCTCGGCTTCCGTAAGCCCGCAGCGATACTGCAGCTCGTTCGCCTCTCGCAACTGCCGGAGCGCTTCCTCGCTCCTGGCGAGAAAGAGATAGCCGCTCGGCTGATATCCGGGATCGATTCCGGTCTCATCGCGAAAGGTGCGCAGTTTCTCCCGCGATCGCAGCGACAGACGAATGTTGATCTCGGTGGAGAATTGGCTCCGGAAGCCGCCGGTTGCCCTTCCGGTGCTCCCGGCTCCCAGGGAACTCTCCCGCTCGAGGATGACGATATCCCTGCATCCACGAGCTGCCAGATGCCAGGCCACGCTGGCTCCCATCACTCCGGCACCGACGATCACCACTTCCGGCATGCACCTCATTATGGTGGTGCCGTGGAACCCTGGCCCAGGGGGCAGCATGTCCCGGCCCATTCGACAAACGGCCGCCAGCCGCTCACAATATCTTTCCCCGAGAGAAGAGAGAACCAGTCCTTGATCATCGTCCCCCATTCCTCCTACGCCTGGTCGGCGTACGCGTTGCCCATGGCACTGACAACTCTGTTGATGCTGGGCCTCGGCGTCCGCGTTGTGATGGAGAAGCGATCGCGGGTGTCCAGGGCGGAGAAAGAGATCCGCCAGGCGGTCACCCTTCTGCAGTCCACGCTGGAGTCGACTGCCGACGGCATCCTGGTGACCGGCGACGACGGACGGATCCTCTCTCACAACGAGCGCTTCGTGGACATGTGGCAGATGCGGCCAGACTTCATCGCCGGCGCGAATGCGCAAGCGGCAGTCGATTTCATGCTCGAGCGATTGTGCGAGCCGGAGCAATTCGTCCAGACGTTGGAGAGCCTTTCCCGGCAGGTGGAGGCGGAAAGCTTCGACCTGCTGGAGCTCCGGGACGGCCGCCGATTCGAGCGCTACTCGACGGGCAGGACGATTCCCGACGTGGCCAACGTCCGGGTGTGGAGCTTCCGCGACGTGACCTCGCGCTTCGCATCCGAGGCAGCGTTGCGGGAGTCTGAGCATCGCTATCGGCTGCTGTTCGAACAGAATGCCGCCGGCGTCTGCCTGACCGATCTGCAGGGGCGGATTCTCGACTGCAACTCCACGTTCGCGTCGATGCTGCGGTCGAACCGCGCCGCCATGATCGGAACGGACCTGACCCATCTTCACGCCCGTCCGGTCGAGCGCGAAGAGCTGACCGACATGTTGCGCGATGCGCGGACACTGAAAGGTGTAGAAACCGAATTCCGGCGAATGGACGGCAGTACGCTGTGGGTCCTGCAGAACCTCACGCTGGCCGATGACCGCATCCACAGCACGGTGATCGACATCGACGACCGGAAACGGGCCGAGTACCAGATTGAGTTTCATGCCTACCACGACGTGCTCACCCAGTTGCCGAACCGGAGGCTGTTCACCGATCGGTTGATGCAGAACCTGACCCGGGCGCGCCGTTTCGGGAGGTCCGTCGCGGTCATGTTCGTGGACCTCGATCACTTCAAAGGGATCAACGACACCATGGGGCATGCCTCGGGCGATGAGCTGCTGCTGGCCATGGCGGACCGGCTCAGGAGCTGCGTCCGCGAATACGACACCGTGGCGCGGGTCGGCGGAGACGAGTTCACCATCGCCCTCTCGGAGCTCCGTCAACCGGAAGATGCTCTGACGGTCGCACAGAAGATCATCGACACGGTGCAGGCTCCGCTGCTCATCGGCGGAGTGTCTGTAGAGATCTCCGCGAGCATCGGGATCGCGCTGTTCCCCATCGATGGAAACGATCCAGAGACGCTGCTCCGCAATGCCGACAGCGCGATGTACCGCGCCAAAGACGCAGGCCGGGCGACCTACCAGCTCTGTACCGAGGACATGAAGCGGCGGGCGGGGGAGCGCATGTCACGGGAGTCGAGGCTCAAGCGCGCCATTGCCGAAAACGAGCTGGTCCTCCACTACCAGCCGCAGATCGACCTGGCCACCGGAGCCATCATCGGGGTCGAGACGCTGGTGCGATGGAACGATCCCGAGCGCGGCCTGATCCAGCCTTCCGAGTTCATCCCCCTGGCCGAAGAAAGCCGGCTGATCATTCCCCTGGGCGAATGGGTTCTGCGGAGCGCGTGCGCACAGATGGCTGCCTGGCGTCTGCGCGGGCTGGCCCTTCCTCACGTGGCGGTAAATTTGTCGGCGAGACAGTTCCGGCAAAAGGATCTGGCGAACCGGGTGCGCGACATTCTCAATGAGAGCGGGCTCGATCCCAGCGCCCTCGAGCTCGAGATCACCGAGACGGCGGCCATGAAAAACGCGGAAGCCTCTGTTGAGGTCATGCGCGCTCTCCGCAGCATCGGCGTCCACATCGCCATCGATGATTTCGGGACCGGCTACTCCTCGCTCCACTATCTCAAGCAGTTCCCGATCAGCTGCGTGAAGGTCGACGGAGTCTTCGTTCGCGATCTCAACACCAGCGAAGGAGACGCGGACATTGTGTCTGCAGTCATCGCCATCGCCCGCAGCCTCAAACTCCGGGTGATCGCCGAAGGGGTGGAGACCATCGAGCAGCTCAACTACCTTCGCCGGCACCAGTGCGACGCGGCGCAGGGTTACTACTTCAGCCATCCGGTTCCCGCCGAGACGATGGCTGCGCTGCTGGCGCAGCCGAGTGGCATGCATCCGGCCACTGCTTCGCGACTTCACATTCGGGACTCGGGCGCTCTGTCCGAAGCTCCTTCCACCACCGGGCAGGAGAGGAGCGAGCAAGACGCTCCGGCGAAGCCGCGGCTCGTGAAGTGAAGGGGGAAGAACCTCCAGCTTTGCCGGCGGCGAATCGTGGTGCTCACTCTCTGGCAGAAAGGCGATCGCTTCCTCGCCTCCAGGTCCCGCAAAACCAAAGTCAGATCGCCGCTGCGGCCGCTTCCACTTCGTTGCGAACGATGGGATAGCGGCCGCTGAAACAGGCGGTGCAATAGAGGTTCCGCGGCTCGTCCCCGTTGCGGACTGCTTCGAGCATGCGCTCCTCCGACAGGTAGCCGAGGGAGTCTGCCTCGATGAAAATGCGGATGTCTTCCACGGACTGGGAGCTGGCAATCAGCTCGCGACGCTGCGGCGTGTCGATCCCGTAGTAACAGGGACCGGTGGTGGGCGGAGAGGAGATCCTCACATGCACTTCCCGCGCGCCGAAGTCTTTCAGCATCCTCACGATCTTCTTCGACGTCGTTCCCCGGACGATGGAGTCGTCGACCAGGACGATGCGCTTCCCCTGCACGATCTCGCGCACCGGATTCAGCTTCACCTTCACGCCGAAGTTGCGGATGGACTGGCGTGGCTCGATGAAGGTGCGTCCGACATAGTGATTGCGCACCAGCCCGAACTCGAACGGAAGCCCCGACTGCTGCGCATATCCGAGCGCGGCAAAAACGCCGGAGTCGGGTACCGGCATCACCACGTCCGCGTCCACCGGATGCTCCATGGCCAGCTGGGCCCCGAAGCGCTTCCGGGCCTGGGCCACGTTGTTGCCGAAGATCACCGAGTCCGGCCGTGCGAAGTACACATGCTCGAAGATGCAGCGGGCCTCCCGCTCGGAGGGAAACTGGTGGACCACGCGCAGACTGGCTGAGCGGTCGCCGCATTCGAGCACCACCACCTCGCCGGCCCGGACCTCCCGGACCGTTTCCGCTCCGATCAGATCGAAGGCGCAGGTCTCCGACGAGACCATCCACGACTCTTCCAGCTTTCCGACGACCAGCGGACGGAACCCGTAGGGATCGCGCGCTGCATAGATTCGCCCGGGAGCCATCAAGGCGATCGAATATGCCCCCTCCACCTGGGAAAGTGCGTCGACCAATGCCCGCTCCAGATCCTTTTCCTTCGACCGGGCGATCAGATGCACGATCACCTCGGTGTCGGACATGGTGTTGAAGATGGCTCCATCCGCTTCCAGCCGGCGCCGCAGATCGGCTCCATTGACCAGGTTCCCGTTGTGCGCCAGGGCCACCGGCCCCTTGTTGGTCGATGCCACCAGCGGCTGGGCGTTGCACAACATCGATCCGCCTGCCGTGGAGTAGCGCACGTGTCCGATGGCCAGGTCTCCCGGAAGCCGCGACAGCCGCTCGTGCGTGAAGATGTCGGCGACGTGGCCCATCTCCTTCTCGCAGTGAATCTGTGGCGAACCGGGAGCAATGATCTGCTCGCCCGCACCGCTCGATCCGATGGAGGCACCGATGTTGGCCTCCGATCGGCGTCCGTCGCGGGATACTGAAGCGATCCCAGCGCTCTCCTGCCCCCGATGCTGCAGCGCATAGAGCCCGAGGTACACCAGGTTCGCCGCGTCCTTGTGATTGAGGACACCGAAGACTCCGCACTCGTCTTTGAATTTGTCGAACATGGCAGGCGGACGATTATCTCAGGGAATGACACTCGTAGCGCCGGCATCCCTGTCGGCGCCCCGAAAGATTCTTGTCAATGCGCCATCACCCCGCCCGCCGCTTCCCCCACTCCGCGGATGACCTCCTCGACGGAGTCGCCGCCGAGAAGCAGAGCGAAGGCGGTGCTCCAGATCCGTGCGAGCTCCTGCGCGCTCGTTTTCAAGAGCGGAACGCCGTTCCGTTCCACCAGAAAGGCGCCGGCCACGGTGCGGCCGAGGCGGAGGGCCGGCACTCCCAGTCGTCGTGCAAGCCGCAGGAGCTCCTCGAGGCGCTCCGGCACGCAGGAAACGAGTGCGCGAGCCTGAGACTCGCTGAAGAGGAGCGCAGTGGCATCGACGCCATCAGCATGGCCGCCCAGCTCCAGGTGGCAGCCCACGCCGTTCATGGAGCACTCGGCAAGCGCGGCGGCGAGGCCTCCGTTCGAAAGATCGTGCGCGCTGCGGATCAGCGAATCGGCGTCAGCATCCAGAAGGAGTCGGATCAAGGATCGTTCGCGCTCCAGATCGACGCGGGGAGGACGGGCCATCTCCGCCGGAGCAAAATTCTGTTGCCATTCCGATCCTCCCAGCTCGTCGGTCGTCGCCCCGAGGAGAACGACTTCGAGACCAGCGCCAGGAAAGGCCAGTCCGACTCCGCCCCCCTGGCGATCGAGAATCCCCACCATCCCCACCGTCGGGGTCGGATCGATCCCCCGCCCCTCGGTCTCGTTGTAGAACGAGACGTTTCCGGAGACCACCGGCGTGTCGAGCGCGCGACAGGCATCGCTGATTCCTCGGATGCATTCGGCGAATTGCCACATGATCTCCGGCCGCTCCGGCGAACCGAAGTTCAGGCAGTCGGTGATGGCCACCGGCCGCCCTCCGCTGGCCGCGATGTTGCGCGCCGCTTCTGCCACCGCCTGCTTCCCGCCTTCGTACGGATCGAGTGCGCAGTAGCGTGGATTGACGTCCGAAGTGATGGCCAGAGACCGGCCCGTTCCTTTGATGCGGATCACCGCGGCGTCCCGGCGTTCCGGTCCGGCGATGCTGTTCGTGCGCACCGTGGTGTCGTACTGCTGCCAGATCCAGCGCTTGGAGCAGAGGTTGGGCGATGCCATCAATTGCAGCAGCATCGCGGTGAGGTCCGCGTCGGCCGCGCGCTCGCGAGAAAGGGTGGCCGGCAACGCCTCGAGATGAGCGGGCCGGGCCATGGGCCGGTCATACACCGGCGCCTCCGTGGAGATCGGCCCCACCGGAATCCGCGCCACCTCGCTGCCCTGCCACTGCAGCAGCACCATGCCGTCGTCCGTCACTTCGCCGACTACGGCGGCGTTCAGGTCCCAGCGCTCGAACACCTCGATCACTTCATGTTCGCGTCCTTTCTTGGCCACGATGAGCATCCGCTCCTGCGACTCCGAGAGCATGATTTCGTACGGGGTCATCCCGCTCTCGCGGATGGGCACGCGATCGAGATGCATGACGATGCCGGTCCCGGCGCGGCCAGCCATTTCAAAGGACGAAGAGGTCAAGCCGGCCGCTCCCATGTCCTGAATCCCGATCACCGCGTCGGAATCCATGATCTCCAGACAGGCCTCCAGCAGCAGCTTCTCGGTGAAGGGATCGCCGACCTGCACGGTGGGGCGCTTCTCTTCCGATGCCTCGTCGAACTCCGCGGAAGCCATGGTGGCGCCGTGGATGCCGTCGCGTCCCGTTTTGGATCCTACGTAGATCACCGGGTTGCCCACACCACTCGCCGTTCCGGTGAAGATCTTGTCGCCACGAGCGATGCCCAGCGCGAAGACATTGACGAGAATGTTGCCGTCGTAGGAGGAGTGGAAAGAGGTCTCCCCGCCGACGGTGGGGATGCCGATGCAGTTGCCATAGCCGCTGATGCCGCGCACCACACCGTCGACGAGATAGCGCATGCGCGTCGCGTCGAGCGCGCCGAAGCGCAGGGAGTCGAGCGTGGCGATGGGGCGCGCGCCCATGGTGAAGATGTCGCGGAGGATGCCGCCCACTGGCGTGGGCGG
>JBKJQB010000004.1:0-18041 GCA_046594105.1 Thermoanaerobaculia bacterium
CTCACCACCGGCCCGCATCTCCTGCGGTACTTCCGGCAGGATCTGAAAAAAGGTGGCGTCCTCAGCGCGATGGACCTCAAAGCCATCCCCACCGGCAGGCGGGTGACCACGGCCGGCGCGGTCATCGTCCGCCAGCGGCCGGGAACGGCCAAGGGCTTCGTCTTCCTCACGCTGGAGGATGAGACCGGCCTGTCGCAGGCGATCATCAAACCGGATCTCTTCCGCGAACATCGTTCTCTGATCGTCGGGTCGAGCGGGCTGGTCGTGGAGGGCATCCTACAGAACGACAATGGCCAGTGCTCCGTCCGTGCAGAGCGGTTCTGGGAGTTGGAGGGAATGAACCAGGTGGCCAGCCACGACTTTCACTGACCCCCATTGCTGCGGCGACATTGCGCGACAACGCACGGTCTCCTCCCGTCGAGGGCCTTCTCCCCACCGCTACGGCAAGGCAGAAAATCTCGATGGAGAGTGCGCGTACAATCAAACCAATGAGCATTCCGGAAACGGCGTCCCTCCCTAAGCAGGAAGCCATGGCCATCGCTCCCCCCGCCGTTCCGCAACCAAAGCCTTCCTTCGAAGAGATCGCCGCGTGGATCATCTGCGGTCTGCTGTTGCTCTACGTGATGTTCGACCATCTGGTGCCGGCGGTGGTGGCCGGGCTGGTGCTCTACCTGGTTCTCGATCGTCTGACGCAGGCATTTTCGAAGCGCATGCCGAACGCTGCGGCCCGGCCCCTGGCGCTGCTGCTGGTCACCCTGATCGGCGGGGGGCTCGTCGTGGGAGTCATCGCTCTGTCCATCACCTTCCTGCGTCACCACGCGGACAACATTCCGGCGATGATGACCAAGATGGCCGACATCCTTCAGTCCACGCGCGCGTGGCTGGGGGGCTACGGGCAGGACATCATCCCCGATGTGATGACCGACGCCGAGAACTTCAAGGCGGTCATTGTGGAGTGGTTGAAGAAGCACGCAGAAACGCTCAAGATCGCTGGCAGCACCTTCAGCGTTGCCCTGATTCACATGCTCATGGGGATGCTATTGGCCATCATGGTGTTCTTCCGCCACGTGACTCACCATCACCAGCGCGATGGAGGCCGCTTCTCCGTCGTCCTCGGCGAGAAGATCAGCCGCTTCGCCGATGCCTTCTCCAGGATCGCCACCGCCCAGGTCAAGATCTCTGCGGTCAACACCGCGTTGACAGCCCTCTATCTTCTGGTCGGCCTTCCGCTGTTCGGGAAACACCTGCCCTTCGCCACCACCATCGTCATCGTCACCTTCGTGGCAGGACTGATCCCGGTGCTGGGAAACCTCATCTCCAACACCGTCATCGTGGTGCTCTCTCTCGGAGTGTCCGGCGGCACGGCCGTGGCGTCCCTGGTCTTCCTGGTTCTGGTGCACAAACTGGAGTACCTCATCAACTCGCGCATCGTGGGCGGGCAGACGGACTCGCAGGCCTGGGAGATCCTGATGGCCATCCTCATCGGCGAAACGGCCTTCGGCGTCAGCGGCGTGGTGATGGGCCCGATCATCTACGCCTTCGCCAAACGAGAGCTTCGCGAACGCGGCCTGGTCTGACTGCGCTCCCGAGCGCGGGCTTCCGTCGTCAGAGAACGCGATCGATTTTCGCCGCGAGCACGAAATCGGAGCGCGTCAGTCCGTCGATCTTGTGAGTCCAGATGGTGATCAGGACCCGTCCCCACGCCAGAAAGATGTCGGGATGGTGTCCCTCCGTTTCCGCCACCACGCCTACCCTGTTGGTAAACGCCAGTCCCTGCGCGAAGTCGGCGAAGCGGAACTCCTTCTCCAGATGATGCTGCTCGCGGACCGTCCAGCCCGGTCCGACCTGTCCGGTCAGTTCCGCCAGCGCCTCCCCCTCGAGCGGAGGGACTCCTCCGCGGCAGGGGACACAGGTCTCGCCGGCCAGTCCCGGTTCGAGCGCGGTCTGCCCGAGGATTCGGGCGGTGAACTCGGCGGCGGTCACGCGGTGACGGAAGGCTTCGACTCCGTCGATCAAAACCACCGGAACATCGTCCGAGTACCGTTTCTGCATTTCGGCGTCGGAGTCCACGTCCATTTCCGTGAGGCGGACAGGTAGGCCTCCGGCGGAAATCGCGACGTGAATTTCCGCTTTCGCGGCATCGCAGAGGTGGCACTCCCGGCGCGTGTACAGGATCACTTCGACGCTCATCCCGTACACTCTAGCGGTGCTGCATTCGAAAACGAACCTCGACCTTTCCGGCCGCGTGGCCCTGATCACCGGTGCTTCCCGCGGCATCGGGCGGGAGACTGCCCTTCGCTTCGCTGCCGCCGGAGCGCGCGTAGCCGTCAACTATCACCGCAGCGAGCGCGAGGCGGAAGAGCTGGTCCGCGAGATGGGGATAGAGCGGGCCATGGCCATCCGCGCCGACGTAAGCAGACCGGAAGAGGTCAAGGCGATGGTTTCCGCGGTGATCGACCGCTTCCAGCGCCTCGATGTCCTGGTCAACAACGCAGCGACTTTCGGCCTCAACCGCTTCGACGGCGACGACTATGACCAGTGGCAGCGCGGCTGGGAGCGTACCTTCGCTCTCAACGTATTCGGCGCTGCCAATGCTTCCTTTCTGGCCATGCGATGGATGCGCGCAAATGGTGGCGGCAAAATCATCAACGTGGCCTCCCGCGCAGCCTTTCGGGGGGAAACGGAGTTCGCCGACTACGGCGCCTCCAAAGCGGCGCTGGTCAACCTCACCCGCTCCATTGCCCGCGCCTGCGCCGGCGACAACATTGTGGCCAGCTGTGTCGCTCCCGGCTTCGTGGACACCGAGATGGCCCGCAGCGAGCTCGACGCCCATCGCGAGGACATCGTCAACCAGATTCCGCTCCGGCGGGTCGCCAGCGTGGACGATGTCGCGGCCGTCATCCTGTTCCTCGCCTCTCCGATGGCCGACTACCTGAACGGAGTGACCATCGACGTGAACGGCGGATCGTGGTTCCACTGACTTCCGCGAAACGCCACGCGAGAAACAGCTGCGGGGCAGGCGTGTAGGAACAACGAGATCACCAGCGGTCCCGTCCGCTGCGGAGTCCCTGTCAGCCTTTTCTGGCACCCACGTTGCCTTACGGCGACTGTGACCAACTCTTCAAGGTGCGTGCTGGTCGTCGACGACGACGATGCCATTCGCCTGATGGTGGAGCGGGTTCTCCAACGCGAAAACATTGAAGTGGAGTGTGCCCGCGATGGTTTCGAGGCCATCGAGAAGCTCGCCAGCAGAGACTACGGAGCGATCCTTCTCGACCTCATGATGCCTCGCGTCGATGGCGTCGGAGTCCTGCGTTACCTGGAGCGAGCCCGTCCGGGCGACGCGCCGCCAGTCATCCTCATGACCGCGAACGTGGAAGGGGCGGAAGAAGCAGCCAGCCTCAGCCCCGTCGTTGCGCTCCTCTCCAAGCCCTTCGATATCCAGCAGATGGTGACGCAGGTCCGACGGTCGGCGGAAGCGAGCTTCAGCTCCTCAAACTGAGTCCAGCAGACCCTTCAGCCGAAGGTCGGCCATGAGCTCTTCGAGATCCGACTGGAGGGTCTCACGCGACACCTCGAACTCTTTCAACAAGCGGTCGATCACTTCTGAGAGAGCGTGGCCCTCCGCAAGCAGCGAGAGTGCGCGCGCCCCGACATCGTTGAGGCCGTAATAGATTCCGCGCTCGTAGTCGAGCAGCACCATCTCGTCACCAATGAGCTTGGTGAGGACGCCTTCTCGCAGCCGGATTTCCGCTGAATCCACAGGGATGATCATAGCGCTGAGACGGCCGCCTGGATCCGATCGCACAGTTCGTCGATGCGCCGAAGGTCGTTGGTGGAACGCGCCAGGAACAGTGGGATCCGAGCGGCCAACCGGGCAACCTCGTCGAGCTCCCCCGCTCGCCAGCCGGACTCCAGATGAAGACCCATCGAGGTGTTCGCAATCAGCTGCATAGCCGCCTCGTGTCCGGTCAGGCGTTCGACAGAGGGCGGACCGGAACCGCGCTCCCCGAGGATGAAGATCGCGCCGATCGGATGATCGGTCGCCGCAAATCTTCGCTGCTCCGCCTGGAGGTCGAGATAGCGCTTGTTCCAGGTGGTGGTCAGTTTTGGGAGAGCTTCAGCGCTGCCATAGAGCGCCTGCGCTGTCTCATCCCAAAGGCGCAGACGGGGATAGCCGGCGTAGGCGGTGGGCACCTCTCCCTTCCAGAAGATGGGTACGACATCGTCGCTCATCACCGATGCGCCGCGGTCGGAGAATCGCGCCGCGGTGGTGGATTTTCCTCCCCCGTGAGGAGCGGCCAGAAGCACCGCGCGACCCTCGATCACCACCGCACTGGCGTGCAGGCAGAGCACCCCGCGGATCCGAAGTACATAGGCCAGCAGCGGTCCCAGAAGATAGGTGGCCATGTCTTCCGCAGTGGACGTGGCCGGCCAGGCAACGCGGATGAGGGATCCGTCCTCTTCGATGAAGAATCGGGTTCCGTCGCGGTAAGCGACCACGTAGCCCTCTGCGGCGTGCGCAATCGCTACGTTGTCGTCGTCTTCGGCGGCGCACGTTTCGAACAGCGCATGGAGTGCAGGGGGAAACGGTGATGTGTCGAGGAGGAGGTCGAGCGCGCGAGGGGTGATGGAGGGAACCAGTCCGTCGATCAGGATGTCGGACTGGAGGCGCAGGCCGTAGACGTCATAGTTCCACAAGATGTTCGCGGCTCACAGGTGAGCGTCGCCGCAACGCGCGCTCAGGTCCTGTTGCCCTGCGCGTTGTTTCCGCCGTCTTTGTTCCGGTTGAAACCGCTCTGATTGGTGAGGGCCCGAATCGTCCCGTAGACCACAAGCGCGGGCCTGGCGTAGGCCCGCCGGGAAGAAAGCTGACTTGACTGCGTCAGCGGCGACTTCGTGTGTTCATCGTTCATCTGCTTGCTCCATCGCGCCAACTACACACGAAGCCACGGCAAATAACCTTAACGAAAGGAGAGCCATTCCGCAAGGCACACCGCCGGGATCTCCCGATCGATCCGCTGGCCACGCTGCAACTTCCCCTCGATCATCGATCGGAGTATACGCGGGTCGACGTAGGCCTCGATCAGGCTGAAATGAGAGGACCACTGGCGAGCATCCGCCTGCAGGAAGAGAATTTGCGCCGGATCGGCTGCCAGGGGCGTCTTGGCCCGGTTCCGCACCCTTTCCGGAAGCCAGCCTTTCATGGCCTGGCGGAGAATGTCTTTGTCGGCAAAGTGCGGCATGGCCGGAAGAGTGAACAGAAACTCGACCAGACGCGTGTCCAGGAAGGGCACGGTCAGTTCCAGGTGCGCGCCGGTCCAGGCGAAGTCGTAACTCTCGAAGGCGCCCGGCCACATCGGCTGCATCGTGAACAGCGCCGCTTCCGGCCGCCAGGGATGAAGGGCACGCTTTCGCCAGCCCCAGAAGTCGGCCCACCGAGCTCGAAGATCGTGGGCCCGCGCGAAGTCCTCGCGGATCCACGACGGGAAGGCTGGTTGGTCCGACCGCAAACCCAGAGCCCGCAGGGCGTGAGACCGGAGCAGCAGCGGCGGCCGTCGATGACGGGAGATCGCGTACCAGAGCATCTCGCTGACCGCTGGGAGGATGCGCCCGCGACGAAGCATGCCCAGAAAATGGCGGTGCGAGGTGTACAGCACCGAGTCCCCTCCCTGACCGGTGAGGAGAAGGCGACCGTGGACGGCCAGTCTTCCCATCAGGTCGACGAAGGCCGCCCGCATCGGAGTATCCGACGGTTCCAGCCCTCGGCAGCGGGGGTCATCCCATCGTTCGAACAGCGAGTAGTGATCAGCGGGTGCAAACTCCCAGGCCATCCCCAGGGAGGTCGCGGTCTGCCTGGCGTACTCCCGCTCTTCATCCACGAACATCCGCTCGTAGCCTGCCGTCACCGCATGGATCCCAGACCGCTGCCCTCGCACTGCCGCAGCGGCGACAGCGGCGGAGTCCAGCCCCCCGCTCAGCGAAATGGTGACCGGTTCGCCGCGCATGCGATCGCTGACGGCGGTCTGGAACATCGAGCGAAACTCCCCGACCGCATCGGCATCGGAAATCTTCCGAGGCGACTGCGAGGCCGGCAGCGACCAGAAGCGCTGGAGCGTCGTCTCGCCGCCGCGACCAACCACCATCGCATGCGCCGGAGGGACCCGGAGAATGGCCTCGTAGGTCGTGGTGGACAAATCCTGATTCCCGGAGAACAGCAGAAAGTCGGCAAGGGCTGGCGCATGGAGTGGCCCGGCCAGACCCTCGACTGCCAGCAGCGTGGTCAGATCGTTGCTCACCACCAGCGCCGCACCGGCACGGGCGTAGTACATCGGTCTCACGCCGAATCGATCGCGAACGCAAAACAGCTCGCGCGTTCTGCGGTTCCAGACCGCGAAGCTGAAATCGCCGATGAGGTTTTCAGGCGCTCTCGTGCCCCATTCCGCAACGCATTGCCCGACGAGTTCTGTGTCGTCGATCGACGCGACCACCTCGCGGCCCATTGCTCGAAGTGATCGAAGGAGATCTTCCCTCCCATCGAGACGCCCTTCGAAAACCACCACGTGCCCGTCGCGCTCGAGAGGGGGAAGAACATCCTTCTCTCCAGCGGCCAGCCGGGTATGCAGCAAGGTAACGCCGGCGTCCGACCACCTCGCTTCCCCACCCGAACCTCGAAGCCGAAGGGTTCCTCGCACGCTGGCGAGGAGGGCAGGATCCTGCATCGACCCGTCCAGCCAAACAATCGCGGCGAACCCGCTCACCGATTTCCGCCGAGAAGCGCCGCGTCGAAGGAGTCGAACTCGCCGCCTCCATCATCGAGCAGACGCTCTCCCATCCTCTCCACCCAGGCGTGCGCGGCCAGTTCCTGATCATCCTTCTTCACGCCGATGCGCAGCGACCCTCCGAGGAGATCCAGTCGCAGCATCCAGCAGAGCGCAAGCGCGCGATCGAGGCAAGTCGTGGCAAACGGGAGATAGCGTCCGGCCCGTTCCACACTCCGGGCGGCCAGCTGTGCCTCCTCGAGCCGGCCGGACTCGTCTCCTCCCGGTGCGGCGTCGAGCAGTCTGCGGATGGATGCAAACCCGATCGTTTTCAGGGCGCCGCGGGTCAGGATCAGCAGTAGCGCAGCACGCAGGAAGAGCATCCGCTCGCGGGGCGACGACTCTAACCATGAGATCCAGCCACGGCCCGTCGTAGGAGTCGACGCAGTCATCACGCGCTTCCTGAGGGATGCACGCGCCGGAATAGTTTCCCCACTCCCCGCGCCCCGCGCAGAAGATAGAGAACCGGAAGGGCGACCAGGGGAACTGAAGGATGTTGAGCGCGCATGAAGGCTGCCGGCGGGAGCGCCAGGTCGCGCAAGCGCCGCAACCGCTGGCTCCAACCCAGTGCTCGAAGGTCTTCTGCCAGCACGCCCGCCTGCCTTCGCTCATGGTCGAGAAACCGCGCCGAGGCTTCTCCCGCCTGCGCGGCGTCCGCACTCCACCGAACGAGCGATGCGCTGGTCTCCGCTGCGAACCACTCTTCCGCCAGGAGGAGCGAGCGAGCGCAGATCGCGCTGACGCCCCTCACGGTCGCCTGCCGCCGGAATTCGAGACGCTCCTCTTCCGAGAGCAGTCCGTGGAGCAGATGAATGTCGTAGAGCCAGACCAGTCGCTCGCTGTCGTGATGATGAGCAGCACGGTGAATGCAGGCCAGCAGCAACGCGTCGGGAAACGATGGTGCGCGCGCCCCTTCATCCAGCGAGGGCACCGTGACCGATCGCTCCCGCAATTCTTCGAAGCCGAGGACATCGCGGACCACCGGAGTGTTGGCGATGTCCCAGTGCAGATCGTAGACATGCTCGAAGCCAAACGGATCGCTGCGCGAAAAGGCCTGCTGACGATTGGCCAGCGGATCGCCGCTGAGCACCCGACCGGCATAGCCTGAGGACTCCAGAAGTACCCGTGCCGACTCGACGTCCGTCCTCCGGATCAGCAGATCGGTGTCCGCCCTCGGCCGCTGCTCCGGCGAGGAGTAAATCTGATAGGCCAGCGCCGAGCCTTTCAGGATCAGAACTTCGATGGAGGCTCTACGAAATTCATGGAGCACCGAGCAGAGGTCCCGCTGTCTGAGGGGCTCGATTGCCGCCGCGTGGATCGCCGCGCTTCGGAGAGGAATCATCACCGCCTCAGGCCACGGAACCTGCTTGGCGCTGGCACGCTCGAACAGCAGCGGCGCCATGCCATGAAGCATGACCGCTTCCAGAAACGCTTTGCCGTCCGCGAGTGTCGCCTCCGATGGCCAGGGCCAGAAGTCCCCTCTCAGTACCCGGCGCAGGGGCTCCCGGAGGCACGTCGGTACGGCTGGAAGATCAGCGAAAAACATTGGTTGAAGGAGCGAACTGCCGCCAGCGGTTCAAAAGTTCAACGCGGCGGCTCAGAACTTGCTAACTGGAGCTTACCTATGTCGCAGATTGTCATTCTCATCATTGCTGCCGCCGCCATCCTTCTTGCGCTCGGTCTGGCCTATCTGCCGATGCGGATTCTGCTGACGCAGATCGCGAAGAACGTGACCGCACCGATCCGCGAGCTGATCGCGCGGCAGCGGGACCGGCGTCAGGCGGACCGTACCGGGAGTGATCGCCGGAAACCGGCCCCCGACTCGACCCAGCCCGACGGAACCGTCAGACCTTCCTGATTCCGAGCGCCGCGTTGAGCGCACTCCGCAGCTTGGCGTCGCCCGGCGCCACCGCTCCCACCTGCCGCCAGACGATCTTCCCGTTTCGATCGACGAGGATCGTGGTGGGCAACACCGTCGTCTGCAGAAGGTTGGCGATGCGTCCCTCGGGATCGAGGGCCACGGAGTAGGTCATCTTCTGATCGGTGACAAACTGCGTGACCGACGCCTCGCCCCCCTCATCGACGCTGATGCCGATGACCTTCAGTCCGCTGCCGGCGTGCTGCTTGTGCAGCGATTCCAGCTCCGGGATCTCGAACCGGCAGGGTCCGCACCATGTCGCCCAGACGTTGATCAGGACGACCTTGCCCTTCAGATTCCCCACCTGGAAGTCCGAGCCGTCCAGCAGCTTCCCGCTGTAGGGGGGCATCAGGGTTCCCACCTCCGCCGCTCCGCTCTGGGTGCGGGATCCGGCAGCGGGGGCCGTTCCGGAGCCCGGCGTCGAAGGCTTGCCGCCAGAGTGCGCTGGTCTCTCGCGCGAACAGCCAGCGATCAGAAGAAGCAGCAACGCAGCAGACAACGATCGTTTCATGCGGAAGATCCCTTTCTGATCCATGGCCTGATTTATGGCCTGATCAGAGTCCTTCTCCAGGAGCGGTCGGCTGCATCCGGAGTGCATCATTGACGCGGTTGAAGTAGTTGAAGAGTCCAGCCATGGCGGAGATTTCAACGATCTCCCCTTCATCGTAATGCCTGCGAAGCCGGTCGAACAGGGCGTCGTCCACGCCGTGGGGATCGAGAGTGAGCTGCTGGGAGTACGCCATCGCCGCCTTCTCCGCGTCGCTGAACGCTCCGCGCTCGAAGTCGAGGATCGACTGCAGCTGCCCCTCGGTGGCACCGTGCCGCGCAGCCTGCGCGGTATGGGAGCGGTTTCAATACTCGCAGTGGTTCAGTCGCGACACCAGGGTGGCCACCAGCTCCTTGGTCCTCACCGGAACCGTCCCCGTGTTGGTCACGGCATCGAGGTGAGCCATCATCGTTTTCAGGATCTGCGGACGGTGGGCGTAGACGCGAAACATGTTGGGGACGTTGCCCCGCTGCACCCCCACCCGCTCGTAAATCTCCCGAACGTCATCGGGGACTTCGCTCCGGGTCAAACGGCTCAGTCTGGACATCTGCAGCACCTCCGCCGCCGTTTCTGATTCGGGGCGCCAGCATTCTCCATATTGCGCAATCGAATGCAAAGCAAAACGCCCTGCGGTTGAGCGCAGGGCGTTTTGCAGATTGACTGTCGGGGGATTACTTCTTCTCGTCTTCCTCAGGCTTGCCCTTCTTGATGACCTCAGGCTCGGCGGCGGTGGCAGCGGCAGCATCGACCACAGCGACCACTTCTTCGACACGTGCCGAGGTGACGCTCACGATGACCCGGTCGGGATCTTCATGAACTTTCACTCCCTCCGGAAGCTTCAGATCCGACACTCGCAGAGAGTGGTGCAGTTCCAGCCCGGAGATGTCGATGTCGATCGAGTCGGGAATGGCGTTCGGAAGACACTCGATGTGAAGGTCGCGCACCTGGAAATCCAGGATGCCTCCCTCTTTCACGCCGATGGCGGTGCCGGTGTGGTGAACGGGAACCGTCAGACGAACCGTCTCGTCCATGATGATGCGCACGAAATCGATGTGCGTCATCCGGCGGCTGATGGGGTCCATCTGGGTGTCCTTGATCATGGCGTGCCGCTGCTGATCGCTTCCTGCCATCTTCAGCAGAAAGATCGAGCGGATGCCATGCGAGCTCTTCTGAATGAGATCCACCACAGACTTGCGGTCGACGGTGATGGCCACCGGCTCCTTGTGTCCACCGTAGACAACGGCGGGGATCTTGCCCTGCTGGCGCAGCTTGGTGGCCACGCCTTTGCCGACGCCTTCGCGCCGGGAAACTTCCAATGTGACCTCAGCCATGATGCGGAAACTCCTTCTTCAGTCTAGGCAGCAAAACTGGGGAAACGCCGTCAATTCGGCATTATTCCCCTCGGACCAGGACCGGACCTGCTGCGATTCCCCGACCGCCCCTTGCCTCTCCACCCGCTCAC
This sequence comes from Thermoanaerobaculia bacterium, assembly GCA_046594105.1. Lineage (GTDB taxonomy): Bacteria > Acidobacteriota > Thermoanaerobaculia > Gp7-AA8 > Gp7-AA8 > JBDSGC01. The sequence continues at coordinate 10,749 of JBKJQB010000004.1, forward strand.
ATCTCGAACAGGGAGCTGACCGAGTCCTCGCTGTGAATCCGCTTGATGGCCTCGGCGAGCAGGTCGGCGATGGACAGCGTTTTCAGTTTTGGACAGTCCTGTTCCTTGTCCGCGGTGGGCATGCTGTTCGTGGTGATGACCCGCTCCAGCTGCGAGCCGTTGATGCGCTGGACCGCCGGGCCGGACAGCACCGCGTGGGTACAGGATGCGGAAATCGAGCGGGCCCCTTTGGCCAGCAGCGCCTCGGCGCTGTGGATGAGCGTCCCTCCTGTGTCGATGATGTCGTCGACCAGGAAAACGTTCCGCCCCTCCACTTCGCCGATGATGTTCATCACCTCGGTCTGGTTTTTGGCCACCCGGCGCTTGTCGATGATCGCCAGCGACGCGCCCAGCCGCTTGGCGTATGCGCGGGCGCGCTCAACACCGCCGGCATCGGGCGAAACGATGGTCACGTCATCGAGCTCCAGCTCCCGGAGATGACGGACGATGACCGGCGCCGCGAACAGGTGATCGACCGGGATGTTGAAGAACCCCTGGATTTGCGAAGCATGAAGATCGAGCGTGAGCACGCGATCGGCGCCCGCAGCGGTGATCAGATCGGCCACCAGTTTGGAGGTGATCGGAACGCGGGGCTTGTCCTTGCGATCCTGCCGCGCGTACCCGTAGTACGGCAACACGGCAGTGACGCGCCGCGCCGAAGAGCGCTTGAACGCGTCGAGCATGATCAACAGCTCCATCAGATTGTCATTGACGGGCGGCGAGGTGGGCTGGATCACGAAGACGTCCGCACCGCGGACGTTCTCGTCGATCTGTACGTAGTTCTCGCCGTCTGAGAAGCTGTAGAGCGATACGCGACCGGGCTCCATGGCCAGCAGGGCACAGATCTCCTGCGCCAGGGCTGGATGGGAGCGGCCGGTGAAGATCTTGAGCGGACCGTACACGCGACGCGGATTATAGCCAGCGCGCCGGGATCGTCGAGCAAGTTCTTCCACCGGCGAGCGCACCGGACAGTTGGCACCGACCTCCGTCTGTCTTCCCGCTCATGGACGCCTCGATCTGGCAGGCCGTATCATCCCCGCCGCAACCATGACCGACATCCACTCCACGCGTGCGTTCTGGGACAACGAAATCGTCGATCCCACCCACACGCCCTGGATGGCCCATCCGGTTGTGCGCACCCATCTCAACCGGTCCATCGATCCGAGCCAGCCCTCCTGGCCCATCGAGTGGTTCGCGCGCTACATCGGAAAGAAGCGGTTCCGGCGTGGGCTGAGCATCGGCTGCGGCGGCGGGGCACTGGAACGAAGCCTCATCGACCACGACCTGTGCACGATCGTCGACGCATTCGACGCCTCGATGCAATCGCTCTATCTGGCCAGGCAGGAGTCGCGCAGGAGGCGAATGGGGAATCGGATCCGCTACTTCGCAGCCGACTTCAACGAGGCCCTCTTCCTCCCCCGCCACGCGTACGACATCGTGTTCTTTCATCAGTCCCTTCATCACGTGGCCAAGCTGGAGAAGCTGCTGCGCGCGGTCCTGCTCACGTTGAAGCCAGGAGGTCTGCTCTATCTCGACGAGTACGTGGGGCCCTCGCGCGGCGACTGGACGGAGGCGCTGCTGGAGGTGCAGGAACGCGAGTACGCCACCATCCCCCGCGAGCTGCGCAAGACTGATCGGCTGGCTCTCCCCATCCAGGAAGACGATCCGTCGGAGGCCATCCGTTCGGGAGAAATCCTGGAACAGCTGCGCGTCGGGTTCGACCTCGTGGAAAAGCGCGACTACGGCGGGAACCTGCTCGCGGTCGTCTATCCCAATCTGCAACAGACCGACGACCAGACCGTCAGGACCATGATCGAGCACGAGCAGGTGTTGCTGCGGAGCGGCGCGCAGTCGTTCTACACCGTGCTGGTGGCCCGGTCGAAGACGGGAAACGCCGCGAAGCTCGCCTCGCTCCAGTACTTCGCCGCGCCGAAGCTCAAACGCATCGCCCGCGAAGTGCGACGGGTGGGCGGCCGGGCGTCCTGAAAATCGGTCTGACACTCAAGCCACCGCCCATGCAACGGGTCTGAGCAGAACCCGAATCCTCCCGCGCGCGAAGGCGCGCATCACAGACGAGCGCCAGCTCTGCCGGGGGGAAACCGTTGGCGTTCAAGTTGCGGCCGCGAAGGCGGTCGCCCGTCCGCGACCTTACCGGTCTGCCCGTCGCCGCCAGGAGCCTGCGCGGCAGAACTTCTTGGAGCGTGATCTTGGCGGAGCCTTGGGCAACCAGCGCCGCCGGCCGTGCCGGCCTACCCGTCCTTCGACAGCTCCGCTTCCAGATCCGTGCGCAGCACATCCAGCGAGACCACCGCGCCCGCATCTCCCTCGATGGGAAAGATGGCTACACCACTCCGGTCGCGCTCCAGACCGGGAAGCCAGCGGGTCATCCAGGCATCCAGCGGAATGGCCTCGGCCTTCTCGCCCGCACCGCCATAGGCGTCGGCGTAACGATCGTCAGGCCACACGGGCAGGTACTCCAGCCCTTCGTCATCTCCCATGATCACGAAGCCGTCCGTCGCTTTGAGGGCCCATACCGTCCCCGCTTCGCAGACCTTCTTCACGAAGTGTGCGTAGCGCTCCTCCGTGTCCAGGCCGCAGACCGCTTCGAACTCCTGATCGGAAACGGTCATGACCGCTCTCCGCTAACGGCGATCAGCGAGAAGTGCGCGGCGCCGGCCGTCATCAGCGAACCCCTTCCGCGAACGGAACCAGCGGGTCGATGTCCACCGGAATGTCCGCCACGCCCTCCAGGGCTTTCCGCAGTTGCGCCGGCATGGCGTCGTACTTCTTGAACCATGCTTCCGCGCGAGCACGATCGCCGGTGGCCTCGATGGTCAGCAACTCCCTGGTCAGCGACGCCAGAGCAACCGGCATCTTCGCGTAGTCGATGGCGTAGCGGCCGTCCCCGTCCCGGGTGATGGCACCCTGCTCCGTCAGATAGTTGAACTCCATCATCTCTGCGCGGCCATGAGCCTCGCCGGTACCGAAGCGGACCGTCCGGAAGATGCCGGCAACATACGACGCGTAGTACTCCTCCAGCCGTTCCTTCGGAAGGGCACCGTGATCGACCAGCCACTTCAGGCCGAACATGCCGGTGACATCCGCTTTTGCTTCTTCCAGCCCGGAATAGATCGGGCCCACCGCCTGGCGAATGTCAACCTGTTGACCATCACGGCGGGCGAACGAGGGCCCGATGCCGTGGGAGATCTCATGCATCATCACCATGGTCAGATAGCCTTCCGCGGAAACCCGAGGAGCCTGATCGGCGCGCATCATCCGGCGGGCCACCGGAAGGATCACGTAGTCGACGCGGGCGTCCATGAAGTTCTTGAAGAAGATCTTCTTGCTGCCCACCTTTTCGTGAATCCTCGGATCGTTCGGAAGGTTGTCCGCCACTGCCTGATACCCGTGGCGGAGATCCCCAGCCCGGAACGGAGCGTCCATCACTTCCATCGGCGTGGCATGCCCGCGCTTGGATGGCCGGTCCGCCGCCTCCAGGGGAAGGGCATCCTGGATGTCGGGCACGTACTGCTGGAACGTTGCTAGCTTGCGGCTCTCCGATTCGTTGCGCACCAGCACCGCGGCGCCGTAGGAAGTCTTCACGCCCAGCACGTTGTCGAGGTAGGTCTCATACGGCGCGAAGATCAGATCGAACTTCGGGTTCTGCAGCTTCACCCAGGCCAGGTCGCTGGCGTAGTAGTCGTCGGTGAGCAGTGCGGAGGCCCGGAGGCGAAGGTAGTTCGCGAAGGCTTTGTCGTCGCTGCTGGCCGCAGCGTTGCGCAGGTGCGCAGCGGCCGAAGTCAGGAACGAGCGGTACTTCACGTGATACGGAACCGCCCGCAGCTTCAGGGGATTGGAAGACACCCGCTCGATGATGGTGTGCTCGTCGTAAAGCGCCTTCTTTTCCGATGGGTGCTGCTCTGCGTACGCTTCGATTTCGGCTCGAGTGAGACCCGACGGAAAGATGGCCCGGCCGGGCGGCATCGGATCACTCCCGATGAACGGCCGGTTTTCGTCCACCAGATCCCAGCGCCCCCCGTTGATCCAGATCAGTCTGGCCACGTCGCGCTCGCGCGCATCGGCACTCCGTCGCAGGGAGTTCCACAGGGCGATGTCCTGGGGAGCGCTCTGTCGCCAGTAGATGTTCTCGAGGTCGCGACAGGCGGCGATCATCTCGGTGATCAGCGTCTTCTGGCGACGGGAGAGAGCTTCCATGCTGAAGGGCATCTCCACGCGTTTCCACCGAGCCAGCCGTTCCGCGAGGTCGGGAGCCACGTCGCTCATGGCCAGAGCTCTGGATCCGGCGGAGGCTTTTGCCTGCCACTGAGCGGACAGCGAGGTGGTCAGAAGGAGAAGCGTTGCAGCGACAGCAAGAACGAAGGCGGTGGCCTTTTTCATGGGGCGGATTCTAGCCCGGATGATCGCGGAGTGTTCGGCGAACGTCAGGCTTCAGACGGCCCTTCCGCAGGGCGCCCTTGCACAGAGACGAATGACCGAGGTGCCGCTGTCGTAGTCGTCCCCATGTTCCGCTGCCGCCCGATCATTGAACTCGTGTTGAATCTCAGACTGGCCCATGCGAATCGGGCCAGCTTGTATAATCAGAACGCTCGTGACAATCAGCGCAGGAACGCGGCTCGGCCCGTACGAGATCGTCGCGTCCATCGGTGCCGGCGGGATGGGCGAGGTTTATAAAGCCCGCGACACGCGCCTCGATCGAAGCGTGGCGGTCAAGATCCTCCCTGCCGATTTCGCCGATAATTTGCAACTGAAGCTCCGCTTTGAACGGGAAGCGAAAACGATTTCGCAGCTCTCTCATCCGAACATCTGCGCTCTGTACGACGTGGGCGAGAACTACCTGGTCATGGAGTTGCTCGAGGGGGAGTCCCTCGCGGACCGCATCGCACGCGGTCCGCTGTCACTCACCGATGTCCTTCGATACGGCGCTCAGGTCGCGGAAGCGTTAGGGCAGGCGCATCGCGCCGGCATCGTGCATCGCGACCTCAAACCCGGCAACGTGATGATCACGAAGTCGGGCGCGAAGCTGCTGGACTTCGGGCTGGCAAAGTCGGGAGCGCAGGTGATCGATATCGACGGCCGCACCCAGCAGAAGTCGCTCACCACCGAAGGCACGATCCTCGGCACGTTCCAGTACATGGCGCCCGAGCAACTGGAGGCGCTGGAAGCGGACGCCCGCACGGACATCTTCGCTCTGGGCGCGTTGCTCTACGAGATGGCCACCGGCCGCCGCGCGTTCGAAGGGAAGACGAAAACGAGCCTGATCGCCGCGATCGTCAGCGGCGAGCCGAGACCGATCGGCGCCATCCAGCCGCTGACACCAGCCTCGTTTGAACACATCGTGAAGCAGTGCCTGAGGAAGGATCCCGACGAGCGGTGGCAGAACGCTAGTGACGTCGCGCTGGAGTTGCGCGGGATTGTGGACGGACCGGAAGCGACGGCCGGGCGGCCGAAGGGCTATGGGCGTCTGGCGTGGTCGTTGGCGGCCCTGTTTCTTTTGTTGTTTTTGTTGTCCGCCATCGCCGGCTTCCTGCTTCTGAGAAAGCCCGCGCCGCGCATGGTCAACCTCTCGATTGAGCAACCGGAGGAGGTGACCTTCGCATTCGACGGCGGCGCCGCCGTGCTCTCGCCGGACGGATCGATGATCGTATTTCCGGCCGCGCCTGCCGGAGGTGTACCGCTGTTGTGGTTGAGACCTCTTGACGGCGCAGTGGCGCGCCCGCTGAAAGCAACGGAGAGCGCCTCATTTCCCTTCTGGTCGCCGGACTCGAGATCGATCGCGTTTTTCGCAGAGGGGAAGTTGAAGCGGATCGACATCGCCTCAGGTGCTCCGGAGACCCTCGCCGAAGCGACGAACGGCCGCGGCGGCGCGTGGAGCACCGACAACACGATCCTCTTTACGCCCTCGGTTGACGAGGGCATCTTCCGGGTCGCTGCCACCGGCGGAGCGGTGCGACCGGTCACTCAGTTGAATGTCAGTCGAGGCGACACCTCCCATCGCTTCACCACCTTCCTACCCGACGGTCATCATTTTCTCGCGTTCGTGCAGGGTGCAGCCGAGGGAGGCAACATTCTTCTCGGGTCAACCGAATCGAAGGAGACCAGACTTTTGATGACGGCGGACGGCGGTGTGGTGTTCACACCGCCGAATCTCGTTCTCAGCGTTCGCGATCGCGTTCTTCGCGCGCAAAAGATCAACTTGAAAACGTTTGTTCTGGAAGGGGAGGCGGTGGCGATCGCCGAGGGAGTGCAGGTCAGTACAAACATCAACTTCGCGAACGTATCCGCATCGGCGAACGGGATCCTGTCATTCGCCACTGGCGGCTCGGCGACGCTGACGACGCTGACGTTCTATGACGACAATGGCAAGGAAGTCGGAACGGTCGGCCCGCCGAGCGACCAACTCGACCCTCGGATCGCGCCGGACGGCCATGCCGTTCTCGTCTCGCTGAATGCATCGACGGGGACCAACGACATCTGGGCGTACGACTTACGGCGCAATGTTCCGAGCCGCCTCACGTTTTCGCCGGCCAACGAATTCGCGCCCGTCTGGTCGCCCGACAGCAAGTCCTTCGTCTACAGCTCGTTTGACCACCGCCCGGGCGATCTCTTCATCAAACGCGTCGAAGCCAGCGGAGAAGGCGAGCTGCTCTACGCCGACAAACGCCGGAAGGTCGCATCCGACTGGACCCGGGACGGAAAGCACATCATCTACCAGGCGCTCACCGCCGGAACGGCGTGGGACATCGAGGCGTATTCGATCGCCGACCATAGGGTGATCCCGCTCGTGAAGAGCGCCGCTGTCGAGATGCTCGGTCACGTCTCGCCAGACGGAAAGTGGCTCGCCTACGTCTCTCTCGAGGGCTACCGGAGTGAGGTGTATGTGCAGAGGTTTCCGCCGACGGGCGAACGGTGGCAGGTATCGGGAGGGGGAGGAACGATGCCGCAATGGAGCGGCGACGGGCGGCAGTTGTTCTACTTGACGACCGACAAAAGGCTCATGACTGCTACCGTGCATGGGGATGGTGATCGGTTCGTCGCCGATGCTCCTCGCGCGCTGTTTGCCACAAGGATCAGGGCTATCTCGGGGGTCACCCGCAGCCAGTACGACGTCGCGCGCGACGGGCGTTTTCTGATCAACGTGACCACGGCCGACGCTCGTAGGCAGCCGGGCATCACGGTCATTCAGAACTGGACCGCAAAGCTGAGGCCTCGGCCATAGGCCGGGTTCGGACGGAT
>JBKJQB010000030.1:0-7082 GCA_046594105.1 Thermoanaerobaculia bacterium
CGACGAGGTTGCGGTGAAGCGCCGCCTCATGCGCAGCGATGCGGTTGGTAATGTAAAAGATCGCCACACCGCGCCGATTGGCTTCCTGGAGAAACTCGAGCGCCGGGGCCAGAGCCCGTGAGTTCCCGGCGAGCGCGAAGGTGCTCCATTCTGGCTCAGAGTAGGTGGCTGATTTCTTGAGAAGACGCGCTGTCGACGCAGAAGTGTCGATGGCCGTTTCGTCGAGGTCCAGAATGATTGCTGGCGGCTTCCCCGCGGTGTTCTCGCCGTCCAGCGCGCTCCAGGTGGGATTCTCGATCGCGGAGGCCAGTTGCTGCCGGGCCGTGGCGTAGATTCCGATGAGAACGGCGTCGTGTTCCGCGGACGTCTGCATCCACAGCGCAGCATTCAACGGAGCGGCCGCCGCAGCGGGACAGGGGTTGGTGGCCAGGGTTGTGGCGGGAGCCGGAGAGGTGTGCATCGTGGCATCCGGCAGCGGATGGGTGGCACAGGCGGCAAGCAGAACCGAAAGGATGATCAATCGCATGAGGGCTCCTCAGAGACCTGGCGAGCAGCAGGGCAGGGGTGAGCGGTTCATCCGTGGCTAGAAGTCAAAACGCGCCGCGACCTGGATGGTGCGTGGTGTCGTGGTCACATTGCTAGCCAAGCCGAAGGTCGGCAACGGAGTCTCGCCTGTGCCCCAGGTGGTGTTGCCGACCAGACGATTTTCGGCATCGGTGCAGTTGAAGCAGTCCGCGAAGATTTTCAGCTGACCGACACGGGGGATCGTGAAGTCTTTGCCCAGGCGAACGTCGAGAGCATGAAAGCCCGGCTGCCGGAAACTATTTCGGACGAAATGCACGCCGCCAACGGTGGGCCGATCAGTGGTGTTGAAGCCGTCACGGTTTGCATCATCGCCTCGTGTCGCCGTGAATGGGGAACCGCTGGAGTACCGATAGGTGCCGGCAAGATGAATTCCCCAAAATGGCGTATCCCAGATGGAGTTGATGTTGCCGCGCCAGCGCTGGTCGCGGTTCGCGTAGCCCCAGTTCTGCTGGAGATTGTAAAAGTCCTCGACCTGGGTTCCCGCGAAGTTTCGCTCGTTCGAGTCCGTGTCCCTGTCCCTCGACCAGGTGATCGCTGCGTAGGCGCGGAAGCCCTGGGCAAACCGGCGGCGGAACGTGGCGCCCACGGCCCTGTACCTGGACTCCGCGTCTGAGGTGTACGTGCTGATCCGTCCGTAGAATGGATTCGGTCGCGTGGTTGAGAATCTTGGCTGCCCATTCGCGGCCAGCGTGCCGTCATACTGAAGATTGAGATCGGTGAGGCGCTCGAGGTTCCGGACTTTGGCATAGGTGACCTCGAGGCCGGCCGCCGTCTCCGGGAACAGCTCCCGTTCCGCCATGACGGTGATGCGATCGCTGTGTGGGTTGGTGAAGCTGGGGAGAACGGTAAAGACCCCCAGAGCTTTCGGCGTGGGAATCTTCGTGAAGTCGATTCGCTGGACGCCCACGGGATTGAAGGCGCCTCCCCAGCCCGGGGAAAGCGGATCGGTCGGGCCCGTGGTGAAGTTCGTTGTATTGATCGTATATTGCGTGCCCTGCAATCCGTTGGACGAGAACAGCTGGCTCCACAGCAGAGCCGGGGTCCTGCTCCAGAAGCGGCCGGCCGAAGCGCGGATCACTGTGCGACTCCCGTCTGGCGACCAGGAGACTCCGATCCGTGGCGACCACTGATTGTTGATGTCAGGAATCTTTCCGTTGAGCTTGAATGAGCCATCCGGGTTCGGATCCAGCGCATTCAGAATCGGCTGGTCGGGATTGTTCAGCCTCTCGCCACGCAGCCCCACCACTGCCGTCAGATTCGACGTGACGAACCATTGGTCCTGCAGGAAGAAAGCGAGCTCCTTCTGACCGAAATTGACCGAGCCGGCTTCGTCTGCGGTTCGGCCGCCGAGACCTCCGAATTGAAAGTACTGCGACCATTTTCCTGCTAGGAAGTTTGCCTTGTTGTTGAACGAGAACACACCACGCCAGTTTCCCTTGAACGTCTGCGCCACGCTGGTGTCGTTGTAGTCCGTCCCCGCCTTCACAATGTGGTGTTTCCAGATGTAGCTCACCGTGTCACTGAATGCCTTTCGCTGAACGGTCGAGACGATCGGAAGAAAGCTGACCCCTCCATAGGTGAACGACCCGAAGCGGATTTCAGGAAGATTCGGGGTCTTGTCCTGACGCGGCGTGTTCTCCTTTACGTAGGTTCCGTTGAGGTCATTGACGAAGTTGGAGCCGAACACTCCAGAGTACTGGCCAACGTAGATTTTGCTGTCCGATCCCTCCAGGCCGTTGTTTGTGGACGCGCGGTTCTGCGACTCGAAGGTTCCGTTATCACCTTCGTAATGGACCAGGTTGCCTCGGAGGGTGAAGCGATGGGCAGGCGTGGCCTGAAAATCCATCCGTCCAAAGGCCACATGACCGTTACTGGTACGGATCAACTGGGGGGTGGAAACCAAGGCTGGATACTTGGCGAAGATTTCGGCGTCGAGGAGAGTTTGATTGAGCGGAATGGTGATGTTCTGGTCCTGCTTGTCGTAGGAACCGAAGAAGAACAGCCGATCTCTCAGGATTGGTCCGCCGATGGATCCGCCATACTGCTTTTTCTGCTGGTCGGCGGGCGGGCGTCCGTCCGCGAAATTGGAGACCAGGGACTGGGGCTGGTTGAAGTAGAACACCCCCCCTTTGAGTTGATTCGTGCCGCTCTTCGTGATCACGTTCACAAAACCGCCTCCGGAACGTCCGAACTCCACGGACGCTCCATTGGTGATCACGGTGAACTCTTTGATCGACTCCTGCGAGAGCGACAAGGGCGCGCGACCTTCCGCTCCGCCGGCCGCTCCTCCGAAGAAAGGATTGTTGTAGTCCACTCCGTCGACCATCACGCTGGTGTTGATTCCGCGCTCGCCGGAAATCGACAGCGTTCCCCGCTCGGACTCGATTCGAGTCTGGGGCGCCAGCAATGCGAGCTGCTTGAAGTCACGGCCCCCCGAGGGCAGGCCTTGAAGTTGTTCGGTCGAGATCGTCGTCGACGCGGTCGTGTTCGTCACTTCGACCACCGGTGTTGCCGAAGTGACGGTGATGGTCTCTGCCACTCCGGAGAGTCCCAAGGTGAAATTGACGGTCGGAGTCGAGCCTAGAACGACCGAGACTCCCGGCCGGCTGACCGTGTTGAACCCAGAAAGGGCTGCGGTCAGGGTGTAGTGGCCGGTGGGCAGGTTGATCAGGTGGTACAGGCCGTCAGAATCGCTTACGTCTCTGATGGCCAGACCGGTGTCCTGATTCTTCGCCTCGACGGTGACTCCGGGCAGGGGGGATCCATCGGTGGTGCGGACGATTCCGGAGACCCTGCTTGTGGTGACGTCCATTTGAGCAGGTGCTGCGCTGACAAAGAGGAAGATCAGACAGAAAACCCAGAAACCGTTGACGCCCTTCAGTCGTGCCATGGTAGTCGCTCCTTTGTGGGACAGAGTTCTGTCCTGACCGGGATTCTTCCTGAGGATACTCCGACGAAACAGGGGAATGCGACCCTGGAGCCACCAGGATGCTCACGTTTCAGTGGATGCGAAGTGTTCGTAGACGGAAACTCTCGACTGTCCCAACGAAAAAAGGCCACCGTTGCCGGTGGCCTTTGAACGGAGAAGAAAAGACTTTAGAAAACGAACTTTGCCCCGACCTGAAACTGACGGGGATCGATGGAGGTGTTGTAGCTGTTGGCCACGCCGAAGTTCGCGTTGCGGGTGATCGTTCCGAACTTGTCGGTGGCCGCGGAGAAGCTGCTGATGGTGAACAGCGTCTGGTTCGGATTCGCGTTGGAGCTGGGCACGAAGAAGTTCTTCTTGTTGGTGAGGTTGAAGACTTCGCCGATGAGCTCGAGCTGAGTGCCACGGATGAGCGTGAAGCGCTTGGAAAGCCGCGCGTCGATGTTGGTGACGCTCGGCTGGCGCTCCGTGTTCCGGCCGACGATGCGGCCGTTCTGGGAGTTGATGAACTGCGCGAATTGTGTGCGGGTCATGCCCGACGCCTGGGTCAGGTCGATGATGTTGCCGCTTCCGTCGATGAAGACTGGGAGGTTGCCGGTGGTGTTGATCAGGCCGTTCAGGTTCGCGCCGCAGTTGCAGCTGATTCCGGCGGTGTACGGGGCGCCCGAGTTCCACCTCAGGATGCCCGAAACGAGGAAGCCGAACGGCAGCTGATAGGTCGTGTTGGCCACCACGCGGTGGCGGATGTCGAAGTCCGCCGGTCCCTGGCTGAGCGCCGGATTGTTCGGATCGTAGAGAAACGTGCTGGAGGTGCTGCGCTCGTTGGATTCCTGGTCGATGGCTTTGGCCCAGGTGTAATGCGCATCCCACGAGAACTTGCTGCTGGCCAGGGCCAGCTTGTGCGTCTCGATGGTGTAGGAGCGGTAATTGGCCTTTTCTCCCGAGAAGTCGGCCAGGATGCTGCCGAACTCCGGATAGGGGCGGTTGGCCGCGGTGGTGGTGTAGATGGGGACGTTCCCAAACACCAGCGGCGAACCGTTCACCAGGACCGGCGTGGCGTTGAGCTGCTGTTTGCCCTGTACGTTGGTCAGCTTGGAGTACTCGCCGCCGATGGCCACGCTGTACTGACTTCCGATCTGCTGTTCAAACTGCAGGGTGGCCCGTCGCGACTGCTGCGGCTGGAGGTTGCGCTGGATCACCTGCAGCGCATTGCTGGCCGCCGGGATCGCTGCGAACTGCGCCGGGGTCAGCAGGTTCGGATAGGTCGGGCAGGGGTTTGTGGCGTTGCAGGTGATGAGGATCTGATTGAAGAAGCCACTGAGCTGGGAGAGCGGATTGGCCAGAAGGATGGCCGGGAGGAAGTTGTAGAACTTGCCAACGCCTCCGCGCAGAACCGAATGACCGGTGCCGGCGAGGTCGTAGGCGAACCCCAGTCGGGGAGCAAACGCATGGCGGTTGCTCTTCCAGGCATCGGCGAACTGCGGATACTTCGCGGCGTTGCCGGCCAGGGTCGGTTCCGGCAGGTCCTGCGTGTCATAGCGGGCGCCGAAGTCGAGATTCAGTTTCTCGGTCACCTTCATGCTGTCCTGCAGGAATGCGCCGTACGTGTTGATTTTGAAAATCGTGTGCGGCTGTGGGCCGAAACCCTGCTGGAAGCGATTGGGCTTGTTGTCGAGAAAATCCTGGACGGTATTGAACCGATACTGACCGCGGGAAAAGCGCGGGAACAGATTGTCAAAGTGCTCCCAGAGGCCTTCCACGCCGCCCTTGATGCTGTTGCGGCCGACGATGTAGGTGAGACTGTCCTTGACCTGATACTTCTTCTCGGCCGTGTTGTTCGGCAGGAAGTTGAGGTTGCCGAACGTCGTCGACCCGGCGCCCTGGTTGACGATGATCTCCGGGAAACCTTCTGACACCGGCGTGATGGGGCGCTCCTGCCGCTCGTACTGCGCGATCAACTGGTTGAAAAGATTCTGGGTAAAGACGGTCTCCGCCTGTCCCACCAGCTGGTTGAACCGGTCGGTCTCGCTGCCCTGGTTGGAGAGCGGGATTCCGCCTGACTGGTTATTCGCGTTCTTGAAGCCGGAGTAGTTGTCCCGCAGCGACACGTGGCTCTTGCTGCCGAGGTTCGCGTCGATCTTCCCGAGGTAGGTGTTCTGGTTGAACGTCTGGTCGTAGGCCAGCCCCTGCGCGTACGGGTAACCGACGATCTGCTGGAACTTGTCGAGGAAAGCCTGTTGCGTCGCCGGAGTCAGCGCAAGGAACGGTGCGCTGGTGGAGAAGTCGCCGGCCGTGATGGGCAGCTTCTGGCGCTGGAAGTCGGCGTTGACAAAGTAGAAGAGCTTGTCGTGAACGAGCGGTCCGCCGAGCGCGAAACCAGGCTGGGAGGAGTCCTTGGCCCGGAAGCTCTCCACGACCGGAACGCCATTGCGGGTGATCTGGCGCTTCGCCGCCCATGATTTCTTGCGAAGGAACTCGAAGACCTCACCCTTGATGTCGTTGGTGCCGCTCTTGGTGATGGCGTTGAGGGTCGCTCCGACGCCGCGTCCATACTCGGCGTTGTACTGCGAGCGGATGACCTGGAACTCCTTGATCGCCGCCTGGGAGAAGGTAAACGGAGCGCGTGTGCCGCCGGTAACCTGTCCGAAGAACTCGGAGTTCGAGTTCGCGCCGTCGATGTTGAAGTCCGAAGTGATGCCCCGTCCGCCGTTGGCCGTGATCCCGCCGTTGAAGGTGGTGTTGATCCCGGGGGTGAGCTGCGCAAGCTGCGAGAAGTCGCGGCTCAGGATCGGGAGGTTCTCGATCTGCTTCTCGGTGATCGACTGCGTGATGCCCGACTGCGTCGGATCGACCACGGGAGCCGAGGCCGTGACGGTCAGGGTCTCGGTGACCTGCGGGGAGAGGCGGATGTCGGCGTTGGTGTTGTTGCCCAGGAGGACGGTGACGTTCGGCAAAGAAGTCTTGCCGAGACCGGCCAGCTCTGCCTCAACCCGGTAGCGTCCGGGAGGCAGCAGGGATAGGAGATAGCCGCCGGCAGACTCGGAGACCGAGGTGCGCTGCAGGCCGGTTTCGGTATTGGTGGCCATCACGGTCACACCGGGCAATGCGGCTCCGCTGGGGTCAAGAACACGGCCGCTGATCGAACCGGTCGTCGAGTTGACCGACTGCGCGAAGAGCGCGCTGGTCATCATCAGACCGAGCAGTGCAGCGAAAACACTTCGAGTGTGCTTCTTCATCAAGCCTCCTGGAATCATCACGCGTTGGTAGGAAACGTCGGTGCAGATTCAAGCGCTGCACCGCTTCAAAATTTTCGGATACCTTACTCCAGCTTCTCTCGCTGACCAAGGGAAGGTTCTGATTGTTTCCCTTCAAAAAACCGTTCACCGATCCGGTCTATTGAATCGCGTCACGGCCTCGCCTTTTGCCGCATTTTGGCCGAAGTATTCTGGATCAGAAACTCCAGTTGCCGGCGTGCAGACGAGGCGAAGAAAACGTGATGTTCAGAAGCTCTTGAGGAATGCGTCGTTCGAGGGGAACTTCTGGAGTCGCTCGAGGAGCATTTTCATGGCGT
>JBKJQB010000143.1:0-3946 GCA_046594105.1 Thermoanaerobaculia bacterium
GTGTCGTGGAAGTGCATGGCCAGTTTGCTGGCCGGAATCACCTGCAGCAGCATCCCGATCACTCCCTGGACCTGCATCGGCGTTCCCACTCCGATGGTGTCCCCGATGGAGACCTCGTAACAGCCGAGATCGAGAAGCCGTGCGCTGACCTCCAGGACTTTCTCCGGAGGAACCTCGCCTTCGTAGGGACAACCGAAGGAAGTCGAAACGTACCCTCGCACGCGCATTCCCTCAGCCTTCGCCCGGGCCGCCACCGGCGCGTAGTTCACGAATGACTCCTCGATGCTCATGTTGATGTTGCGGCGATTGAAGCTCTCGGAGGCCGCGGTGAAGAGGGCGATCGATCGCACCCCCGCCTCGATGGCTCGCTCCAGGCCCTTGAGGTTCGGAACGAGGACGGGATACTCCATTCCCGGATCCTTCGGAATGCTCCGGAAAACCTCGGCAGAGTCGGCCATCTGGGGAACCCACTTCGGACTGACGAAGGCGCCCGCCTCAATCACCCGCAGTCCGGCGTCGCCCAGCGCGGTGATGTAGGCGACCTTCACTTCCGTGGGGATGGTCACCTTCTCGTTCTGCAGCCCGTCCCGAGGACCGACCTCGACGATCTTCACGGATTCCACGGCGATTTTCATGAGAGCTGGTTTCCTGTCATCCGGTGGTGGTGAGGGCGCGACTTGGAGGCCGTGATCAACGCGAGGACTGATTGAACGACGTTAAGGCGTCTCATCAAAGCGAATTGTGAATGGTGCGTGAAAAATCAGTACGGTTTTACTTCCACCAGGTCGATGCCGGGCTGGACGAGTTCTCCCTGCTGGCAACGAATGGTGACCACAGTCCCGTCGTGAGGTGCGGTGATGGGGTGCTCCATCTTCATGGCTTCCAGGATCAACAAAGGCGCTCCCTTTTTCACAACATCTCCCGGGGCCACCAGTATTTTCGACACCAGCCCGGGCATCGGGGCCGCGGTGGTGTGGTGACGCGCGCGCGTCCGGGCCCGTCCCGCGGGGTCGGTGACCTCCGCAGCATAGATCGTCCCGTCGAAGAGAAAGCTGACTCGTGAGCCCTCCGCAAGGAAGGGGACCAGAAAGGTCCGGCCGTCCACGCGAATCTCCGCTTCTCGCTGGCGAAGACTGAGCAACTCGATCGTGCGCGACCCGTCGCCGAAGCGGGCACCCTCGCGCTCCAGGCCCAGTTCCCTGTCTTCGCCCCGGATGGTGATGATTTTGTCGCTCATCGGCTCAATGGCGCACCCGAAGGGCGCAATCGCTCATTCCGCACGCTTCGTGCCGGAGTAGCGGCTCCCGGGAGCGTCGAGCGGCACCCCGGCCGCGCACAGCGGGCAGCGGGCTTCTTCGAACGTCTCCAGCCCCAGCCGCAGCAGCGATTCGTAGGGAGCATCGAAGGGATTGTCGTTCCCACTGCGATTCAGGATGGAAGCGAAGGCGATCACCCGTCCCCCGCGCTGCTCGATGACCGCTGCCGTCTCGCGGGTGGATTTTCCGGTGGTGACCACGTCCTCCACGATCACCACCGGTTCGCCCTCGCCGATCTGGAACCCTCGGCGCAGCGTCATCGCTCCCTCATTTCGCTCGGTGAAGACGAAGGGCAGATCCATCGCCTCGGCCACGGCATAGCCGATGACCACGCCTCCCAGCGCCGGAGAAACGATCTTCGCGGGAGAGAGGCGTCGCAACGAGTCAGCCAGTGCCTCTCCGAGCTGCCGGGCGTGACGTGGCTGCTCGAGCAACCGCGCGCATTGCACATAGCTGGGACTGTGCAGCCCGGAGGAAAGTCGGAAGTGACCGCTGAGCAGCGCACCGGTCTCGCGGAGAAGCACTGCCACGTCGAGCCCCATGGCCGGCGAGAATAGAATGAGGTCAGGAGAGAATCAATGGGAAAGCTGACAGAGACGATCCGTGCCGACATGACGGAATCGATGAAAGCGCGTGAGGCCGGGAAGCTCTCCACGCTGCGCATGCTGCAGGCTGCCGTGAAGAATGAGCAGATCGAGCTCGGGCGCGAGCTCACCGATGAGGAAGCGCTGGTCCTGATTCGCAAAGCGGTCAAGCAGCGCCTCGACTCCATCGAGCAGTACAGCAAGGGAAATCGCCCCGATCTCGCGGAGAAGGAGCAGCGCGAGCTGGAGATCCTCAAGGCCTATCTGCCACCCGAAGTGACCGACCAGGAACTGGAAGCAGCACTTCGGGAAATCGTCACGGCGACCGGCGCTTCCTCGAAGAAGGATCTCGGCAAGGTCATGAAGGAAGCCACGGCGAAGTTCAAGGGACGCGCTGATGGAAAAAAGATTCAGGAGATTGTCAGCCGGCTGCTCCCGTAATGCCGACCGGTGAATCTGCGAAATGCTGACGGAAGAAGAGCGCCTGCGCTACGCGCGTCACCTGGTGCTTCCCGAAATCGGGGAAGAGGGACAGGAAGCGCTGAAGGCTTCCTCGATGGTGATCGTCGGGGCGGGCGGACTGGGCAGTCCGGCCGCGCTGTACCTTGCGGCCGCAGGCGTCGGCCGGATCGGGCTGGTGGATTTCGACGACGTCGACGTCACCAACCTTCAACGCCAGATTCTGTACGGGACGAAGGATGTGGGCACTGCGAAGCTGGACGCGGCACGCAGACGGCTTCAGGATCTGAACCCCCACATCAGAATCGAGACGCACGCCGCTGCGCTCTCTTCCAGCAACGCGCTGGAAATCCTTCGAGGTCACGACGTCATCCTCGACGGAACCGACAACTTTCCGACTCGTTATCTCGTCAACGACGCCTCGGTCCTTCTCGGAATCCCCAATGCGTACGGATCGATCTACCGCTTCGACGGACAGGTCTCCGTCTTCGGGGCGAAAGGAGGTCCGTGCTACCGCTGCCTCTATCCGGAACCTCCGCCGCCCGACCTCGTGCCCTCCTGCGCCGTTGGAGGGGTTCTCGGCGTTTTGCCGGGCGTGGTCGGAACGCTGCAGGCCATCGAAGCCATCAAACTGGTGACCGGCATCGGCGTCTCGCTGGCGGGACGGCTGCTGCTGTTCGACGCCTTGAGCATGGAGATGCGCCAGCTCAGGCTGAAGAAGAATCCTCAGTGCGTGGTGTGCGGAGAGAACCCGGCAATCACGGCGCTGATCGACTACGAAGAGTTCTGCAACCCCGCCCGGCCGCACGATGTGACGACCTCACAGCTGGCGACGATGGAAGGCGCAGTTCTGGTCGACGTTCGAGAGGACGATGAGTGGGCTCGCGGCGCCATTCCGGGGGCCCGTCACATTCCTCTCGGCGACCTTGCCGCGCGGCTGGAGGAGCTTCCCCGGGAGTCGGACATTGTCCTCTACTGCGCGTCCGGGAACCGCTCCGCGCGTGCGCTGGCCATCCTGCAGAAAGCGGGATTCCGCAGAGCCAGGCATCTCAGTGGGGGCTTCGCGAAGTGGTCACGGGAACATTGATGCCGCTCATCGACCGGCCGAACATCACGACGATCGATTTACCCGCTGCCCGGCCGGTGGTGGCCCCGTCGATGACCGCTACTCCGCAGTCGGCATAATCGGGCGAAAGGATGTTCTCGCGATGACCCCTGGATTCCATCCACCCGGTCATCAGCAGTTCGTTCGTCTCGAATCCGCACGCCAGATTCTCGCCCGCGTTCCGGTACGTGTATCCGTTCGGCAGCAGCCACAGGAACGGCGATCGTCCATCGGGGGACTCATGCGCCCAGTACCCTCTCTCCTCCATGTCGCGCATTCGGTCCGCTGCCACGGCATCCAGTCGGGAGTCCTCCCGCAGCGGCGGCAGATGAGCCTCCGCGCGATAAGCGTTCATGGATTCGATGACCGCGGCCGGCGTGATGTCGGCTGCCACTGCTGCGGCCGCTGGAAAAAGCAGAAGAGCGAGAGCCAGTCTTTTCATCAGGATTGCAGCCGGGCTGGGCGGACGGCCCGGAGTAAGG
>JBKJQB010000170.1:0-2651 GCA_046594105.1 Thermoanaerobaculia bacterium
ACATGATCAATCTCGACAACAAGGAAGTGCCCGGAAAGATGATGGCCATGAAGATGGAGTACGAGGTGCGCGGCGCGAAGGTCGACGCCCTCCCGCCGGACGGGACGCCGGTCGAGGTGACCATGCACGACCGCGACGGGGCCTACCACGTCACCGACGTCAGAGCGATACAGTGATCCAGCGGTGCGCTACGCAGGCATGGCTGGGAACAGGCTGCCCGGAATGATCATGAAGAATCCGGAACGTCCCGCGCAGGCCTCTGGTGGCGAACGATGAGGCGGTGGACAACGTTCACGCTGCTGGTGTTCTCGCTCCACTTCGCCTGGGAGATGTTCCAGGGAAAGTGGTTCGCCAGCATGCAGGGCCTGCCGTTCTGGCAGAGCGCCTGGCGATGCACCCGCGCGACCCTGGGCGATCTGGTCATCACCGCAGTCGCGTTTGGCATCGCCGCGCTCGTGGCGAGAAGTACGACCTGGCCAGCCGGTCCTGCAGTCACGATCGGCGCTGCGACCTTTGTCGGAGTGGGCATCACGATCACAGCTCTGTATGAAGTGTTCGCTCTTTCAACGGGGCGATGGAGCTATGGCCCGACGATGCCTACGATCTTCGGCATCGGCGCTCTCCCATTGCTGCAATGGCTTCTGCTGCCGCTCCTCGAAGTGGGTTTGTTCCGCCTGGTCTGGAGGCCCTCCGAACCCTCGACACGGGAGACTGGGTCGGCGCCGCCATAGTCTCCCCTCGGATCACGGGCCACTCGGATCACGGGCCGCACGATCACGGGCCGCACGATCATCGACGACCGATCACCTGAATCACTGCCGTGCGCGCGCGGCCGGCGTAGGTCTGATGATCCCCCGGCACCACCACGAGATCCGCGTGCAGGCGTTCGGTCACCTCCCGCACCCGCTGCAGCGGCGTCACCGGATCCTGATCTCCATGCACGAAGGTGATCGACGCGCGCACCCGGTCCAGGGCCGGCTCGATCGGACTGCGCAGCAGCACATTCTGGATTGCGCCGTGAATCGACGGCCAGTCGTGCAGCACGGCATCCTCCACCACTTCGGAACGACTTCCCCGGGCCAGATACGGCAGCACGTTGCGGATGAGCGGCCGGAAAGCCCCCATGAGCAGGCAGGCCTCCCGCGCGATCACCGGATTCAGCGAGAACACGCCGGCGAGACTCGACATGCTCTTGATCCGCTGACGCGCATCGTGCTCGCCGCGGAAAATCGGAGTACCCAGCAGCACCAGCCGCTCCACCTCCTGGGGATAGCGCGCCGCGTAGTACGCCGCGACGATCGCGCCAAATGAATGCGCCACGATGGTCACATGCTGCGTGGCTCCTTCGGCGACGAGGGTGCGGCGGAGCCAGTCGAGATGATCCTCGAGCGTCGGCTCGGTCAGCGGCCAGGGGGAGCGGCCGAACCCCAGTGCGTCGATGTAGAGCAAGCGATGTCCATTGCTCAGGGCGGCGAAGTCCGGCGGCCAGTAACGGGTCGATCCTTCCAGGCCCGCCAGAAACACCAGCGGCGTGCCGGCGCCATTGCGCTCCACGAAGAGCCGGTCGCCGAGATACGCACGCTTCGCGCGCTCGTGACGCACGTTGGCCCACGCCAGCGCCTCGACCAGCACCAGGCCGCCGGCGACGATGGATGCAACCCACACCAGCCGCTTTCGAAGCTTCGGACTCATGGCCGAGGATTGAAGGTCAAGATGTTGATCATTCAGATGCGGGCCGCTCGCAGGCGCAGCGCGTTGGCGATGACGGAGACCGAGCTGAGGCTCATCGCCGCTGCAGCGATCACAGGGCTGAGAAGGATTCCGAAAAATGGGTACAGGATTCCCGCCGCGATGGGCACGCCCGCCGCGTTGTAGAGGAAAGCCCAGAAAAGGTTCTGCCGGATGTTCCGGATGGTGGCGCGGCTCAAGCGCCGCGCACGCACGATCCCGCGAAGGTCGCCCTTCACCAGCGTGATGTCCGCGCTCTCCATGGCCACATCCGTCCCCGTGCCCATGGCGATCCCCACTTCCGCCTGCGCCAGCGCCGGAGCGTCGTTGATCCCGTCGCCGGCCATGGCCACCTTCTTCCCTGCGGCCTGCAGTTTTTTGATCACCTCCGCCTTCTGATCGGGCAGCACTCCGGCAATCACTTCGTCGATCCCCAGCCGCTTGGCCACGGCCATCGCTGTGGTCTTGCTGTCTCCGGTCAGCATCACCAGCGACAGCCCTTCCTCATGCAGCGCCCGAATGGCCTCGGCCGTCGTCTCCTTGATCGGATCGGCCACGCCGAGGATGCCGGCGAGCTTGCCGTCCACCGCCAGGTAGACGACCGTCTGCCCTTCCGCGCGCAGGGCCTCGGCGGCCGCCGGATCCGTTTCCGATGCGCCGAGCGATTCCAGCAGCGCGACGTTGCCGAGGGCCACGCGCCGCCCTCCGACCAAACCGGTCACTCCTTTGCCAGTCACCGACTGGAACTCCATGGCGTCGCTGGCCTGCACACCGCGTTTCGTGGCACCGGCAACGATCGCTGCCGCCAGAGGATGCTCGCTTCCCCGCTCGAGGGAAGCGGCCAATGAGACGATGTCGTTCTCGGAGAGATCGCCGGTCGCCTTCACCGTGACCAGCTCCGGACGTCCCAGCGTCAGCGTGCC
>JBKJQB010000190.1:0-8728 GCA_046594105.1 Thermoanaerobaculia bacterium
ACGGCCACGATCAGCATGCGACCGCCGCGCTCGGACGCCCGGAAGCGCCGCGTGGCCTCCAGACCATCGATTCCCGGCATCTGCACATCCATCAGCACCAGATCGAAGCGGCGGCGGCTCAGGAGGTCGAGCGCTTCCTCGCCGCTGGAGGCGGGAGTGGCCCGATGTCCCATCCGCCGCAGCGCCTCCAATGCGAACTCCAGATTGACCGGATGATCGTCGACGACCAGCACGCTTCGCACCTCCTCACTGAAGGGCTGGCGCTGCAGAGTGAAGGTCACTCCCCGTTCTGCGATTCCTACCGCCGCGCCGATGGCCTCGATCAGTTCGCGCTCCGCCACCGGTCGTGTCAGGGTCACCCCTGCCTCGTGGTCACGATCGAGAGGAGACACGATGCGAACGACTGGAATCATCGACCCGATGATCGGCGCGTCGGCAACCAGGCAGGCAAAGCGCCGGAGCGGCATCGGCCGGGTCTCTTCAAACGTTGCAAACGCGTGCACCTCCACACCCCGGGCGGTCAGGATGTCGCGGATGATCGCCCGCGACGTGGCGAAGGGCTCGATGACCAGGATGCGCATGCCGGCCAGCAGCCGTTCCCAGGCCATCGGCGGCGGCGCACCCATGGGGTCGGAGGGCAGGGCTGCCACCAGCCGGAAGACACTGCCCTTCCCCAGCTCGCTCTCCACCTCGATGGTTCCGCCCATGGCTTCAGCCAGACGGGAGACGATGGCCAGTCCGAGGCCGGTGCCGCCGTAGCGCCGGGAGTGAGAGGGATCCGCCTGGGAGAACGGGCGAAAAATCTCCTCGCGCTTCGCTGGCGCAATGCCGATCCCTGTGTCGCGGACCTCGAAGACGATGGCTGGGTCGCTTTCCGAGGGCGTCCGCAGAAAGACGGACACCACAATCTCACCTGACTGGGTGAACTTGATCGCATTGCCGACCAGATTGACCAGCACCTGCCGCAGCCGCAGCGGGTCGCCCCACACCCGCTCAGGCACCTCGGGTCGAATGGAGAACGACAGCGGGAGATCCTTTTCGGCAGCGGTGAACGCCAGCGACTTGAGCGTTTCGCCGACGATGTCGCGGAGCGAGAAGTAGACCGGCTCCAGGTCGAGCTTCCGAGCCTCGATCTTCGAGAAATCGAGGATGTCGCCGATGGTCGACAGCAGTGCCTCCGCCGACCGCCGCGCCATCTGCAGCTGGCGGACCCGATCGGGAGAGGTCTCGCTGTCGATGGCCAGCTGCAGCATGCCCAGAATGCCGTGCAGCGGCGTGCGCATCTCGTGAGACATGTTTGCCAGAAACTCGCTCTTGGCCGCGCTGGCGTCGTCAGCCTGTTCCCGCGCTTCGCGGAGGTCGAGCGATTGGGATTCCAGGCGGCCGATCAGATCGCGGGAAATGCGGATGGAACTGGAGAGGCTGGCCCGCCTGCGCTCCGATGTCCGGGCCGACAGAGCCATGTAGAAACCACCCATAAAGATGAAGAGGAGCTTGGCCACCATGGACGACTCGGAGATGGCCCGTCCATCGACCACGATGATCCACGCCAGCATGGAGGCGTAACAGAGCGTCGCAGCGACCACGAACCCGATGCAGCGCCGGAAGGTGGTCTGGGTCTGATCGGCCACGCGCATGAACAGGATGAAGTTCAGCCAGCTCCGCTCCGCGCCGGCGTAGTAGATCGCCAGAGTCCAGACCGGCAGATCGCCCAGCAGGAACACCAGGCTCAGGTCGAAGGGCACGCGATCATAGAAAAGGGCCAGCATGGCCCAGGAAAGCGCGCAGTAGACCGCCAGGATCACGGTAATCTCGATCCAGGGGACCAGCGAGCTCTCGTGGAGGAGATAGCGATTGTTGATGAGAACGCCGGAGGAGAGGAGGACCGATCCGACGATGCGCAGGACTGGAATCTCGCGGACCGCCAGGTGGCGCGCCCGGGTCCTCTTCTGCAGCTCAGTGGCATCCATGCGCGAGTCGATCGCGGCGTTCACTTGGCCTGGCGGGCGTGCTCTCGTCGCTGCAGGATCGAGCGGACTCGCGGGAGCAGCACTTCCTTGCGGATCGGCTTGCGGAGAAAGTCGGCTGCTCCGATTTCCAGGCTGCGCGCTTCAACCTCCGGTCCAGCCACACCGGTGACGAAGATCGCTGGAGTCTCCATCCCCTTCTGGATCATGATCTCAAACAGGCGCAGGCCACTGAGGGTCGGCACATTGACGTCGAGAACGAGGATGTCGAATTCGTGCCGGCCGATCTCCAGCAGGGCGTCCGCCCCGTCGTTGACACAAACGACTTCGTAGCCCGCGTCGATCAGGAACCCCTCGATCAGCGCGGAGGAGACCGCGTCGTCTTCCAGGAGCAGGATCAAAACGGGCCGGTCCAGCGGTTTCTGGAACACGTCCCGAGGCGCCGGTGCCCTCTCCAGAGCGGCGATGATCTCGTCGCGAACCCGCTCGGTCTCCGCGCTTGGATCGCGGTGGAACTCCCGCCGGAGGATGTCGGAGCACTCCTGATACCGCCTCAGTGCGGAGTCGGGACGTCCCTGCTCCAGTTGCAGGCGCATCAACGTGCGGTGCACCACTTCCTGAGTGGGGTCCAGCGCCAGCAGCCTGCTGGCCGTTGCCACAGCGCTTTCCCACCAGCCGGCCTTTACCTGCGCAGCCAGCAGCTTTCCGATGGTGCCCACCGCTTCCCGCCAGTAATGCAGGCGCCGTTCTTCCAGCCACGCGTCCAGGCGAGGCATGCCGCTGGAGAAACTCTCCAACAGATCTCCCCGATACAATTCGGAGGCCTCCCGAACCGCCTGGAGCGTCCCCGACTCAACGAGCCCCTCGAAGCGCAGGACATCGACTTCCACCACGGAGGGATTGAGCCGGACATGGTCTCCGTCGCCAATCAACGCATCGATGGCCACGAAGCGCATGGCATATTGAAGGTCGCGCGCCAGAAGGGACGGATCTTCCTCCGCGAACTCCCTGGCAAACTCCTGGAAGGACGCCGGTTTGTCTGCATGAAGGGCCAGCCACGCCAGCAGCGCCTGCGTGCGCCTGCTCCCGATCGCCAGCGCGTTCCCGCGGTGATCGGTGGCGCTGAACTCGCCGAACAGCCGGATTTTCAGGACGTTCATGGGAACCACCAAAAACTGTAACACAGCAGTTTGCCGGCCGCTATTTCTTTCAGTCCCTCCGGATAGCCGGACTCCTCGGCCTCAGCCCCCTCCCGCCGGCGCCTGCTGGCCCGCAGCTTGCTCCCGGCAGGTCAGGAGATACGACATGAAAAAAACTCTAGGTTCCCTCGTGCTGGCGGCAACTGTGCTCGCCTCGTTCGGCTGCTCCAACTGGAACAAGATGACCCCCAGCAGCATGGATGCAACGTCGATCGAGGCGGAGATCCGCAAGAACATGGCCGCCGACAAGATCACCGGTCTCACCGTCACCGTGAACGACGGCGTGGTCACGCTCTCTGGCCATCTCCCCACTTCCGCCGACCGGCAGAAAGCTTATGACGACGCGGCCAAGGTCAAAGGCGTCAAGAGCGTCGTGAACCGTATCGACGTTCCGTAATCCCATTCAACGCAGAGTCAGGAGGGGCTGGGAGACCAGCCCCTTTTCTTGCCCGGGAACACTGCACTAGGAACCTGCGCGCGGCAGAACGTCTTGGACGTGATCCTGGCGGAGCCTTGGGCAACCAGCGCCGCCGGCCGTGCCGGCCTCGCCCTCACCTCGGGGCAGCGAACGCGGCAGGAGGGACTTCCTCCTCGATCTCCAGGCCGTCGAAAACGATGAACTGATTCTTCCCCTTGATCTCGCGGCGAGTGGAGATCAGCAGTCCACCGACCCGGCGGAAGTCTCGAAAGAGCACGCTCGACGGCGCGTCGTCCGGCTTGGATCCCTGAAGCTTCATGTCCCACTGGTCGACCATTCCGGTGTCGCGATTGACCCAGGCCCAGTAGACGTCTCCAGGAGTCAATCCCAGGCCGGCGTCGAACGAGAGTTTGACCACATCCCAGGCATGACCGCAGGAGTCGGTTCGCTCGCCGTCGTACGCGCGATGCACTCCCGGGTCGAGCATCTTCAGGGGCATCTGCAGCCAGTACGTGTCGTTGATGAAACGGCGATAGCCGACCTTGAGCAGCTCTTCGAGCCGCGCGCCGGAAGCCGGCTTCCCATTCTCCCAGGCCTTCCCGAGCTTCGTGCCGGCGTCGAGGATCACCACAAAGGCATTGCCCTTCGGGTCGGTTCCGCTCACCCGGTACTGGTTCGTGTCGCGATCCCATCGCTGAGGGAAAGAGGCCAGGCGCTTGCCTTCGCGCTCCACGTTGAATGTGAATGCGATGTAGCGCACGTCTTCCCACGCCTCACCGGCGAGCATGTCGATGCTGCGTTGCGCCAGTTCGTCCGCCGAGCGCGCCGGAGAACTCATCACCGGCGACGCCATCGAGGCGGTGCTCGACTGCGTGACCGGAGCCGCGGTGCTCGAGGGGACGGCGGGGGTGGTGGGGGGTGCTGCAGGTGCCGGCGTCTGCGCGGAACCGGAGACGGAGAACAGCGCCAGGAGGATGCTGAAACGTAGGGTCATTCCGATTCCTTCATTGCCGGACAGGCTCTGTCACCAGTTTTGCAATCTCCAAACCATCGCGCCTGTTCCAATCGGTCGCATCATCGCAGAAAACCAAACCGCGGATGCCGCTATCCCCCCTCTCATGTCTCCTTCTCGAATTGTCATCAGTGGCATCGGCGCCCTCAGCCCGAATGGAATCGGCCGCGAGAACTACTTCGCCGCCCTCAGGGCCGGACGATCGGGCGTTCGCGCGATCACTCAGTTTGATGCCTCGTCCCTTCCGGCCAGAGTGGCCGGCGAGGTGGACTTCGATCCCACCCAGTGGGTCGACAGCAAGAATCTGCGCCACGTCTCCCGCGTCGTTCCGATGAGCATCGCAGCCACCGATGAAGCGCTGCGCGATGCACTTCTCGATCCGCGCTCCCTCGATCTACAGGCCCGGCGGAACATCGGCGTCCTTCTGGGATCGGGCGGCGGTGCCATCGAGTTCAGCGAGCGGATGTACGAGTTGTGGTTTGCCGGGGCAGCCAAACAGGCTTCCATCTACTCGATCCCCTCCGGAACGATCGGCACCATTGCCAGCGAGATCTCCATGGCCTACGACCTCCATGGCTTCTCCCATCTGATCTCCACCGGCTGCACCTCCTCGACCGACGCCCTCGGATACGCCTACCACAACCTCAAGCTTGGAGTCCTGGACATCATCGTCTGCGGCGGAGCGGACGCCACCATCACCGAGGGAGTCATGACCGGGTTCTCCATGATGCGCATCGTGTCGAACACGCGAAACGCCAGTCCGGAAACAGCCTCCCGCCCATTCTCCCGCGACCGCGACGGCTTCGTCCTCGCCGAAGGGGCGTGGATGTTCGTGATGGAGCGGGAGGAAACCGCGCGGGAGCGGGGTGCGCACATCTACGCCGAGGTGGCGGGGTATGGATCGACCTGCGACGCGTACCACCGGGTGCGGCTCGACGAGTCGGGAGAGGAGCCCGCGAGGGCGATGCAACTGGCCATGAAGGATGCCGGCGTAGACCCCTCTCAGATCGGTTACCTGAACTATCACGGCACCTCCACGGAGCTGAACGACCGCATCGAGACACGCGCGGTCAAGCTGGCCTTCGGCGATCACGCCACCACCCTTCCCGGCTCCGCGACCAAGTCGATGATCGGTCATCCACAGGGCGCTTGCGGCGCCGCCGGAGTGGCCGCCACGCTCATGGCCATCCGCGACGGCGTACTTCCTCCCACCATCAATCTCGATCAGCCCGACCCGGAGTGCGATCTCGACTACGTGACCGACCTCGGTCGCACCGCACACATCGAAGCGGCGGTCTGCAATACCATCGCCTTCGGTTCCAAGAACTCCGCGCTGGTTTTGAAGAGGGTTTGGTGACCGCGCGGCGACGCCGCTGACTCGCTGCCTCGACCTATGTTCATCCCCACACGCGTCATCCAGGAGGAACTGCTCGACGAGCACAACGCGCCCGCTGCCGACATGCAGCGCTCCCTCCGCGATCTGCGTCGCATCAATCGCTTTCTCGGCGGTGCCGTGATTTACCGGCGCGTCCTGAAACGGATGATTCCTGATCTCGGCCGGACGAAGAGCGTGGTCCTCGAGCTGGGAGCGGGCACCGCAGACCTTCTCGATGCCCTTCCCCCTTCCGTGTTCTCCATCGCCACCGACATCAAGATCGAGCATCTCCTGTATCTGCGACAACGTTCCCGCGCGCGACGCGTGGTCTGTGACGCCATGCAGCTTCCGCTCCGGCCGAATTCGGTGGACGTCATCACGTCGGCGCACTTCTTCCATCACTTCACCGAGGAGGAGAACCAGGCCATCCTCCGCGGCGCGATGCCGGCCGTCCGGCGTGGCATCGCCATCAACGACACACGCCGGCATCTGATGCCGCTCGCGGTGATCCGGTTGCTGGCCGTTCTCCGTCTGGTCGGGCGGATCACGCGCTTCGACGGGCCGGCTTCGGTGCTTCGCGGTTACACCACGGCGGAGGCTCGGGAAGTCGGCAGAGAAGTGGCGGCGTCGCGCGTGGAGACCATCCAGCTCTTCCCGTTCCGCTTCGGGCTGCTCCTGTGGAAGTGAGGCGTGACCTGGAAGGGTCGGAAGGGACCCAGCCGCGATCTGTGGATGTGGCCATCATCGGCGCTGGTCCTGCCGGCTCCACCCTCGCTGCGCTCCTTCGCCTGCGCCGGTTCTCCGTGGCCTTGATCGATCGCGATGCCTTTCCGCGCGACAAGTTGTGCGGGGAGTTTCTCTCCTACGATGCACTGCCCATCGTGGAGGCGCTCGGTCTCACGCCGGCCCTCGATTCCGCGGGATCACCTTTCATCCGCCACTGCCGGATGGTGGGGCGCCACCGCACGTTGTCCTTCGATCTGCCCCACGCTGCCCGCGGCGTCTCGCGCCTGCTTCTCGACGACCTTCTTCACCGTCGTGCAATCGAGGCGGGAGCATTGGAGATCCCGGCCACCGCCACGACCCTTTCCGATGATGGCGTCAACACATCGGCCGGGCCGATCTCCGCTTCCGTGGTCGTGGGAGCCTGGGGCCGGTGGGGGCGCTTCGATACGCAGCTCGAACGAGGGTTCGTGCGGGATCACAGCCATCGCAATTTCGGTTTCAAACGACACTACCGGGCGATGGAATCGTCGTCGGGAGGAACCCCGCCCGAAACGATCGACCTTCATTCGTTCCGGGGCGGCTACCTCGGCGTGAACGCGGTAGAGGGTGGGCTGACGAACATCTGCGGGCTGGTGCACGCCCGGCGACTCGCTGGTCTTCGCGGCAAGTGGGATTCATTCGTGGAGACGCTCCGGCAGGAAGAGCCGACGCTCGATCGTCTTTACCAAGCCTCCTCGCCGGCCCAGAATGGCTACCTCTCTTCCGAACCGGTCATCTTTCGAGCGCGGTCCGCCTGCGAATCCGGCATCCTCATGGTGGGCGACGCTTCGGGGGTGATCGATCCGCTGACCGGGAACGGCATGGCCATGGCCATGCAGTCGGCCGTCCTCGCCGCCGGCGCCATCGGTCAGATTCTCGACCGTGCCAGTGATCGTCCTAAAATCGAAGGTACCTACCGAACCGATCACGCGGCGATGTTCGGCCGGCGCATCGCCTGGAGCCGGGCCATCGGCGCTCTGCTGACCCGCCCCGCTCTTCTCAACGCGGCCCTGCTGTCGGTTCGCAGTTCGGCAGTGGGGAGCTTTCTGGCACGCCGCACCCGCGCCGATCGCGACACCATCGCCCGAATGGTCGACGCCTGGATGAGCGGTACGGGAAATCCGGGACACTTCGAATGACACGCTCGCGTGTCGTCAGCAAATCAAAGGCGGCTCAGTGAACGCGGCAGAAGCGAAAATCGTGGCGGACGCTTTGCGCACCAGCGCCGCCGGCCGTGCCGGATCAGTTGCGGGTGGGGTCGTTGCTGGCGCCGCGAAACGGCGCAAGAAAACGAAGGCTTTCGATCCTCGTTTCCAGCTCGCGAGCGACGTCGTCCGCGCGGTCGAGCAAGTCGTCGTGCTCGAGGAGGCGCTGCTTTTCCTGAATATCGAAGTTCAGCGACATGATCAACGCATTGGTCAGAGCCTCGAGCCCTACGATCTGGATTTCCGGAACGGTGTCCTGCTGCGGCAGATACCGGAGATATTGCCGCGACAGATCGGCCAGCCAGATGCGCTGCGCCGCCGCCTTCTCCGTGTCCTGGGACTTCTGCGGCTGCGCCTGCACCCGCGCTTTCCGGTAGGGATCACGGGAGACTTCTTCCACGATCCGAAACCGCACATCGCCGCGCAGCAGAATGTTGAAACGCCCGTCTTCCAGCGGAACGGCCTGCTCGATGTGACCGATGGTTCCACAGGCGTGGATCGGAGGGACGCCAAAGTAGTCGGCCTCCCATCCCGGTCGAAGCAACACGATTCCCAGCCGCTGATCGGTAGCCACTGCGTCCGTCAACAGCTGACGGTAACGCGGTTCGAAGACATGCAGGGGCAGCCGGGTCTGCGGAAAAAACACAAGGTTCGGCAGCGGAAACAGCGGCAGCTCAAACTCCCCCTCAGGAACCTCTGACATAAAGAGACTGTATCAAAGGCCGGCACGGCCGGCGGCGTTGGTTCGCACAGCGTCCGCCACGATTGTCGCCTCTGCCACGTTCAC